>JACDAL010000027.1 GCA_013695465.1 Actinomycetota bacterium | reverse complement strand
GGGTGCCTGCCGGGCATCAACACCGCTCCGCGAAGCCGGCGAGTCAATCCTTGATAGCAGAAGGGCGGTTACCCTTCCGGGTGACCGCCCTATCACAAATCCCTGCTGAGCGGACGCTACTCGTCGTCCGCCTCTTGGCCGGTCACCTCGAAGCTCTCATTCAGGTTGACCTCGACCTGCTTGCCGTTGGAGAGGCGAACCTCTACTCCGAAGGCGGCCCCTTCGTCACCGATCTCCGTCTCGGTTACCTTCCCGCCGCCGGTGTGCTCGAGCGCGGCGGCAGTGGCCCTTTCGAGAACCCGGCCCGACAACGGCTTATCATCGGCGCCGTTTGCCAACGCCATCCCCGAGCCCCCGCCGATGACGGCGAGCGCGAGAGCGCTTCCGGCGATCCACTTAGTCCTGCGATTCAGTGCCATGCTGATCCTTCCTCGGAATGGGGGCCGACCCCTTCGGCCCCTGTATCGATGACGTCATAATGAACCGGGATCCCTGAGCGGATGCTGAAAGGCTGAACGGCGCTTCAGCAAGGAGAATTCAGGACTTGCCCCAAGACGCGTTGAAGGCCAACCTTGCGTGTCCACCTCGCGAACAGAGGCACGGGGGCGGGGCTGCCGCGCACGATCGCGGTTGGCCCTTGCACAGCCAGAGACACGATTCGCATTGCAATCCTCGAGCCCACGGCCGCGGTAGGTCCTGCGGCGAGTCCTCCAACCGTCGCTGCGATCACCAATCTCCAGCGGGATCCCAGCGACTCGCTCAGAGTTGCGAGGAACAGGAACACCAACCCCGCGACCGTGATAACGGTCCCCGGATCAAAGAGAGCCAATACGACTAGGCTGGCCGCGAACGTAACGATCCTGCGCGTTCTCGAGTAGCACCGACTCCAGGAGCAGGGCAAGTGACGGATATCAAGCGAGACATCGCCTCGAGCTACGAGGCCGCCGCGCCCGAATTCACCCGGTACGCCGACGAACACGTCTATCGTTATCTGGCCGAACCTCTGGCCGACTCTTTGCGGTCGGTCTCGGGGGTCGTTCTCGATGTAGCATCGGGACCGGGAGCATTGGCCCGCCGGCTCCCAAACTCAGTCGCACTCGACATCTCGCGAGGCGTCCTCGCCCTGAACGACGCTCCGGACAAGGTTCAAGCCGATGCCGAGCACCTCCCCTTCCCCAACGACTCCTTTGCTGCAAGCGCGTCCGCATTCGGCATCAACCACTTCCCGAGTCCCGAGCGCGCCGTTCAGGAGATGGCGCGCGTTTCTCTCTTCGTTGCGCTCATCACTTGGAAGCGTCCAGAAACCCCTTATCCACCGGCCGACGCGGTCTTCGGCGTCATCGAGCGCCATTGTGGCCAAGCCCGTTCTCGGACCGGCGAGGCGGTCGAGAGAATGACCACAGACGTGGGTTCAGAGCATGCGCTGGAGGCCCTTCTGTTTGCGGCGGGTCTGGATCCCACGGTTGCAACGATCACCGCATCGGTCCCCTGGCCGGGAGCGGAGGGGTTCGTCGACTATCGGCTGTCGATGTTGGGCTCCCTTGCCGCCGAGGCCGATCTCCCGCGGCTCCGTAACGACGCTGTCGCCGCGGTGAAAGCCCTGGCCCCGGAGGCACTCACATGGGAGCCGCGTCTGGTGCTGGGCCTGGGCCGGCGCCCGACTTGACCTTTTCGCTGTAACTCGAGCTCACCGCGGGTTCCGGCGAAAAGAAGGAACCAAGGGGCGGATTATCGTGCGCACAAAGCTTCAGATCTAGCTTCGTAAGGAGGATCGAGCAATGGCGTCCCGAGACCGAAAGTCCCGGGGCGATGCGCGTGTGCTATCCACGCGTGCCCTGAACCGGGCGGTCCTCGGGCGCCAGCAGTTGCTGCAACGAGGCGAATCGACCCTGCCCCGAATGCTCGAGAGCATGGCCGGTCTGCAGGCGCAGTACGCACCTTCGATGTACATCGGGCTGTGGTCCAGGCTCGAAGGCTTCGAGCGCGACCACCTGACGAGTGCGCTCGAGAAGGCGACGGTCGTTCAGGGCACGCTGATGCGGGCAACTATCCACCTCGTCTCGGCGGGCGACTACTGGCCTTTTGCGAAAGGAATCGGAGACGTCCGCAGAGAGTGGTGGCTCAGAGCTCAGCGCCCCCGCCCCCACCGCGCCGAGCTCGAGGCGGCCGCAACTCGGCTGCGAGCGGAGCTTGTCAAAGGGCCGCTCAAACGAAAGCAGATCGACGAGCTCGTCGGTCCCCAGCTGCGCGCAGGAGTCGTCATGTGGCTGGATCTGGTTCGGGTTCCGCCTTCGGGCACCTGGGAACGGCGCCGCGCCGATCTGTATGCCGCGTCCGATGACTGGCTGGGGCCGGGGCTCGCGAGCGTCGAGGAGGGCCTGGAGCTGCTCGTGCGCCGCTACCTCGGAGGCTTCGGACCCGCTGCCCCGAAGGACATCGCCGACTGGGCGGGCCTGACCATCACGACCCTCCGACCGGTTCTAGAACGCCTGAGGCTTCGCCGCTTTCTCACCGAAGGCGGGGAAGAGCTGATCGATCTGATGAGGGCTCCGCTGCCCGACCCCCAGACGCCGGCACCCGTCAGGTTCTTGCCGTTGTGGGATGCGACGCTTCTAGCTCATGCCCGCCGCTCGGGGATCCTGCCCGAGAAGTACCGCTCACTGGTCTTCAACATCAAGACGCCACACTCGGTACCGACGTTCTTGGTAGACGGCGCGGTGGCGGGAACCTGGAAGCACGAGGGGGGCGGCGTGAGGGTCGAACCGTTCCATCCCCTCGATCGACAAACCCGCAAGGAGCTGGAGGAGGAAGCCGAACGAGTGAGCGACTTCCACGCCTGATGCCCGCCCGCTCGATGAGAGAGGTTAGTCAGGAGCGGAATTGCCCGGCCGAGTGAGGAACAGGACTTCTGATCCCACCGGCTTGAAGCCGGCCGCGAGCACCGCACGCAGCGAGGCAGCGTTGCCCGGGGACACCTGTGCGAACAGCGGTTCATCTATCGGAACAAGCCGCCGAGCCGCGGCGAACAACCCGCGGCCAAGGCCCCCACCCCGGTGTGCGGGCTCGACTTCCACGGCGACCTCCCACCGGCGAGCGAGACCCCTGCCGACCACGCCAATTCCCCGACCGTCCGAGTCGCCGAAGACCTGCACGTCGCGACGGTAACGGCGAGCCCGTTCGACGCGGGCCACGGACTCTCCCCGCTGCGGCATGATCTGCACCCTCGTCGCAGGAGCGTCGCCGGTGGCCACGAGGACGATGTCGAGCATGCCCGGTGGCGCCCCCAGTTGCTCGCCGAGCCAGACGAGAAACCCAGCCTCCATGGGAGCCCCGAGATCACCGGGTGGGAGCCTTCTGCGGATGTCCGGTTCCTCTATGCCGGCGGCGATGATCGTGTGAGCGGTAAAGGCGCAGACCACATCGCTGGGTCCGGCAGGCGATTGCATCACGTCCACGAGCCCGTCCGGAGGCGGCAGCTCACCCCGTCCGATGCCGGCAAAGACCCTCGCGAGGTCGCCGAAAAAAGGGGATTCTCCGGGAGCCGGGTTCAATCGATACCGGAAGCGCGTGAGGCTCGTTCGTCTACTTCCCTCCACAACCTCATGCCGAGCGGGTTCCGGACCTCCTCGGCGAGGTGACCGATGAGCCCGGCGGTACGCGCCAGGAGAGCGAAGCCGCGGGCGGACGAGGGAGGAAAACCGAGGTCCGAGAGCACCGCTCCTGCGGCACCCGCCCCGTTGATGGGCAGCGCCCTGCGGGTCGCCTCTCTATGGGCTGCGGCCACGTGTTCCAGCACCCTGAGGTGCGGTCCCGCGAGCCCGGTCTCGCGCGCCAATTGGTAAAGCCTAGGGGTCCGGGGGTCGACCTCCTTATGTATCGGATGCCCGAGACCGGGAATTCTCCGCCCCTCCCCAATCGCCCTCTCCACGGCCACTTCGGCCGCGTCGCCCAGGGCATCATCGGTATCAGAACGGGTGTCGGCCAGAATGGCGCCGAGGAAGCGGGCCGTGTCCTCGACCGGCCCCAGGAACACGCTTCCTGCCCCCAGCAGACCAGCCGCGATGGCTCCCTGCAGCGACTCGGGCGCCCCCGTGTAGGTGAGTCGGGCGGCCAGCGCGGTGGGGGTAAGGCCGTGATCGGCCAGGGACACCAGCACCGCATTGAACAACCTCGACTCTGCGGCCGAGGGCGTACGGCCGGACGCAAGCAAGAAGGCGAGCTCGGCGAGAGATAGCTCCCCCATGACCTGCGAAGCCAGATCCAGGCCCCCGACGACTATGGAGTCCCGAGTCGAGCCTCCTATTTCGGTTCTGAGCCACTCCCCCGGCCCTTCGTTCATCCCTGATCGGCTCCTGCCTCGGCCCGAGCGCCGAAGTCCTCCTCGGACTCGGTGCGCTCGCGCGGTAGCTCGTGCTTGGCGATGCGTCCGGTCGGCGTATGAGGGAGCTCCGATACCGATTCGAAGTAGCGGGGAACCTTGTAGGCGGCCAGCGCAGTGGCCGCGTGATCGCGCAGGTCGACGAGTGATGCTGAGGCATGCTGTTCGAGTACCACGAAGGCTTTCACGTCCTCCTCGGTGAGCTCGGAGGGAACCCCCACGACCGCCGCTTCCACCACCGCGGGATGATCTTCTAGGGCGGCCTCGACGTCGAGGGGAGATAGGTTCTCACCGCGTCGGCGTATGACTTCCTTCTTGCGAGCGACGAACGTGTAGGTCCCATCGGAGTTGACCCTTACCAGGTCCCCCGTTTTGAGCCACCCGTCCGAGAGGACCGCCCTCGTTTCATCGGGCATGTCGTAGTACCCGAGCATCACGGCCGGGTTGCTCAGCTCCAGCTCGCCCTCTTCGCCGGGAGATACCTCACGACCTTCATCCATTACCCGTGCACGATTGATCTCGCCCAGGGTTGGATGCTGGCGGGCGCTTCCCAGTGTGCCGAACGGGCGCGTGCCTTTCCTCCAGATGAGCGCGTAGGGAGTCTCCGAGAGAGCGTACCCGCACACGATCTCGAGCCCGAAGCGGTGTTCGATCTCGAGCTGCCTTTCCTTGGTGGGAGAAGGCCCCGTGTAGCACAGCCTCAGCGGATTGTCGGCGTCGTCATCGCGTTCCGGCCGGCGCATGAGTATCTCGAGCATCGCCCCGATGGCGTTGAACTCCGTGGCACCGTAGCGCCGAGCGGAGGCGATGAAGCCGGCCCCCGAGAAGCGCGGCAGCAACACGAGGCCGGCCGACGCCGCCACCGAACCCAGTACGGAATAGGCAGGTGCGTTGATGTGAAACAGCGGGAGCGACGTCATCAATCGATCCCGCTCGGTTAGCCCCAGCCAGAAGGGAAACCCCTCGCCGGCCATGCTGTAGGCGCGCTGCGTTTGCATCACGAGCTTGGAGCGCCCGGTAGTCCCCGATGTGGGGATCATCACTGCGATATCCGCGGGCCGCGCCGCGCTAGGCGGCATGCCGGCAGGCTCGCAACCCTCGAGCTCTTCGACCGGGACGATGCGCGCCTGATTCTGTTCGAAGACGCCGGCCAACTCCGAGTCGGTGACGACCGCCGCCGGTCTCACCTGGGCGGCAAGACCCGCCAGCTCGGCTGCACTGCTCCGTGGGTTGGCGGGAACGAGCACCGCCCCTAAGCGCATAAGCCCCAGCCACGTGAAGAGGTACGCGGGCGAGTTTCTCATCGTTGCGACTACCAACATCTCATGCTGTACTCCAAGATCGCTCAGACGCGCTGCGGCAGCTGCGATGTGAGCATGAGCCTCTTCGAACGTGTAACGGGAATCCTCGAATTGCAGCCAAACCTTGGTTGGTGCACGCTCAACCGCCGCGTCGAACAGATCGGGAATCGTGCCGGCCATCGCCGTCGATTACTAGAGGCTTCGCGGGTCTGGGAGGGGGGTAAGGACCTTCTCCAGCTTGTCACGCAGGTGCTCGTAGTCGGGTGGAAGCACGAGTTTCTCGCCGAGCTCCCCGGGTGCCTCGTCGATGGCGAAGCCCGGGCCGAGTGTGGCGATCTCGAACAGCACTCCGGACGGTTCCCGGAAGTAAACCGATCGGAACCAGAACCTGTCGATGATCGGTGTGGGCTGCGCGCCGCCTGCAATGGCACGCTTGCGCCATTCCCCGACCTCGTCCATCTGAGAAGCCCACGCGACGTGGTGGACGGTACCGGCGCCGCTGAGCCCCTCTGTTGTGGGCGCCTCATCGTAGAAGTAGAGCGACCCTCGCTGCTCACCCCTGATCATCCATGAAGAATTCGGCGTCTCGGGAAAAAAGCCGAGGGCAGACTCGAGAAGCGGCTCGCTCGCGGAAGGATCTCGTGTGTAGGCGCGCACGCTATCGAATCCAAGCAGAGCGTGTTCCTCGGGAATCTCCGGATGCAGCGCTCGGAGAGGTGGGTCGGAGTTGGCGACAACAGCGAGCTCGAGGCCCAGGCCCTCGGGATCCTCGAACTGCAACCTCCCCTCGGAGCGCTCAGTCGCAACCTCCCTCGCCGACAAGCGCTCCTCCCAAAAGTCGATGGCTTGATCGGAAGAAACCCGCCAGGTGATGCAATGGATCATCCCGGCCCCCGCCCTGCCCCGGGTTGCACCCGGGTACTCGAAGAAGGTGATGTCCGAGCCGGGAGCGCCCTCTTCGTCCGCATAGAAGAGGTGATAGACGGTCGGGTCGTCCTGGTTGACCGACTTCTTGACCATCTTGAGACCCAGCGTGCCGGCATAGAAGCGCACGTTCTGGGGGGCGTCGCCGGTGATGCAGGTCACATGGTGAATACCTTCCAGCTTCATTTGCGCCTCCTCGCTCAGGACTCCCGACCAACCATACCAACCGTCACCCACCAACGCCGTTGGGCAATCCATCCCATGTAGCGGTCTCCGAGCCACAGGATCAGGACCCAGCTCGTCAGGGCAACAGCCGGGACCGACGATCACGAGACGCGGGAAGTCGCTCGTGAGCACCAGCACCTGCCAAAGCATCAACCAGATCCACAACAGATCAGCGGGGGCAGGGCACGAGCAACCCCGATACGAGGTAGAAGAAACCGATCACGAGACGAACCAAGGCGATGCGAGGGGGGAGAAGCGGATCGTGGAGGCCTGGCCACAGAAACCTGTGGGTTAACGCGGACCGTGGACTCTTGCCGCCATGAGGCGGTAGGGTGCCAGCCTGGCGGGTTAGATGAGGGTCTGCCACGCCAGCCCGGCCAGGGCGCTTCCCGACACGATCCACAGGACGTTCCACTTGTAGCGAAACATTCCCACGAATGCGATCGCCGCCAAGGCTGCCGCGAACAGATCGATCGAGGTCAGATCCGGTCTGGGATAGGTCATCGACAAGAGCGTTCCGATCTCAACAGACCCGAACAGCGCAAACACGGCGAAGGTCACCGCCAGATTGAGGATCACCCCGACCACGGCGGCTGTAATGGCAGACAACGCGGCATCAAGAGAAGCGTTCCCCCGCAGCCTCTCAATATAGGGTGCACCGAGAAAGATCCACAAGAAACAGGGAGCGAACGTGGCCCACACGGTCACGAGCGCGCCGAGCGTCGCTGCCGTCAAGGGGTTCAGGCCGCCGGGAAACCTATAGGCGGCCACGAAACCAACGAACTGTGTGACCATGATGAGTGGTCCGGGTGTCGACTCAGCCAGGCCCAGTCCCGTGGCCATCTCTCCCGGCTGCAACCATCCGAACTGTTGCACGGCCGCCTGATTAATGTACGCCAGGACCGCATAGGCGCCACCGAACGTCACCAATGCGGCTTGGCTGAAGAAGATGGCTTCTCTACTCAGAGTATCGTCGGCCCCTCGCCAAATCACAACGATGAGCAGGGGACCCCACCAGACTGCCCCTCCGAGCAGAAGCAC
>JACDAL010000010.1 GCA_013695465.1 Actinomycetota bacterium | reverse complement strand
ACAGCGGTGCCGCCGCACTCGCCTGGAGCCGACGCGGCGGCCGGCGCGCACCGGATCCCGCGATGGCGACCGCTGTCGTCTCACCCTGACTCTGTTCTTTTGCTGATGCTCGATGAGGTAGGGAACTCAGATGGTTAGTCGGCCGCAACCCTCCCGAGTTGGATTGAGTGTCGTGGTCCTCGCCGCGGCGGTGGCGGTTGCAACTAGCCTTTGGTTTACCCGCGCGGTCCCATCGAGTGGGGGAGCCTCCACTGGGGACGCCCCGCCGGTAGTCGAGCGCTTCCCCAGTGTCGACCCCGTCGCAGATCGCTCGCCGGTCATCCGACGACCTTGTGATCGCGCCGGCTATGGCACCCAGTCCTCTGATGGTCCTGGTGTGTCCAAACCAAAGGGTTCCACGCGTTCGGCCATCGTTCGCCATCGTAACGATCCGGGCGGCTACGAATTCCTTGCTCCTACCGCCTGGAAACTCCGGAAGCAAGGCCCCATTTCCAAGTTAATCGGGCCAGGCCGTGACTTCGTGGTCTCTCTTGGGCCTGGTCCCGTCGGGGGTCTGCCTCGTGCTTACGATGAATTCGTCGAGCTCCTGGGCAAGACCTATGGGAACGTGCGGTTCGGCAGGATCGATGCCCGTTGCGCGGCAGGAGACGTTTCCGTATGGCGTCACGGGAACGGCACCAACGCTGCGGCAGCGCCGTTCGAGTTTCTCGCGGTCATCATTGAACGCTCCTCCGGCGGAACCGTGGGGGCGTTCGGCGCGTGGAATCAAAACGCTCCCCAGGCCCGCCCACTGGTTCGTGAAGTGATGAAGTCCTTTCACGCCATCCCCCTCCGGGCCTGATCGCGGTCATAGGACGAGCTGGGCGCTTGCGATTCGGGCGGGGCCTCCTCGGCCCGGTGCTCAACTTACCCATGCCTGCAAGTCGTGACGAAACTCTGTATGTATCCACGGCCGCGACAGGCCGGAGTCCATACGCAACCAGTAACAACGGCGAGAATGTTGCCGTGAGGATTCGGAGGCGGCGGTATGAACCTGGAAACTACGGCGAGTTCAAACCCACGGCGCTAGATCTGGAAGCGACTAGCAATAGGTCGGATCGTGCGTATCCAGATGATGAGGAATTCGTGCCCGAACGGTCGGGGTATAGAGGGGCTATTGTGTGCACTGCCTAAGCGACGGAAGTGGCGGAAGCTCGAGGTCGATTAGGCTTGGCTAGTTTAGCTAGATACAAGAACTCAAGGATGTGATTCTGATGCAGGTATCGATCGTCTCTCCGGAGGAGAGAGTGTGGCAGGGCGAGGCCGACCTCGTAGTTGCTCGTTCTCCAGAGGGTGAATTCGGCATCATGCGCGGTCACATACCGTTTCTGGCCGCCCTGGTGCCGGGCCGCGTGCGGGTGGTGTCGGGCTCGGACTCCGAGGAGTTTTTTGTCCCCGGCGGTTTCCTCGAGGCGTCCGGCCCACAGGACGATTACCACGTGATCGTGCTAGCCGACGACGCCGACAACGTGGCCGATCTCGATGCCGCTGAGGCACGCGAGCGGCTCGATGAAGCGCGCCGGCGAAACGAGAAAGAGCAGGACGAACGGACCCAGGCCCAGCTTCAGATCGAGCTGGCTCGGGTGGAGATCGCCGAAAGCCGGGGCCAGTAGTAGATGCGGGACTTCGGGGCCGTCGATCACGCCAGCTTTTCGGTTACCGATCTGGATAGAAGCCACCGCTTCTACTCCGAAGTGCTCGGCTTCGTGATGCTCATGGACCTTGGTGACACTCGCCTCTACCTTCACGAGAAGACCGGGTTCGTCCTCGGCCTGCACCGACACAACGAAAGTGGGGGCCGGCCGTTCTCGGAGTTGAATACCGGACTCGATCACATCAGCTTTGCGGTGAGCAGAGAAGACTTGGCCGCGTGGGAAGAGCGCTTCGACGCCATGGTCGTTACTTACACTCCCGTGCGAGAGATGGAGTTCGGCTCCCATCTCAATTTTCGGGACCCAGACAACATCGCACTCGAGTTCTTTGCCGCGGATGAGGGGGTGGCGGCCGCACTTCGGGCCCTGGCGGCCGGAGAGCTGTCGGCAGAGGGGTTCGCAGGGATCGCTCAACAGCGAGTTGCCGGCTTCGAGAGCTAAGCCTGATTGCCCGTAGGATGACTCTTTGCATGTGAGCAGCGAAGAGCCCTGCTGTTAGACCGAGAGGAATCTGTGGGGGAGTCGTCCTTCAACCTGCGCAACCGCGTCCAATGCGCATCGTGCGGCGTTTCTGCTCCTCGCCGCAACGGCGTGGCCCCGCTGGGATGGACGGAGTTCGTGGCCGAGCACGGGCGCAACAGCGCCCTGTGCCCTTCCTGCCTGCGGCGCAACCTGTGGCAGATCGAGGCGCGACTCGACTACGACTCGGGGCTCTAGGAATGGTGCGCTAGCGCCATGAGTGAGCGACGGCGGGTCTTCTCGGGCTCGCCCTACGAGGCCCGCTTCGGCTTTTGCCGGGCACTGCGCACGGATGATCGTGTGCTGGTCGCGGGCACGGCCCCCATCTGGCCCGACAACTCTTGCGATGCCGACGCAGGCGTGCAGGCGCGGCGCTGCTACGAGATCATTCTCGAGGCATTGGCCGAGCTGGGGGGGGAGCCGCGCCACGTCGTGCGGACGCGCGTCTACATCACCGACGCGTCCTATACCGAGGCTGTGGGCAACGCTCACGGGGAGGTGTTCGCCGAGTCGCCACCGGTGAACACGATGGTCGTAGTGGCCGGCTTGGTGGATGACCGCTGGAAGGTCGAGATCGAGGCAGAGGCCATTCTCGACTAGCCGTCAAGCTGGCTCGGTCAGGAGGGCGGCGGCCGCGGCCCGGTGTTCGTCGAGGACAACCAGTTGCTGCCGGGCGCGCGCCTCCATGCGTTCGGCCCGAACCCGAGTGTTGGGCAGGACCGCCAGCGTTTGCCACAGAAAGATTCTGTGCTGGGTCAAGAGGCAGAGTCCGTGGAGCTCGTAGACACGGCTGAGGTCCGAGTAGGAGAACAGCGTTCCGTTGAGCTTGAGCCGGGCCAGTTTCTCCGAGGAGGCCAAGAGGGCGTTCTTGAGCCGCGTCGGGCGAACGCCCTGGGACCGCATCGCCTCCTCGAGCGCTACCCGCTCGTCCTCGAGCTCGTCGCCGAGCACCGCCAAGAAGCCGCCGAGCGGCCCCGAGGGATTGCTCCCACGACAGCGCCCGGCCAGCCGCCGGTTCACGATCAGCACCCCGAGGTGCTCCTGCATGAAGATGCCGAGAAGCTTCGTGTTCACGAGAATCATTGTGCCTCTTAAGAGACCTGGGTAGGGTCGGGTGATGTTCTCCAGCATCCTTAGGGTCGTGATGGTCGTGTTCGCTCCGGCCCTCGTCCTCATGCTCATATCCTCCTACTGGCGCTCTCCTGGAGCCGGAGGGCCAAGCGTGGGGGATGGCGAGGGGCCTACGGAATAGCGATGGTACTCGCCTCGTTTTTGGTGGTGGTTGTGTTCGGCGTCCTCAGGATGCGCTCTCTCGGCAGCACATGAGGTGCGGCTCGGCCGCGTCTCACTTGCGAGGCGGCGTTGCGGTCCTCCTAGCGTTTGCCGTGGCGCTCCAATGGATGCCGGTCTCTGGAGCCGAGCCACTGAGAACGCTGGAAACGCCTATGCGCCTGGTTCCCATAGGCCCGGTCGAGACGAAAGTCGCCGGTCTGCACCGGTTCTTCGGCCCGCTCGAGATTGACGCCGCCTCCGACGGTCTGGTGGTGGTCAACCGGCTTCCTTTGGAACGCTACCTGCTGGGGCTAAACGAGGTCCCCCCCGAGTGGCCGCGGGCGGCCCTCCAGGCCCAGGCGATCGCGGCTCGCACCTATGCCCTGTGGACCCTCGGCCGGCCACCGGCCGGTTCCGCCGAGGCTTACGGCTTCGACATCTGCGCCTCTACCGACTGCCAGGTCTTCAGCGGCGCCGACCTCCTGGAGGACCCCGAGGGCCGGCGCTGGTTCGATGCGGTGGCGGCGACCAAGGGTGAGGTCGTCATCTATGGCGGGGAGCCGATCCTGGCCCGCTATCACTCGGTCTCCGGCGGGCGCACTCTGGACAACTCCCAGGCGTATCCCGACGAGGGCGACTTTCCCTACTTGAAGAGCGTCCCCAGCCCGTCCGAGGACGCCTCACCGCTCGATCGTTGGCGGGTGTCGTTCACTCTCGACGACCTTCGTTCGCTTATCTCAGAGGCGGGGTGGTGGAACGGTTCAGAGCTTACCGAGGTCCACACAATCGGCTCTGGCTCGGAACAGCATTATCCCGATGTCGTCTTCGAGGGCCCGGCCGAGAGGGCCGTCCGAGATGCTCAGGAGGTCCGAGAGGTCCTCGGAGGCCTTGCGGCTCGGCGCTTCCCGGCTCGCTACCCCTCCCTCGCCTTGATGTCCTCGGGCCGCCTCCCGGAGACATTCCCCTCCAACCGCTTCGAGGTCTCGACCGAGAGCGGGGCTGTTCGCGTCGACGGGCGCGGCTGGGGGCATGGAGTGGGTATGTCGCAATGGGGTGCCCATGGACTCGCCCTCAGAGGTTGGGGAGCCAAGCAGATCCTTGAGCACTACTACACGGGCGCGCGTGTATCCAACGTTCCCGGCTCCCAAATGCTCGAGGTGGGAGTGGCGACTGGTCTCGACTCCGTGCAGGCAACCGGAGCCTTTCGGCTCGAGGATGGCGACGGCCGCACCGTCCTGCCTCGCGCAGTGGGTCGCTGGGCAATCTCCTTTGAAGGATCGGGAGTTGCCTCGCTCTCACCCCCTCCCGGATTCGGCCGCCCTCTCCGCCTAGCCGTCGTGAGCGCCCCCAGAACGCTTCGTACAGGCGCCAAAGGCACCTTCGCGCTGCGTCTCTCGGCCCCTGCCGAGGTACGCACATCGCCCGGTGCGACGGAGACCTTCGTCGCCTCCGCCGGCAGCAACAGCTTCACCTGGCGAGCCCCGGACAAGCCCGGCCGCTACCGCGTCGAGGTCGCGGCAGTGGGCTCGAGAGGCCGGGAGACTAAGGTGGTAGAGGTCGAGGTCGTCGCCCCGCAGTCATCGTCTCCTTTACCGTCCCCCGGAGGCTCCCAGGGGGTTGCCCTGATCGGAGTGGCGCTGGGACTCGCTCTGATGATCATCGGAGGCCAGGCGCTCGTCAAGGAGACCAGGCGCTAACGGGCCGCCGCCGGCCGCCCATTCCAAAACCGATGGCAAAGGTCCACGGTTCGCCCTTACCCACCGGTTTTCGTGGGCAGATGTCCACAGTTCGCTTCTGCCACCATGCCCTGTCGCCGGGTGTCGGGCCGGCCCCTGCATCGACGGCCGCCGTGCCGGTACGATAAGCAGGTGAGCCAAGCCACCACGATCGAAGAACAGGTCAGGCAGGCGCTAGAGATCATCCGGCCCGCCATCCAGCTCGACGGCGGCGACATCGAGTTCCACGGCGTCAAGGACGGCGTCGTGACCGTGATGCTGCTCGGCACCTGCGAAAGCTGCCCCATCTCCCCCGTCACGCTCAAGCAAGGCGTCGAAAGACTTTTGCGGGAGCGCGTCGCAGGCGTCACAGAAGTCGTCGCCATCGAAGCTTGACCCACGGCGCGCTGGCGGAGCGTGTGCTGAAGGGGGAACGGCGGGCGCTTGCCCGGCTTATCTCCTTGATCGAGGACGGTGGGCCCGATCTGGCTGAGGTGATGCGAGCGCTCTACCCACATACGGGCCGGGCCTACGCCGTAGGAATCACCGGAGCGCCCGGCGCCGGCAAGTCGTCATTGACCGACCGCGTCGTCGGGAGGGCCCGGAGAGACGCCACCTCGGTCGGTGTCCTGGCCATCGATCCCTCGAGCCCTTTCTCCGGAGGAGCGCTGCTCGGCGACCGGGTGAGGATGCAGGGCCACGCCACCGACGACGGCGTCTTCATCCGCTCCATGGCCACCCGGGGACATCTCGGCGGCATCGCTCTGGCCACGCCTGAGGCGATGAGGGCACTCGACGCCTCCGGGATCGAGCTCATCATCGTCGAAACGGTCGGTGTCGGCCAAGCCGAGGTGAGGGTCGCAGACGCTTGCGACACGGTCCTGGTGGTGATCAACCCGGGTTGGGGCGATGCGGTGCAGGTCGCCAAGGCGGGCTTGCTCGAAGTGGCGGACGTGTTCGTGCTGAACAAGGCCGACCGCCACGGCGTCAGACAAGCCGAGCGGGAGCTGGAACAGATGCTCGAGCTGTCGAACCTCGAGCGAACGCCTGAGATCGTTCGCACCGTAGCCACAGAAGGGGAGGGGATCGAGGAGCTGTGGGCGGCTATCTGCAGCCATCGCTCGTTTCTGGAGCGTGACGAACGTCTGTCCAAGAGGCGGCTCAGGCGCGCTGCGCTCGAAATCAGAGACATCGCGCTCGAGCGCTACCGCTCTCGCCTCGACGAGGATGCGACCGCTCTCATAGCCGAGTTGGCCTCGGATGTCGAGGCTCGGCGCTGCGATCCCTACGAGGCCGCCGACCGCCTTCTCCGGCGCTCCGCCGAGCGAGACGCCCGGCAAAGTTAGAATCTGAACGTGGAGGACAACCCCAGGCAACGTTGGCAGCAGGCCTACGACGAGGCCAAGCTGCGGGACGACGTCGACTTCGACACGCTCTCGAGCACGCCCTTGGACCCCCTTTACTCACCCGACGATGTCGACCCCCGCGTCGGCGTTCCGGGTGAGTACCCCTACACCCGCGGGATTTACAGCTCGGGCTATCGCGGACGCCTGTGGACCATGCGCCAGTTTTCGGGTTTCGGATCTCCCAAGCAGACGAACGAACGCTACAAGTACCTGCTCGAAAACGGTCAGACCGGGCTTTCGGTCGCCTTCGACATGCCGACGCTTATGGGTCGTGATTCCGACGACCCGCTGTCGGAGGGAGAGGTTGGTCGCTGCGGAGTTGCGGTCGACTCGCTTGCCGACATGGAGATCCTGTTCGAGGGCATCGACGTCGAGGCGATCACTACATCGATGACGATCTCGGGGCCTGCGCCCATGCTGTTCGCCTTCTATGTTGCCGCCGCCGAGAAGCAAGGGGCCGATGTCTCGAAGCTGGACGGGACGTGCCAGACCGACATCCTCAAGGAGTACATCGCACAGAAGGAATGGCTGTTTCCTCCCGAGCCACATTTGCGCCTGACCGCCGACATGATGGAGTTCTGCATCTCGGAGGTACCCGAATACCATCCCTTGTCGATTTCTGGGTACCACATAAGGGAGGCGGGCTCGACTGCTGGGCAGGAGCTCGCCTTCACCATTGCGTCCGGCTTCGCGCACGTGGAGCTGGGCCTCCGACGCGGCCTCGACGTCGACGAATTCGCGCCGGGCCTCAGCTTCTTCTTCAACTCGCACATCGACTTCTTCGAAGAAATAGCCAAGTTCAGGGCGGCCCGCCGCATCTGGGCGCGCTGGATGAAGGAACGTTACAAGGCGACAAAGCCGCGCTCGTGGATGCTCAAGTTCCACACGCAGACGGCGGGCGTCTCCCTGACCGGCGAGCAGCCTTACAACAACGTGATCAGGACTACCACCGAGGCGCTGGCCGCGGTGCTCGGCGGAACCCAGTCGCTGCACACCAACTCGCTTGACGAAGTGTTGGCGCTACCGACTGAAGAGGCCGTCGAGATAGCTCTTCGAACTCAGCAGGTAATCGCCTACGAGACCGGCGCCGCCAACGTTATCGATCCGCTCGGTGGGTCGTGGTTCATCGAAGCCCTGACCGACCGCATCGAGGCGGAGGCCGAAGGCTATTTCGCGGCCATCGAGGAGATGGGCGACGGTTCCATCCTGGACGGGATGCTGGCCGGAATCGAGCGCGCCTACTTCCAGAAGGAGATGGCCGACGCGGCCTTCCACTATCAGCGGTTGCTCGAGCAGGGCCGCAAGGTCATCGTGTCGGTGAACCGCTTCACCCACACCAAGCAGCCACCCCCCGAGGTCCTGATAATCGGACCCGAGATCGAGGAGCGCCAGACGAAGGCGGTCGCCGAGGTCCGTTCGAATCGGGACCAGGGCCGGGCGGATAAGGCCTTGGGGGCGCTAAAGGAGATGGCCTCGGCCGATGGGGTCAACTCGATCCCCGTCCTGATCGACGCCGCTAAAGCCTATGTGACCTTGGGCGAGATGGTGGGAGCGTTGAAAGAGGTCTGGGGCATCTACTCCGAGCCCCCGGCGTTCTGACCCAGAGGTACATGAACGCGTGTAGGCCACATGGCTGCACCTTCCTGCTCCCTCAGTCCGTGTAGACGGCGAGAGGGTCCTCGTCCGTGATGCCGTCGAAGTAATGAGGGGCGTTCGCCTGCGATTCGAGCGTGTCCGCGCGCTTGACGTCGTCCTCGACCTTTCCGACCGCCTTTTGGCAGATGTTCGCTATCTGAGTCAGCTCGCCGAGCAGGTCTTCCGAATAGGGAAGGCCCATCTGCATGAACTCCTTGGCGTGCTTTACGTGGAGTCCGATCCTCTCGAGCTCGCGGTTGACGCTGGAGGCAATTTCGGAGGGCATGGACGATCTCTCCTTTCGCGATGGGGCAGGAGGCCAGTAACTCTAACATTAGCAACAAGAACAACAGCAGAAACACAAGGATAATGGTCGAGAAAGTGTTTAAGCGCGTTTACGCGCGTTCCAAGACCGAATCGGTGGTGATTTTCGCGGTTACGTGCGATCGAGGACCGACCGGCGTCGGCTGCTTTAGAGTCCGCGGCCCCCCCGAATGATGCGGTAGCCGAGAACACCCGCCGCCAGTGCGAAGACAATCGCCACCACCGCCCCGACGACCTCGAGAGACCCCGCAGGAGGCGCCTGGATGATGGTGGGCGAGGGTTCGGGGGTCGGGGTGGGCGTGGCCTGGAGAGCCACCCACACCAGGACGGATCCTCTGATGGCCTGGACTTCGTCCCACCACCGGTCAGAGCGGTCTCTTCTGGGCCCCGCCCCTGCGGCGGTGTCCGACTTGGTGCCGGCGGTCACTGCCAAACCGGCCACGGTGAGGCAGCCTCGCCCGGGGCCGCGGCGAGGCCGGCGTCGGCCAGCAGTCCCAGGAACATCCGCAGCAGCCTCGCGGTCACGCCCCAGATGATGTGGCCCTCATAGATCCAGGCTTCCGTCGGGTAGTTAAAACCATCGTGCACGAAGCCCGGTTCCCTGCGAATCCCCTCGGTGAGGCCGGAGATCGGCGCCACAATCAAGGTGGCGACCTCGCTCGGATTCGGCTCGAGGAGGGGCCGTCCGGCCACCCAACCAACGACCGGTGTGATCACGTAGCCGGAGACGAAGGTCGGGGTTTGATCGAGCTGTCCCAGCACCCTCACCTGTGAGGGATCCAGCCCGGTCTCTTCGTGAGCCTCTCTCAGGGCGGCTCTTTCGGGGCTCTCCCCCGACTCGAGGGAGCCGCCGGGAAAGGAGATCTGCCCCTTGTGAGTCGAGACGGTTTCGGTTCGCAACGTCAGCAGCAGAGCGGGCTCGTCGCCCTCGAGCACGGGAATCAGCACCGCCGCCGCCCGCGCCTCAGGGGCTTCGCTTCGGCCGGGGGCACGCGCCGACAGGGCATGTGCAAGCCGGTGTTCGAAGTCACTTATCACGGTCGGTCATCGTAGCCTTGGGGTCTGAGGACCGACGATAAACAGGAGGAAACCAGGTGGGCCAGCTTGTGCGGTTGGAGGTGAGCGACGGGGTCGGGGAGATACGGCTCGAGCGTCCTCCGGTCAATGCCTTGAACCGGCAGCTGGCCGAGGAGCTCGGTGACTGCGTCTCGGCAATTCGCGATGATCCGTGCGTCAGGGCCGCCGTGGTCTGGGGGGGAAAGAAAGTGTTCGCCGCAGGCGCAGACGTGAAGGAGATGTCAGACCTCGACCCCGCTGCCATCCAGCGTCACATCGCTCCATTTCAAGAGGGGTTGAGCGCCCTGGAGCAACTGCCAGTCGTGACGGTCGCGGCGATCACCGGCTATGCGCTGGGTGGTGGTTGTGAGCTGGCCCTCGCTTGCGATTTGAGAGTCTGCGCCAACAACGCCCGGCTCGGCCAGCCTGAGATCCTCCTCGGGATCATCCCCGGAGCGGGTGGTACTCAGCGGCTGCCCCGGCTCGTAGGCACGGGCCGGGCCAAGGAGATCATCTATTCAGGACGAACCCTGGACCCGGCTGAAGCTCTTGCGATCGGGCTCGTGAGCGAGGTCGTCGAGCCCTCTGAGGTTCATGCGCGGGCACACGCCATCGCAGCCGTCTATGCGAATGGACCGACGGTTGCGCTGGCAGCTGCCAAACAAGCGCTGCAGACGGGCATGGAGACCGACATCGCTTCCGGGCTGCTCCTCGAACAGCGGGCTTTTGCCGCCCTGTTTGCGACCCAGGACCAGAAGAGCGGGATGGCGTCCTTCGTCGAGCGGGGGCCGGGACAGGCGGAGTTCGTCGGAAAGTAAACCTCCGCGCTCCGATACCCTTTAGGGGTCCGACTCCAGTTACCAATCGTCCAGGCTTCAGAGCTGGGAGGAGGCCTATTTGAACATCGCCGTATGCGTCAAGCACGTCCCCGATCCCAACCTCCCTATGGAGATGGACGGCACTCGTCTGAAGCGGGCGGGCGTGCAGGGCGTGTTGGACCCCGGCGACGAGTTCGGCGTCGAAGCCGCGCTTCAGATCAAGGAGGGTCACGGTGCCGACGTAACTCTCGTGTCGATGGGTCCGGAAGCTTCATCCGAGGCCCTGCGCCGAGGTCTGTCGATGGGGGCGGACCGGGCGATCCTTGTATCAGACGGCGCCCTCGAGGGGGCGGACGCTCTCGCGACCGCCCGGGTACTGCAGCGCGCCATCGAGCGGACCAAGCCGGACCTCGTCGTTGCCGCGGTCGAGTCCACCGACGGATACACCGGCACGATGCCGGCCGCCCTTGCGCAGTTCATGGGATGGCCGCAGGTCACCTTTGCGACGCAGGTGGAGATCAAGGATCGAACCCTTCGAGCTCACCGCCAAACCACTACCGGCTACCACGTCGTGGAATGTGAGCTGCCGGTGATGATCACGGTTACGGCGGGTATAAACGAGCCGCGTTATGCGTCGTTCAAAGGAATCATGGCGGCGAAGAAGAAGCCGCTCGAGCGTCTGGCGCTTGCGGATTTGGGCCTGTCGGCCGTCGACGTGCGCCCGGCGCAAGAGATCGTGGAATTGAGCAAAGCCGAAGAGCACAGGTCCGGACAGGTGATCGTGGACGAGGGCGAAGCAGCCGGGAGGGTCGCCGCCTTCCTGCGGGAGGCAAAGGTTATTTAATGCACCCTTGCGTAGGTCCCAACGGCTCCGCCGAGGTCGGAATTGGGATTCTTATGGCACCAGAACACCCCTGCATCGACGATGGCGGCGTTACACGGCACGGCACGGCACGGCTCCGCCGAGGTCGGAATTGGGATTCTTATCCGCCGAGGTCGGAACTGAGATTCAATCTGCCGCGCAGTGCCGCCCTGGATGCTGACGCTACTTCCGCGCAGGAGCACTTCTAGTGGCGGGGGTCTGGGTTTATGCGGAGGTGACCGAAGGCGGGATCGATCCCAGCGCGCTCGAGCTGCTGGCGAAGGCACGTGCGTTGGACCCGGAACCGGCCGCGGTCGCGTTGGGCCCGGGCTCCTCTGCGGTCGCTGCCGCGCTCGGCCGCCATGGTGCAGCACGGGTGTACTGGTCCGACGACCCCGTCTACTCGGACTTCGTCGCCGAGCCGGCGGTGTTCGCGCTGCAGCAGCTTGTGGCCGAGCATGGTCCCGAGCTTATTCTCTTCGCCACCAGCTACGACTCGCGCGATGTGGCCGGCCGGTTGTCGGCCCTGACCGGTGCCACTCTGGTAGCGAACGCCGTCGACATCCCGAGCTTCGATATCGCTCAGACGGCGATCATGGGAGGCTCCACTAGAGTGGATGTGAGGCTCGAGGGAACACTCAAGCTCGTGCTCACTCGACCCAAGTCCTTCGTGGCAGGGGAGTCTCCCGGCGACTGCGAGACGATTGCCATCGATATCGTGGTGCCGGACAATCTCAAGAGGGCCAAGATTGTCGAACGGCACACAGCTCAGGCGGCCGGTCCCAAGCTTCAGGATGCTTCGGTGGTGATCGCCGGAGGGCGCGGCCTGCAGGGGGCCGAGAACTTCCACCTTCTGGACGAGCTCGCAGAGGTGATCCCCGGCGCGGCCGTGGGAGGCACCCGGGCAGTCGTCGACGCTGGATGGGTTCCCTACTCGTATCAGATTGGTCAGACGGGCAGCACGGTCAAACCCGAAGTCTACTTAGCTTTTGGGATCTCGGGAGCGACCCAGCACGTCGTGGGGATGAAGGGCGCGAAGAGAATCGTTGCGGTAAACAAGGACGAAGACGCACCCATCTTTGCTTTGGCGGATCTGGGAGTGATCGGTAATGCACTCGAGCTGTTGCCGAAGCTCATCGAAGAGATTCGCAAAGGATAGCGATGTCCTTTTCCGATTCGTTCCGTAGGTTCTTCAGTCGGGGTCGAACCCCCGACCTCGCCCCCCTGCGTGCTTTTGCGGCCGAGCGCAAGGGTATCGAAGGCTACATCGAGCCCCGCACCGCGACGCAGCCGCTCACTCTATTGTTGGTCGATCGCTATGGGGACTCGAGGCGCGGCGCGATCAGGGGACCGCGCGACGCCAAAGACTTTTGCGCTCAGGCTTCAATACCTCTGTACGATGCATCGGTGATCGGATACCCGCAACGAATGGTCGACTTCGAGCGGCGCGAGGGCCGGGCGGGCAAGGATGCATTGGACGAGCAGATCGCCGACCTCGAACGTCGCCTCCAAGAATCAGACTAGAGTCTCTACTAGCTGATTCTGGCCGAAACCTGCGACCGGCGAGCGTCCCGGAGAAAGCAAATTTGGGGGAGGTGAAGACCTGTTGTCCAAACGAAGATCGCGCTGGTCGACATTCGTCTTTCTCGTGGGGGCCGGGCTCTTGTTGTTCGTGGTGCTGCTCCTTGTGGGCTTTGCGATTTCTCGTTACCTCGGGGACGATGCTCTCGGCCGCTTGGACCGAAGACTGGCGCGCTATCTGGCGCGCAACCGCAGCGGCGAGCTCAACCAGACCACCGAGATCCTTTCCTATCTGGCCGAGACGACCACCGTTGCGGGTCTGGGCGTATTGCTGTTCTTTGGGGCCAGGCTGGCCTGGAAGCGCTGGGGGGACTCACTGCTGGTGCTCGCCGCTCTCGCAGGAGAGGTCGCCATTTTCTTGGGTCTGACGGCTTTGGTGGATCGCAATCGCCCCATGGTGGATCGCCTCGATGTGGCACCTCCTACCTCGAGCTTTCCGAGCGGCCACGTGGCGGCTGCAGTGGTTCTCTACGGGGTCGTCGCGATAATTGCCTCGCGACATCTGCGAAACCGCGCCGCCATTGTGCTGTTGTGGCTGGTGGCAATTGTCGTTCCGCTCGCGGTGGGGGCTTCTAGGATGTACCGGGGGATGCACTATCTCACCGACGTCATGGGCGGAGGTGTGCTCGGCACGGTGTGGCTCACTGTATCGACTCGTGCCCTGGCGCCTTTCAGGAGCCGGCGATCGGGGAGAGGCGGATGACCGAGATACGCCGGGTCGTGGTGGTGTTCAACCCGGTCGCCCGCAGTCGTGCGTCGGACGAGCGCAGGCGAGCCACTCAGGAGGCCCTCGATGGCAGAGGGCTCGATTACACGTGGTTGGAGACTACGGAAAAGGATCCCGGCACCGAAATGCTGCGAGAGGCCCTCGAAAAAGGGCCCGATCTCGTGATGGTCTCGGGCGGAGATGGGACGGTGATGGCCTGCGCCACGGCCCTTGCCAACAGTGGAGTTCCCCTGGCGCTCTTGCCGGCCGGCACCGGCAACCTGCTGGCCACCAACCTCGACGTCCCGCGCGACCTCTCGGGAGCCCTGGAGGTGGCGCTGTCGGGTGGGTCTCGAACGATCGATGTCGGTTCCTGCCCTTACGGTTGTTTCGTCATAATGGCTGGGATGGGCTTCGACGCAGCGATGCTGCGCGATGCTGACCCGAAACTCAAGTCTCGATTGGGGGCGGTGGCTTACGTGATGAGTGGACTGAAGCATGTACGCGCGCCTGCAGGGCGCGTCGAGCTGCGGGTTGACGATGCAGAGCCTCTTATTTGTGAGGCACACATGATCTTGATCGGCAATATCGGAAAGCTGCAAGGAGGACTCACGGCCCTGCCCGACGCCGATCCCGAAGACGGCTTGCTGACTGTGGCTGTCGTGAGGGCCGGAACGGTGGGGGCTTGGCTCAAGCTCTTGTGGCGTATGTGTCGTGGCCGCCGGGGCGATGACCCCAGGGTCCAAACGCTATCGGCTCGCCGGCTGCATGTGACGGCGGAACCGGCCATGCCGCTCGAGCTCGACGGAGATGTCTTCGAGGACTCGAGCTCGTTCTTCGTAGAGGTCCTTCCCGCTGCACTCAAGCTGCGAGTCCCGGCCGCCCGCGCTTCGGGGGCGGTCTCATGAGCACGGCGTCTCCGGTTCCGCAGACTTACCACCTCGAGGACGACGAAGCACGCGATACCCTGCGCGACTGCGGGCGAATGCAACTTGCCAAGGACGCCTTCAAGCGGTTTCGGGTTGCCGACGGTTTTAGTCACTCGCGCGCCCTCGCATTCCAGGTTGTGCTCTCTCTCTTACCCGGACTCATTGCCTTTGTCGGCTTCATCAATGTGATCAATCAGGACGCGCTCAAGCGGGCCGCGCAGACCGCCCTCGTCGATTTTGCGCCTGGGCCGGCCAGCAAGATACTGACACAGGCATTTCAGCAAGGCTCTTCAACCGGGACGACGCCGCTACTAGTCGGCCTCGTAGGAACCGTCGTTGCCGGGACCCTTGCCATGGGTCAGCTCGAGCGCGGCGCCAACCGCATATACGGAGTCGAGAGAGACCGTCCCACTCTGGCCAAGTACACGACGGGCTTTGTCCTGGCCATCAGCGCGGGACTGTTGACGGTTATCGCCTTCATCGCTTTCGTGGCCGGCTCGGCAGCCGGGCAGGCGGCGCAAGCGACCGGTATCAGCAAGTCGGTCATCACCGTATGGACTTTCGCGCGCTGGCCCCTCGGAATCATTGCTGTGGTGGCCGCCTTCGCTTTGCTCTTCAAGCACTCGCCGCGTCGCCATCAGCCGGACGCGTCGTGGCTCGCTCACGGCTCAGCTCTATCGACGCTCCTATGGTTCGTTTTTACGGGCCTGTTGAGCTTCTATCTCACCGCGAGCAAGTCATTCGGTCAGACCTACGGCCCGCTCGCCGGAATCGTAGGGATTCTGCTGTGGGCTTTTTTGACCTCCTTGGCCCTGCACCTGGGCCTGGCGTTCGCAGCTCAGCTCGAGGCGGTGAGGGCCGGCGTTCCCAACCCCCAGACCGCCGAGGATCGCTACGACCCGCCCGAGCA
>JACDAL010000170.1 GCA_013695465.1 Actinomycetota bacterium | reverse complement strand
GGCGCCAGCGTTCTCGCGTCCGCCGAGCTCGGCCCGGACTCAGCCGACAAACGCCCTTCGGTGCAGGTCGGGGACCCTCTCACCGAGAAGCTCGTGATCGAGGCCTCGCTCGAGCTCGTGGCAAAGTCCATCATCTCGGGTCTTCAGGACCTCGGGGCCGGTGGCATCTGCTGCCCCGCGTCTGAGATGGCTGCCAAATCCGGCACCGGCATTCGTATCGACCTCGATGCCATCCACCTGCGCGAGCCCGGGATGGCGCCGTTCGAGATCATGATCTCGGAGTCTCAGGAGCGCATGCTGGCGGTGGTTGCCGCCGAGCGTGCTCCCGAGGCGCTGGAGGTGTGCCGCGCCTGGGAGCTCGAGGCCAGAGTCGTGGGCGAGGTAACGAACTCGGGCCTCGTGGAGGTGGTGGTCTCAGGTGAGACCGCCGCATCGATCCCGGCCGCGGCGCTGGCATCGCAGGCCCCTCTCCTGAGCCGACCGGCGGTGCGTCCCGAGGGGCTCGACGTTGTTCGCGCCGGGCCCTGTGGCGATGATCCTCATGAGGATCTCGGCGGATGTCTGCTTGCCCTGCTGGCGTCTCCCGGAGGGGCCTCCGCCCGCTGGATCTGGGAGCAGTACGACCATATGATCCTGCTCGGCACCGTGCTGGGCCCGGGAGGTGATGCTGCGGTCATCCGCCTCCCCGGCTCTGCCGCTGCGGTCGCGCTGTCGCTCGATGGGCCGGGAAGGCTTTGCCACCTCGATCCTTATGAGGGCGCCAGGTTGGCGGTGGCCGAGGCGGCGAGAAACGTCGCCTGCACCGGCGCCCGGCCCGCGGCGGTAACGAACTGCCTCAACTTCGGTAACCCCGAGAAGCCCGAGGTGATGTGGTCGTTTCAAGAGGCCCTGCGAGGGATCGCAGACTCCTGCAGCGCCCTGGGGCTGCCGGTCACCGGCGGCAACGTCTCCTTTTACAACGAGACTTTGGGGCGGGCAGTCCATCCCACCCCGGTCATCGGGATGCTGGGAGTCCTGGAGGACGCGACCGCTGCGGTCGGCGTCGCCTTCAGGGCCGGAGGCGACGTGCTCGCGCTGCTGGGCCTCACCGACCCGGACGACTTCGGTGGTGGTGCCTACGCCGCGGTGATCAACGGCGCGCTGGGCGGGTCCCCTCCTCACCTCGATCTCGAGCGCGAGGGGGCTCTGCACCGGCTCCTGGCTCAAGCCGCGGCGCAAAGGTTGCTGAGCTCCGCCCACGACCTCTCCGGCGGCGGGCTCGCGGTGGCCCTGGCGGAGAGCGCGCTGGCGGGAGGACTCGGCTTCCGGCTCACAGCGGCAGAGCCGGTGGTGGAGAGACACCGGTGGCTGTTCTCGGAGTCGCCGAGCCGGGCGCTGGTCTCGCTGGCCCCGGAGAACCTCGACCGGCTGCGAGCGGCGGCTGCCGCGCTCGGTGTCCCAATGACGCCCCTGGGGGAGGTGGGAGGCGACACTCTCGATTGCGGAGGCTTCGAAGTGGCGCTGGCGGAAGCCGCCGCGGCCCACGCCACCCACCCCTTCGGCCCCCCAACCGCGTTTTGAGCGCCTCTCGGTGCGGTTTTCGGCCTCCTGAGGCCCACAAAAGATTTGTAGGGCCCAACTCCGTCCCCCGTCGCAATCGACGACTAGCATGGAGCGATGTCCGGTGAAGCTCGAGATGCGTGTGGGGTCGCAGCCGTCTGGGCCCCCGGCGAGGACGTGGCCCGCCTCCTCTTCTATGCTCTCAGCGCCCTTCAGCACCGGGGTCAGGAGGCCGCAGGGATGGGCGTCTCAGACGGGCACTCGATCTTCGTCTACAAGGATCTGGGACTGGTCTCGCAGGTCTTCGACGACTCTGTTCTCAACAGCCTCCGGGGCTACGCCGGGATCGGGCACGTCCGCTATTCCACGACTGGATCGAGCACCTGGGAGAACGCGCAGCCGTCCTTCAAGACGGGGCCGCGCCGCCAGGTGGCGATCGCTCACAACGGTAACCTCGTCAACTCCTTGGAGCTGGCGCGCGCAATCGATCGGAGCGGCGGCGACGAAGGGGGCCGGGGCACGCCGCTGAGGGCCTCGACCGACACCGATCTGGTAGCGAGCCATATCGCGCTCGCCGACTACCCCGACACGTGGGATGCGATCCTCGAGGTCCTTCCTCGCCTGCAAGGGGCGTTCTCGTTCACGCTCATGGACGAAGAGCGGGTTTTCGGAGCGCGCGACCCGTGGGGGTTCAGGCCCCTGTGCATCGGCCGGCTCCCGCACGGGGGCTTCATCTTGGCCTCGGAGACGTGCGCTCTGGATCTCGTCGGTGCCACCTTCGTGCGCGATGTCGCTCCGGGCGAGCTCGTCGAGCTTTCTGTCAACGGCCTGCGGAGCGAGCGTTTTCGCGACGCCCCCAGCGCTGCCTGCCTCTTCGAGCATGTCTACTTCGCGCGTCCCGACTCGAACCTCATGGGTTCGAACGTCTACGCATCTCGCTATCGCATGGGGCAGCGTCTTGCTGCGGAGTCCCCGGCGGTGGCCGATCTGGTCGTGCCGGTCCCGGAAAGCGGGGTGCCGGCCGCCCAGGGTTTCGCCCAACACTCGCAGATCGCCTACGGCGAGGGCTTCGTCAAGAACCGTTACGTCGGGCGGACGTTCATTCAGCCCACCCAATCGATGCGCCGGCAGGGAATTCGCATGAAGCTCAACCCGCTCAAAGAAATGATAGCGGGGAAGCGCCTGGTGGTGGTCGAAGACTCGATAGTGCGAGCCAACACGACAGTTGAGATCATTCGCATGCTGAGGGAGGCCGGCGCCCGTGAGGTCCACATGCGCATCTCATCGGCCCCCATCCGCTGGCCCTGTTTCTACGGCATCGACATGCCGGACAGAGACGAGCTCGTCGCCGCACGGCTGGACAGTCTCGACGAGGTGCGCGCCCATGTCGGGGCCGACTCGCTCGCCTATCTCTCGGTCGAGGGCATGGTCGAGGCGACCGGCATTCCTTCCGACGCGTTTTGCACTGCTTGCTTCACCTCCGGCTATCCGGTTCCGATTCCTTCTTGGGAGCTTCAAGGCAAGCAAGTCTTGGAACAACTCTCGGTGGGGAAGAGGGGACCGCCGCGATAGCCGCAGGAAACGTCTAAGGATTCGTGATTGAGGGGCCGAGGCCCCACCCGCTCAGGTGAACGGCGTGCGAGCTGTAGGGCCATCTCCGTTCCAGTACTCCACACTCGGGCGATAGGGTTGCAAATGCGCCGTAGTTCGAGATCTACCTCGCTTTTTCGGTGATTTCAATCAGCGCGCTGAGCGTGCGTTTGGTTGTCTCGACGTTCTTCGCCCCGGTCCTCTCCAAGAGCGCGGCTTCGATCTCACCGATCACGTCGTAGGCCGCGGCCATCAACCTGTGCCCTTTTCTTGTGAGTCGGATCAGTTTTCGCGCGGCCATCCTCGGGATCCGGTACCCGGTGCACCAACCCCTTTCCCTCGAGGTCGCTCACCACTTCTCCGATCGCCTGTTTGGTAACAGAGGCGCGCTCGGCGAGCACCGTGGCACGGGTGCCACCTCGACGTCGATGTTTGCCAGGACCGCCGAGTGCGTGGTGCGCACATCAAATCCTCGTTGCCGGAGGCCCCCTGTGATGGATTCGTCGGCCGAGCGATAGGCCTGCTGGACCAGCACTCGGCCGCACCCGGAACCGGTAGGGAAGGGCGCGCCGCGCGCCTCAGGGTACGGATCCCGTAGTCCAGAGCGCAAGGCGCCCGATTGTCTCCCTCGGCAGGCCTGCCCGGTACGCTGGAAGCCATGCTGGATTACACGGTCGAGGACGGGGTCGCGCGCATCGTCCTCAACCGCCCCCAGGTCCTGAACGTCTTCGACGACGAGCTGGGCCGCCTGTTGCGCGATCGAGTCGCCGAGGCCGGCGCCGACTCAGAGGCCCGCTGCATCGTGATAACGGGGGCCGGGCGTGCGTTCTCAGCCGGAGAGGACCTGGCGGCCCTCGCCGAGCGTTACGAAGCCGGGCGCCCCCCGGACCTGGGGCAGATCTTGACCCAGCGCTACAACCCATTGATCAAGGAGCTGCGGGCCGCCCCCAAGCCGGTCGTGGCCGGGCTCAACGGAGTAGCAGCGGGGGCCGGGGCGAGTCTGGCGCTGGCGTGCGATCTGAGGATCGCCTCGGAGCGGGCGTCGCTAAGCTTTCCCTTCGCCAAGGTCGGGCTGGTTCCCGACTCCGGCGCCACTTGGTTCCTGGCTCGCATGCTCGGAACTGCCAGGGCGTGGGAGCTGGCGCTGTCCGGCCGATCTGTGAGCTCGGCGGAAGCCCTCGAGCTGGGCTTAGTCCAAGAGGTCGTGGCCGCAGACGAATTGGAGGCTCGCCTTCGAGTCGTGGCTGCGGAGCTGGCGCACGGGCCCACCACCGCGCAGGCGCTGACAAAGGGGCTGATCGAAGCTGCCGTCTCGCATACTCTGGACGAGCAGCTCGAGGCCGAGGCGCTGGCTCAGGAAGTCGCGGGTGGCACGCAGGACCACCTCGAGGGCGTGCGCGCCTTTTTCTCCAAGCGGACGCCGAAATTCGAGGGCCGATGAGCGCCCTAGATCGCACAAGGAGGTGCATCCATGTCAAATACCAATGAGGATTCGTTTCCGATTCTAGGTATTGATTACATTCAGTTCTTCGTCGGCAACGCGCGACAGGCGGCTCACTACTACAGGGCCCTGGGATTCACGCCGGTCGCTTACATGGGACTCGAGACCGGAAGCCGTGATCGAGTCTCATGGTGCGTGCGGCAGAACGAGATAACTTTTGTGTTCACCGGAGCCCTTGACGACAAGGGGGCGATCGCCGAGCACGTCAAGCGGCACGGCGACGGCGTTCACGATGTCGCACTACAAGTCCCCGATGCCGAGGAGTCCTATCGCGTCGCTGTGGAGCGGGGTGCGAGAGGGGTTAGGGAGCCGGAGGTCCTCGAGGACGAGCACGGCAAGATCGTGGTGGCGGCTATTGCTACTTACGGTGAGACCCTCCATTCACTGGTCAGCCGCCAGGACTACACGGGAGTCTTTTTGCCCGGCTTTGCATCGCTGCCGGACTCTTCGGACGTTTCGGGATTCGGCATCTCGGATGTCGATCACGTGGTTGGTAACGTGGAATTGGGAAGGATGCAGGAGTGGGTCTCGTTCTACGAACGAATCATGGGCTTCACCGAGCTCCGCCACTTCTCCGATGAAGAGATCTCGACGGAGTACTCGGCGCTGATGTCAAAGGTCGTGTGGGACGGCAGCGGCAAGATAAAGCTCCCGATCAACGAGCCGGCCGAAGGGAAGCGCAAGTCACAGATCGAGGAGTACCTCGATTACTACCAGACCCCCGGCGTTCAGCACATCGCCTTGGCTACCCAGGACATCGTACGAAGCGTCGAGTCGGCGTCACGCGCGGGTATCGATTTCCTGCGCGTCCCCGGCGTCTATTACAACGAAGCCAAGGAGCGGGTGCCGGAGATTGCGGACAAGATCGAGGCATTGCAACGCAACGGCATCCTGGTCGACAGGGACGAGGACGGTTATCTGCTACAGATCTTTACGAGGCCGGTGCAGGACCGGCCCACCGTATTCTTCGAGCTCATCGAGCGCCACGGTGCCAGAGGCTTCGGCGCCGGCAACTTCAAGGCCCTGTTCGAGGCAATCGAGCGCGAGCAGTCGGCAAGGGGGAACCTCTGATGGAGTTCGTCTTCTCCAAGGGCAAGGTCGCGCGCCAAGCTCATGTGGCCGTTCCCGAAGGTACCTACGAAGAGGAACATGGGCGCGAGACGTTCTTCGGACGAGCTTCACATCTCTACCGCTCCCACCCGCCCACCGCGTGGATTCGAATAGAGGGGCCGCTGCGCCCGCGCGCGCTGAACCTCAACGAGATGAAACCTGGGGACATGATCGACGCGTCCTCGAGCTGGCAGCTGATCGCCGGCAACGACGAGGTCAGGCTCTTCTTGAGCCGCAGAGCTCGTCCCATGGCTCACTACCTGAGGGACGCGGACGGCGATCTCTGCTACTTCGTTCATCGAGGACAAGGTCTGTTCGAGACGGACTACGGTCCCCTCACCTATTCCAAGGGCGACTACATTGTCATTCCCAAGGGAACGACTCATAGGGTCGTTCCCGAGAGCGACGACACCTTCTTCTTCATCATCGAAGGTGACGGCGAGTTCCGCATACCGGACCGAGGTTTGATGGGCAGACACGCGCAGTTCGATCCCGGGATGTTGGAAGTGCCCGAGCCGGATCCTCACGACGAACAAGGCGAGTTCGAGGTGCGGGTCAAGCGCAACCAGGAGCTCACGTCGCTGTGGTTTGCGTGGCATCCGCTGGACGTCGTCGGCTGGCAGGGCGATCTGTGCCCGGCCAAGCTCAATATTCTGCAGCATCGTCCTGTGTACTCCCCGAGCTATCACATGCCGCCTTCCGTGCATTGCACTTTCGCCAACGACGGCTTCGTGATCTGCTCGTTCGTTCCCAGGCCGCTGGAGGAGGATCCGCAGGTGCTGAAGGTGCCCTTCTATCACGCCAACATCGATGCGGACGAGGTGCTCTTCTATCACGCGGGCAACTACTTCAGCCGGGCCGGCATCGACGAGGGCTATATGACTCTCCACCCTCAAGGCGTGCATCACGGACCGCAGCCTGCTGCGATCGAGGCATCGAAGACCAAGACTCGCACCGACGAGGTGGCGGTTATGGTGGAGACGGAGAACCCTTTGCAGCTGAGCCCCGAAGCCGAAGCCGTGAGCATCGAAGAGTACGAGACGTCGTGGGCCCGCGGCATGGGCTTGCTCGACAACTGACTAGTTGCGCATCTATCGCTATGCCCGCGCCGACGGCGAAGCTCGTCTTGCGGTCGCCATCGATGAACGGGGCCCGGTTGATCTCGAGGCCGCGTGGCTGGAGCTGAGTTCGTCGCGACCCCCATGGCTCTACTCGACGAAGGCGCTGATCGAGGCGGGTCCGGAGATGCTCTCGGCGGTCCAAGACGCGGTTACAGTCGCATCAGCCGAATCGCCGCCTTTGGCTGTGAGTTGGTTGTGCCCCTTTGACGCCATCTCATCGCTGCGCGACTTTCTCGCCTTCGAAGAACATGTCGTGCGCGGCGCTGCTCGGCGCCGGGAAGAAGTGCCTGCCTACTGGTATGAGGCGCCGGTCTATTACAAGGGCAACCACCGCGCTCTGCTTGGACCGGGAGAAACCTGCGAGCGGCCCTCCT
>JACDAL010000158.1 GCA_013695465.1 Actinomycetota bacterium | reverse complement strand
GGCGGGTTCAGCTCCTCCCGCCAGAACACATGCGTGCGGTCCTTCCCGACGAGCGTCAGCTTGAACTCGCCACGGCCCGAAACCCAACCGTCGTGCTTGATCTCGAGCCGCTGAGGCGGATCCCAGCCGCTCACTCGTACGCGATCGCGCGTGCTGATACCGCCGATGGAAACCGTTGCTTCGGCCTCGACTCCGACTCCCTCACGATGCTCGGTGAGCACCTTGAAGTCCTTGGCCTCGAGCATCCAGTCGCCTTGGTGCTCCCAGTCGGTGATGAGCTTCCACACCACCTCGGGAGGAGCGGGAAGCACACCGGTCGTGTCGATCGTGATCACTGCACCAGCCTGTCTCTGAGAATCTCGTTGACCAGCTTGGGGTTGGCCTGTCCGCGCGTCCTTTTCATCACCTGGCCCACCAGGAAACCGATCGTGCCGAGGTTTCCGGCCCGCACTTTGTCGGCGGCCTCCGTCTGCTCGGAGATGACCTCGTCGACCGCGGCCTCGATCGCTCCGGTGTCAGACATCTGCTCCAGGCCACGAGCAGAAGCGATCTCCCGGGGATCATCGCCGCTCTTGAACATCTCCCCGAGAACCAGCTTCGCCTGCCTTCCGGAGATGGCACCGGCGTCGACCATCTCCACGAGCGCCGCCAATTGAGCAGGGGCGATCTGCGATCGAGCGAGCTCGATGCCGGCTTCGTTCAAGAGCCCGTAGAGGTCGGCGATGATCCAGTTGACGACCTTCTTGGCGTCGCCTTTGTAGGCGCGGGCGGCGGCCTCGAACCATTCGGCCGTAGCCGTACTCGAAGTCAGCAGCGAGACATCGGCCTCAGTCAGTCCGTACTGTTGCGAGAAGCGCGCTCGTTTCTCGACCGGCAGCTCAGGCAACAGGGCTCGAATGCCCGCTATCCATTCCTTTGAGGGCTCGAGTGGCACGAGGTCCGGTTCGGGGAAGTACCGATAGTCGAAGGCGTACTCCTTACTGCGCAACGTCGAGGTCTCGCCCGTCTTTTCGTTGAAGTGTCGGGTTTCCTGGACGAGTGTCTGGCCGGCATCGAGCGCGGCGCGCTGTCGCTGTTCCTCGTAAGCCAGTGCCCTTGCGACCGAGCGAATCGAGTTCATGTTCTTGACCTCGACCTTGACGCCGTACTCGGTCTCCCCAACCCGTCTAACCGAAACATTGGCATCGACTCTCAAGGAGCCTTCCTCCATACGCACATCCGACACTCTCAAGGACTCGAGCAAACCACGCAGCTCGGTCACGAACACGCGCGCCTCCTCGACCGAATGCAGGTCGGGCTCGGTAACGATCTCCACCAAAGGAGTCCCGGCCCGATTGAAGTCCTCCAGGGAGTAACTCGAATCGGCTATGCGCCCCGTCCCGCCCATATGCTGCGACTTGCCGGTATCCTCCTCGAGGTGGACGCGCGTGATGCCCACCGCCGATCTCCCGAAGTCGCCTACGATATCGAGGTGCCCGCTCGTACACAGGGGAAGGTCGTACTGGGAGATCTGGTAGTTCTTCGGCATGTCGGGATAGAAGTAATTCTTACGATGAAAGATCGAGCGCGGCGCGACGTCGCAACCGAGCGCTAGGCCGATCTTGATGGTCGAATCGACGGCCTTCTCGTTGACCACCGGCAGAGAGCCGGGAAGACCAAGGCACACCGGGCAAGTACGCGTGTTGGGCTCGCCCGCAAAGGCGACTGCGCAGGAGCAGAACATCTTCGATTGTGTGGATAGCTCTACGTGAATCTCTAGCCCGACCGTGGTCTCGTAGATCTCGTCTGTTCTCACCTGCACGCTCACAACCGCGGCCTGCTCTGCTCGGAGCCCGCCCATGAGAGATCCTGCTCGAATGCATAAGCGGCTCTGAACATGGTGGCTTCGTCTAGAGCCTTGGCCACCAGCTGCAGTCCCACCGGAAGTCCGTCATCATCCGACAGGCCACAGGGTACGCTGATAGCAGCGTTTCCGGCGAGGTTTACGGGCACCGTGAATATGTCCGAGAGATACATCTCGAGAGGGTCGTCGGTGCGTTCACCGATCCGAAAAGCGGTCGTTGGTGAGCTCGGGCACGCAATCAGGTCGACGTTCTGGTACGCCCGCTCGAGCTCGGCGATAGTCAGGGTCCGAACCTTCTGGGCCTTTCCGTAATAGGCGTCGTAGTAGCCGGCCGACAGCGCATAGGTCCCCAGCATGATGCGTCGCTTGACTTCTGTCCCGAAGCCCTCATCTCTGGTCCGAGACGTCATCGCCACGATGTCTTCGGCGTCCGATCGAAGCCCGTAGCGCACTCCATCGTAGCGAGCAAGGTTGGAAGAGGCCTCGGCCGGAGCGACCAAGTAGTAAGCGGATATCCCATGCTCGAACGAGGGCAGCGAGATCTCTTCAAGTGTTGCACCGAGCTTCTCGAGCCGCAGGTAGGACTCTTCAACTCTGTCCCTGAGGCCCTTGGCAAGGCCATCGGTCGAGAACTCCGTCACGATACCGATGCGTAGTCCTTGGACTCCGCCGTCCATGCCGGTGGCGAAGTCAGGCGCCTCCTGCGGGATGGAGGTCGAGTCCCGGGGGTCGTGGCCGGCCGCGAGTTGCAGCAAGGCGGCCGCGTCCTCAACCGTTCTTGCCAGGGGTCCCGCCTGATCCAGAGAGGACGCGAAGGCGACGATTCCGTAGCGGGAAACTCGCCCGTAGGTCGGCTTGACGCCGACGATGCCGCACAGCGATGCAGGCTGCCGCACAGATCCCCCGGTATCGGTGCCCCACGCCCACGGAACCATGCCCGCGGCCACCGCCGCCGCCGAGCCTCCGCTGGAACCGCCCGGCACCCGCTGATCGTCCCAGGGGTTGCGCGTCGTGTGATAGGCGGAGTTCTCGGTCGAGGATCCCATCGCAAATTCGTCGAGGTTGAGCTTTCCAAGGCCCGGCAGCCCGGCCCCCTTGCATCGCTCCACGACGGTCGCGTCGTAGGGAGGAACCCACCCCTCGAGGATGCGGGACCCCGCTGTGGTGGTGACGCCCTTGGTAACGAAGATGTCCTTGTAGGCGACCGGCACTCCGTCGAATGCAGAGCACGAGCGTTTGTTAGCCCTCCGTTCGTCGGATGAGCGCGCCTCCTCGAGAGCGCGCTCGTAGGTTTCCTGCAGATAGACGCCCAGCCGAGGATCAAGGGCAGTGCTGCGCTCGATCGCCCCGGCGGTCAGCTCCTCCGATGACAACTCGCCCGAGGAGAGCCCTGCCGCAGCCTCTGTGGCGGACATGAAGCACAGCTCTTGGGAACTCACGGTTCCTCGATTATTCGAGGCACCCTGAAGCAGCGCCGTTCCTCCCGAGGAGCCCCACTCAACGCCTGCTCGGCCGTCAGGGAGGGCCCGGCCTCATCCGGCCGGAAGGCATTCACGAGCGGGAGCGGGTGTGAGGTCGGTTCGACCCCATCGAGATCGAGCGCTTGGATCAGCTCGGCGTGCTCGAGGATCCGGGCCAGCTCCGCGCTCATGCGATCGCGTTCCTGCTCGCTCAAGTCGAGCCGGGCCAACCGTGCAACGTGATCCACTGCGGGTCGATCGATGGACATCGCCCAATCCTATGGGGGCGCAGGACGACCCGGGCTCGCTTGCGCGCCCAACCGTGTCCGCCGACTCAGCCCAACAGGGTGTCCGCCTACTCAGGCTCAGAGCAACGCTCGACCAAGAAAACTTCGCGCGAATGCCCTCGTGAAGCGCAAAAGTCCTTGTAATTCGGAAACGCCAAGGAATAAATAGAACAGCGCGCAAGGACGCGTAAACATGTAACGAGGGGGGTTTGCCTTGAACAAGAACGGTGCTGCCGTGGCGGTTCGCGCCGCGTTTCTTGCCACGTCCCTCGTGCTGGCGCTGGCACCGGGTGTTTCCGGCGCTCACGCCCGCGCTTCGCTGTGCTTCGGCATGAAGCCGACCGTCACCGGGTCCCCGGGCCCCGACACTCTTCAGGGAACCAACGGATTCGACGTGATCGACGGGAGGGGCGGCGCCGACGTCATCCTCGGCCTCGAGGGTGCAGATCTCTTGTGCGGGCGAGGGGGCCGTGACCGCCTGTTCGGGAACGAGGGCCGGGACAGCCTTTCGGGCGGCGAGGGAGACGACCAGATCGTGGGGGGTCCCTCGCTCGACGGGTTGCTCGGAAGGGCAGGCAACGATCTCGTCTTCGGAGGCGGAGGCGGAGATCTGCTCGAGGGCAACGAAGGGCGCGATTACCTCGACGGGGGGCTCGGCAACGACTCCCTGTTCGGTGGCGTGGGTCGCGATGCGCCCGGCGCCGACCCTTCGGCCCCCTATGCACTGTTCGGAGGCAAGGGTCAGGACACGCTCTTCGGCAACGCGAGCCGAGACTCCCTCATCGGAGGCCCCAACCGAGACTTCCTTTCGGGCGGCGGCGGCCCCGACGATCTCTTCGGGGGCCCGGGCGGCGACTCCGTCTCGGGCGACAACGGCCCCGACGTCCTCCAGGGGGACTCGGGCAAGGACGAGCTTGCGGGGGGCGCAGGGTTCGACCAAGTCGGTGGGGGGGCGGGCCGGGACAAGCTCTCGGGCGATGGTTCCGACGACCTCCTCAGGGGCGGAGACGGTCAGGATCTCGCAACCTTTCAGGGATCTCCGAACCCTGTTGTGGTTGATCTGGCGGCGGGCACTGCAGAGGGCCACGGCATAGATTTCCTGCAGGGGATCGAGAGAGTCCTGGGCAGCCCACAGGCCGACGTCATCTCGGGAGACAATGCCTCCAACCGCCTGCGCGGCGGAGGCGGAGCGGACACCTTGAGGGGAAGCTTCGGCCGAGATCGTCTCGAGGGCGGCGGCGGCCCCGACGTGATAACCGCAGGACCGGCCCCCGACCGTGCCCGGGGCAACTCTGGCGACGATCAGCTCTCCGGTAAAGCCGGTGACGACGACCTCAGAGGGGGTGTTGGATCGGACTCGGCCGATGGAGGCGAGGGGACAGACGCCTGCCGCGCTGAGACCGTCACCACCTGCGAAACTTAGGGTGACTATGGCATTTCCGCGCGCCCTGCTCGCCGACCACGAGCGCATCGTGTTCGAGCTGAGGCCACACTGGGTTGCCGTCGTCCCGGCGCTGCTCTGGGCAGCTCTGATCGCGCTGGCGTGGATCGCTCTGGGAGCCCTGGTCGATTCGGGCCCGGCCCGGTTGGCAATCACCGTCGGTGCCTTGGTCGCGCTCCTTTTCCTCTCCGCCGTTCCGTTGCTGAAGTGGAGTAACACGCTGTTCGTGCTCACCGCCGATCGGCTCATCACCCGCCGCGGCGTGATCGCGAGACAAGCGACCGAGATACCGCTCGAACGCATTAACGACGTGGCTTTTGCGCAGTCGGCTCTGGAGAGGGTAGTAGGGGCAGGTGATCTCTTGATCGAGTCCGCCGGCGAGCGGGGGCAGACTCGCATCACCAACGTCAAAAGGCCCGAGCAGGTGCAGCTGAGGATCTATCAGGCGACCGAGGAGAACAGCAACAGGATGCTGCGTTACGGACAGCCGTTTCCCACCCCCGAGGGCGACAGCATCCCCGAGCAAATCGAGGCACTTGCGCGCCTGAAGGTCCAGGGCGTAATCACTGAGGCCGAGTTCGAGGACAAGAAGAAGGAGCTTCTCGGCCGGATGTAGTGGAGCTACCCTTCTCGCCGGGCATTCTGAGCCACCGAGCCCGGTTGACGGTGGCAGATGACCGCGGTCCGCTTTTGCCCACAGTTTTTTGTGTGCAGATGTCCTCGGTCCGCTTCGCCACCTCGAGATTGACGCCCGGCGCCCGTCAGCGCGGCCCGGCATCAGTCGTGGCGGCGACCTCGTCCTCGGCCTCGTCGCGCGCCGCCAGGGCCGCGGCCCAGCCGTCCACCCTGTGCTCCAATGCCAGCCGCAGCACCCAGCCTTGCTCGGGCGTGCCCTCATCCCATAGGTACCAGGAGAGATCGGGCAGCGCGTCGGCAAGCTCCGACGGGTTCACCGGCCACTCGAGACCCAACGCCAGCGTGCTCAGGTACCAGGCCGCGAAGCGCCCATAGGCCGCGCCTCGTCTACGTCCGTGCGCTCCTCCGCTGGAGGCCGCCCACGCCACCCTCTGGATGCCCTCGTCGGCAGCAAGGGGAACTTGCCTAGCGTGCGAGCCGGCCAGGGCGACCACCGCGCCGGCAGCGTTCCCCTCCACAACTGCCACGTCCGCGGAGCCGTTCGATTCAGACGTCCACGGCCGCACGAGGTCCAGCAAAGCATCGGCGAGCTCATCGTCCTCGAGCGAAGAGCCCGCCGAGCCGTCGACGTCGCGCCAAGTGGTGGGCGGATCCCAGGGCTCGGCAACCTCCACATAACTCGAGGCGTAGCGGGCGAGTGCGTAGGTCGGCTCGAAGCTCAGCAGCCGCAGGGGCAACTCCAGGATCTCGGGATGGGCGTTCTCCTCCCCCTCCAAGAATTCACCCCTGAGAACACGCTCTTGAGCCACGTAGGCCGCGCTGCGCGGCTCGTCGAGATGAGGGGAGAGCTCCTGCCAGGAATGGGTCGAGGCACAGACCTCGGTGAGGGGGCCGAGGGCGAAGCGGGCCACACCGGGCTGTAGCACAGCCGCTGCGTATTCTCCGGGCGCCTCGAGAGCGAGGCGGTAATCGATGTGCTGGGCGATCGACCACAGCTGCTTGCCGCGCTCGACCGCATCCTCGCAGGCCTCGGCCAAAGAGATCATGTCGTCCCACGAGCGGATGGCGACGAGGTCGTCGACCGCCTTCAGGAGACCCGCAGGATCGGCGGCCTCTACAAGCTCACTCAAGCGTGGATCGATCATTCCTCGGCCAACGCCCGCTCCAGTACCGGATAGATGGCATCGGCCCATCGCTCGTAGCCGCCGGGGCCGGGATGAAAGAGATCGGCGCTGTAATGCTCCTCGGGGTCGGCACCGAAGAAACCTCCGGTCCTCTCCGCCAGAGGCACCACCGGAACACCCCGGCTGCGTGCCTCCGCCTCGATGGCCTCGGCCACCCGGCGGCCGCGCCAGCCCGTGATCGAGCGCAGCGGCTCCCAGAAGGCCTCTGCGCGCATGTCGGGGGCACCCGCAACGACTACCGTCGCACCGCTCTCGAGCAGCAGGTCGAGGATTCTGCCCATGTCGGCCGATACGTCGCGCAGAGGCGTCAGGTGAAGAGTGTCGTTGGCGCCGATCCCCACGAAGACGAGGTCGGGAGTCAGGGCTCCGACGGCCGGCGCCTGTTCGGCGAGCACGTCCTCGACCCTGGCTCCGGACACCCCCAACCCGGTCAGATGCACTCTGCGGCCCCTTTGCGCCAGGCGCCGTGCCAGGAGGGTCGGATAAGCGTGCGCCGGGGTTCCCGCGCCGACTCCCGCCGCGGTTGAGTCGCCCAGCACGACGAGCTCGAGATGGGAGCCGGTAGGAGCCCCGAACTCGCCCGCAATCTCGAGCGCAGGCTCGGTCGGCAGGTAGTCGCGGCGCATGGCGGCCAGGACCTCAGCCCCGAGGATCAGGCCCACGGCCACAACGGCAAGCACCACCCTTTTCACGCTACTCACCCTACGGGCGCGAATCTGCGCAAAATTCGCGGGTTTGGCCCGAAAGCAACCCTAGAGAATGATTCTTGGGCCAAGGTTGCTGCGTATGGACGCGATTACCGGCGCAACCGCTCTGCTCGGGCAGTTCCTCACCCCTGTACCGGACGCCGTCGTCACGCTCTCGGATGGCCGGATCGCCGCGGCGGGCCCCTCATCCTCCGTGCAGATTCCACCCACCGCCAGCGTGTTCGATGCCTCCGGCATGACCCTGGTTCCGGGCTTCATCGACTGCCACGTCCATATCGGCTTCTATGACCCCCGGAGCCTGCTCGTCAACGGAGTCACGACCGCCCGAGATCTGGCGTGGCCTCCGCATCTGATTTGGCCCCTCGTTGAAAGCTCCCGTGCCCCCGAGAGCGGCCCCTTGTTACTGGCGGCGGGACAGATGCTTACCGCTCCGGGAGGCTATCCGATGAGAGCGGCGTGGGCGCCGAGGGCCACCGGCCGGGTCGTGGCCTCACCCGGCGACGCAAAGCAGGCCGTTGCAGAGCAGGCGGACAGAGGCGCGTCTGTCATCAAGGTGGCGCTCAATCCGGATGTGGGGCCGACTCTGGGCCGGTCGACACTCGAGGCCATCGTGGCCGCCGCAAGGGAGCGAGGCCTCGGAGTCACCGGCCACGTGGCGGGAATCGACGAGCTCGTCAAGGCGCTCGATGCGGGCATGGACGAGCTTGCACACATGCTCATGGGCTCGGACGCCATTCCGACGGAGCTCATCGAGCGCATGGTGTCCCAGGAGATGGCAGTTGTGCCGACACTCTCTGTACTCAACGGAGCCGGCCTCAGAAAGGCTGTGGCAAACCTCGAGGCCTTTCTGGGGGCAGGCGGCAAAGTCGTCTACGGCACCGACCTCGGCAACTCCGGGCCCCGCCCCGGTATCGACCGGCGTGAGGTGACCGAAATGGAGAGAGCTGGGATGACTCCTCGCGACATCGTTGCGGCGGCCACTCGGGATGCGGCCCGGCATCTCGGGCTTCACGACCGGGGCGTGATCGCCGAGGGCATGGTGGCGGACCTTGTTGCACTCGACCGCGAGCAGCTAGAGCGTGCTCGGGACCTAGTACGCGTCGGCGCGGTATGGAGACAGGGGATCAGCGCCCGTGGTGGTCCGGGGCGAAATTAGCGCCGACACCGAGAGCGATCCTGCGCGCCGAATCGAATCCCAATTCCGACCCCGGTGGAGCCGTGGGCAAGGCCCGAGGAGTCGAGGCGTACCTGGAAGGCACGTGAGCGACAGATTGAATCCCGATCCGACCTCGGCGGAGCCGTGGAACGCAGCCATCGGTGATGCAGGGCCGCTCGAATGTGACGATAAGTTCGTGACGGGCGCCTAGGCCGGGACCCGCACCTCTTCGACCTCCACTTTGAGCTCACCCGCCGGCACGGTCGCGGTAACAGTCTCGCCGGCCGTGCGCCCCAACAGCGCTCGGCCTAGCGGTGAGTCCGGGGTGACCACGTCGTACCCGCCCTGTTTCTCTTCGCGCAGTCCATAGAAGTAGGACTCGGGCTCGTCGTCACCTTGGTAGCGGATCGTCACGATCGTGCCCGGCTTGACGATTCCGTCGTCTAGAGCCTCGATGATCTCGGCGCTCTCGAGCATTTGTCGTAGCTGACGGACACGGGCCTCTTGAAGGCCTTGCTGGTCCTTGGCTGCGTGATATTCCGCGTTCTCGCTCAAGTCCCCGTGGGCGCGCGCGGTGGCTATATCTCCAATGACCTTCTCGCGCGCTTCGCCTTCGAGAAAGGCGAGCTCGGCCTTGAGGCGGTCATAGGCATTCTGCGTCAGGGGTGTCTTCTTGGATCGGTCCATCACTCGAGCTTAACGGATGGGAGAGCGGATCGTAGGATGTGCCAATCATGGCATCCGGCGTGTCGAGACTGAAAGAAAAGGGCTGCATCGTCACCGGTGCCGGCGCCGGCATCGGCCTAGCCGTTGCGCGCGCTTTCGCCTCCGAGGGAGCGAGCGTTCTCGTCAATGACATCGATGAAGATGCTGCGGCAAGGGCTGCTGCCTCAATCGTGTCGGATGGGGGCCGGGCCGTTTCGAACGCGGCCCCCATTGGCAGCGTCGATAGCGCCGACGCTCTCTTGGAAGAAGCTCTGTCGGCCTTCGGCACTGTGGACGTGTTGGTAAACAACGCGGGTGTGCTGCGCGATCGAATGCTGCACAACATGTCTGAGGAGGACTGGGACACGGTCCTAAACGTTCATCTCAAGGGCACATGGGCCTGCGGGCGCGCGCTCGTTCGACACTGGCGTCCTCTCGCAAAGGCAGAGGCCGAGGAAGGCCGCGTGTTGCATCGAAAGATAATCAATGTTGCTTCTGCATCCGGGCTGATGGGGGCCGCGGGCCAGTCGAATTACGCGGCCGCCAAGATGGGTGTGGTTGGACTCACGAAGACGTGGGCCAAAGAGCTCGGGCGTCTGGCGATCAACGTGAACGCGATTGCGCCGGCCGCGCTCACGAACATGATCGAGCCGTTGTTGAAAGACCCTGACATGGCGGAGAAGAGGCTCGCTCGCTTTGCGCTCGGACGCTACGGGACACCGGAGGAGATAGCTCCCACGTTCGTGTTCCTGGCCTCAAAGGACGCCGACTACATCACCGGCCAAGTGCTGTGCGTCGACGGGGGCCTCGTCATCTGAGCTATCCGGCCCGAGGCCGGTTTGGCGAGCGACTCAAACGCGCGTAACGCGCGATTAACCACCGGATCGGTAGTCGTGCGCTCGTAACGCGCGTTTCACTACCCGGCCGCGGCCGGGTAGATCGGGTAACGTTGCCTTTGTGAAGCGCGCATGGCCGTTCGAGCGACACTCGGATCCGGTGCGCGCTCCGCGTTCGCCCAAAGAGTTCGTTGCGCGTGAAGCGGAAGAGGTCGAGGCCGTCGTCATTCGCACCGGTATGGGCGCCGCCCAAGCGGTGCTCGTGGCCCCCTCGGGCAATTGGAGAAGGTGGGTGTACCCCACGATGGATGAGGCCATGGAGGCGGCCCGAGACGCCGGTTGCCGAGTTCACGAGCAGGAGTTTCCCGACGCCCTACGGGTGCGGATCAACGCCTTTCGCCGCCCTGCAGAGGACTTCCGTCGAGCCCCCTATCCCGAGCAGGGATGGGTGGGGCCCGTCAGGTTCTATCCCGAGAACCGCCCTCGTCGCGAGAGGAAGACGGGTCAGATAGGGAGGAGGAGGGATCAACAGGGGAGGAGGAGGGAGGAGGAGGAGAAGGACTCTCCCTAGAGGCGCGGCCCCCGACCCGCTCCACCCTCACTACCTTCGCCTCTGTCGGCCGGCGCCGGGTCTCGAAGCCAGTCTTTTTTCCCAACCACAGCGCGAACGCCTTGCGGAAAGCTCTCTTGACCACCGCCCTCGAGGGGGGCAGCAGCAGGAGCAGCCCGATGAGGTCCGTAAGGAATCCCGGAGTCAACAACAGCGCGCCGCCGAACAGGATCAGGGCCCCGTCCGTGACCTCCTCGGCCGGCATCGCGCCGCGCTGAAGACTTTGCTGAAGACGGCGCCACGTCGCCAGGCCCTGATGCTTCAGCAGCCAGGCTCCGGCTGCAGAAATCGCTACCAGTAATAGGATGGTTTCCGGCACACCCACGGAGCTCGCCACCGAGACGATGACCCACAGCTCGACGAGTGGAACGACCAACAACAGGACCAGGAGCAGAGGCGCCATCAGTCAAGTATCCCTCGGCCCTTCTGATATGGATACGCCGATGCCGATCAGCACGCTGCGCCAGCTCAGCTTCGAGAGGGCCGACGAATTGGTGGGACAAGATGCCTCCTACGTCGACCTCAGGGCCATCGACTCGTACCTCGAAGTCCACATCCCCGGTTCTCTAGGGCTTGTTTACGAGTTCGGGCCAGGTATGGCAGGGCGGGCCCGAGACTGCATTCCCTTGAGCCTGCCCCTGATCCTTCTGGACGCTCCCAACGCCAACCTCAACAATGCGGCTGCGTCTCTCAGGGGCAAGGGCTTCACCGTGCTGGGAGCGCTCGAGGACGGGGTCAACGCGTGGATCAACGTCCACGGCGCTCCCTCGTCCACCGAGGTAATCGAGGGTCACGAAGCTCCCGACGCCCTGGTGCTGGACATCTCCGACCCGGGCCGCGTCCTGGAGGAAGCGGACATGAGCATTCCAATCGAGCTGCTCTGGAACCGCGCGGAGGAGCTCCGGGACAAGGGGCTGGTCGCCCTTGCCGCCGGCTTCGGCGTAAGAGCGGGCCTCGCAGTGGGGATTCTCGAGCGGGCGGGTGTTTCCGAGCTTCTCTTCTGGAAAACCAAGGCGGCGCCGCAGCGGCCCAAGCTGGAGCCCTACGGCTGAGTCCAGGATCTCTTCGCCGGTTTGGGCCTTCCTATCCCTCCTCCTCCCCTTCCTATCCCTCCTCCTCCCCCTTCCTATCCCTCCTCCTCCCCCTTCGCAATGAGGAAGCCTCGGGCACGCTCGGTGAGCGGATAACGGTTGACGAGCCGCCAGAAACGCGAGGAATGGTCGGGCACGGTCAGATGCGCCAGTTCGTGGACGATGACGTAGTCCCTCACCCAGGGCGGATAGTCGGCCAAAGCCAACGACAACCGGATATCGCCGTCGGCCACCGAGCACGACCCCCAGCGCGATTTCTGGGTCGGGACCCAGGCAATCTGGGCGGGTCGCACGCCGTCGAGGTAAGAGTCCGCTAGCTCCGCAGCTCTGCGGACGAGATCGCCGTCCGAGTTGAGCCGGTCCCGGCGCCTGCGCTCCGATATCCGGGTTGCCATGCGGGCCACCCACTCCTGCTCCTCGGCTCGGGAAAGCTTGTGGGGGATCGATACCACCAAGGCCTGGCCCACGATCTCGGCCGAGATCGTCTTCTTGCGGCGCTGGCTGCGGCGCACCTCGACCCGATCGAAGTCGTCCTCGAGCCCTGGAACGTCCACCGGGAGACGGTTCAGCTCGGAGCTATCCAACAGCGGTTTGTGAAGGGCCATGAGGGCATGCTAGAGGCGAGGCGCTCCCTATTCACGTTTTGTATCCAAGAAACAAAAAGTAGGACCGTTCTCTGCCCCTCTCTCGCTTGAAATCTCATGTGAAAAACTTCACAATGTCATTCAGAGCCAAACAATCTGGCCCCCGGGATCGGGGCCCCGCTTCGTCCCCCGGGTCCTAGAGCCCTCTCCGTTATCCGCCCATCCCCCCCGACGGAGAGGGCTCTTTCTTTTGGCCGGCTACCTGTCCGTCGCAGATTGAGATCGACCGCTCTCCGAGCACTCCATCCTTTAGGCAGTGCGGCCTATTGCGAGAGGGCAGACGACAGCCATCCGGCCGTGCTCCTCGCCCCCCGCCAAAGTCGGACTCCCGCCGCCGACGCCGTGCTCGCGGCCCAGGAGACGGCTCGCGCCGCGCCTCCTCCGGCCGCGTCGTCGAGCCACCGGTAGAGGCCGCCCAGGTGGCTCTCGATGAAGTCGATCGCCCCCCCCAGAAACCGCCCGCGCGTTTCCCACGAAGAGCGGCAGCCGGGGGCCGCGTCGCGCAGGAACGCGTAGGCGTAGGCACGTGCGGAGTCCGAGCGCACTATCGCTTCATGAGCGTTGAGCCCGCCGGGACCGACGACGTGTTGAGTCGCGCCGTAGAGGTCCGAGCGAGAAGTGGGGACCGCTACATCGCCCGCGGCGGAAAGGGAGAGGAACTTGGTCCCGAAGGCGGTGTCGTGACTCCCAAGCCGTCTGATCACGCCGGACCCGGGCGCCAGCTGCCGCACCGCCTGCGCTCTCGGATCCGGGATCGGCCCTCCTTTCGCAGCCCAGCGGCCGAGTAAATCCAGAACCAGGCGAGCGCCGAGACGACCTGCAGGCGACGAGCTCTCGAGCGCGGACGGCAGACTCGCCACTGGGGCCCCCCGGTGTGGGGTGGCCAGCGTGACCATGTGCTCGATGTGCGGAAGGCCCGGCGTCCACGCTCCGACCAGGCCCTCGAGCGAGAGCCGGGCAAGAAGCCCTCCCTGAGAGTGAGCGAAAAGATCAACTTTCGAACCGGGATGGCTTCGGCCGATGCCGGCCATCAGGCGCCTTAGACCCCTTCCCGCTCGGTTCAGGCTGCCGTAGGTGGCGCTGCGGTCGTAAGGGAGATGATCTCGCGGCCCCCTGTTGCCCGCGTAGGAGAAGTAGTAGATCTTGTCGGGGTCATAGCCGAGCGCCTCGGGGCCGAAGGCGCTCGTATAGAGCAGCGGGACGCTTGCGACGGTCTCGCTCCCGATCCCCGCCACGGCGACGGCCACATTGTCGTTAGGTGGGGGCGGCAGCCGATCGAGAGTCGTGGGACGGCGGCACGGCTGCAAATGGGTGCCGGCGCCTGAGCTCGAGCCCGTCCGGACGGCTCCGGATGGGCCATCGCTCTCCACCACTGGTGCGAGATGGACCGCCGCAGAAAGATCCAGGGGGCCGAGAAACAGGACCGGGTCGACATAGGCTCCGTCCAGCTTGACGCCGAAGTGGAGGCCGCCTCCCTGCCCGTTGTGGGCGCTGCCCGAAACCCCCACGAAGCGGCCCGGAGCCACCTCCTGCCCCTTGGAAACCCGGACCTCCGAAAGCATCGAATAGGTGGTTTCGAGACCTCCGTTGTGTGCCACCGTCACGGCCAGCCTGCCTGCCACCACACCCGCGAACTTCACCGTTCCGGCCGCAGCCGAGCGCACGCGAGTCCCCGGAGCGACCCCGAAATCGATGCCGCGATGGCCCGGGCCGAAGGCCGAGGAGGGAGCCTCGAAGTGGCGGGAGATCGCCTGGTCAACCGGTGTTATCAGCCACGGCCCAGACGCCGACCGCTGTTGTGCAACGACAGGCCCGAGGGGCACAACTGTGAGCGCAGCAACCAGTGCTGCGGAAACGTATCTCGTTCGCATGAGCCCAGCGTGATTCCCGCCCCTGCGCAACGCTGTGGCGCGCGCCACAGCGTCCGGATTCTTTGCAACAATCGCTGCTCGCCGGACGGTAAACCATCCTGGACGCAGGCCTGAGGCTTGCTGCGCTCGGCGAGCCATTGACTGATAGCGGAGGCGCTCGGATAATCACGCCATGACCGCCTCCCCGGGCGACGCTGCGCGGCCCCCTCGAGTCGCCCTCTACCTTCAGGACAAGCACGCCCTGGACCGCTCGCTCGACTATTGTCGCAGGGCCGAGGCAAGGGGGTTCGAGGCCGTGTGGCAGGCGGAGTCTCGTCTCGTCAGGGAGGCGACCGTGCCGATGGCGGCCTATGCCGCCGCCACACAAAGACTCGTGGTCGGTTCCGGGGTAGTCAACACCTGGACTCGCAATCCGGGCCTTCTGGCGGCCACCTTCGTAACCCTGGACGACCTCGCCCCGGGCCGCATCATCCTCGGCTTGGGGGCCTGGTGGGATCCCCTGGCATCAAAGGTCGGAATCCGCAGAAAAAAACCCCTGCTGTGCATGCGTGAGACCGTCGAGGCGTGCCGCGCACTGTTCACGCTCGAGGAGGTCACCTACCAGGGTGAATTCGTGCACCTCGACGAGGTCCGCATCGATGTCGTCCACGGAGATACTTCGCCGCGCTCTATCCCCATATTCATCGGCGCCACCGGGCCCAAGATGCTCGAGTTGACCGGGGAGATCGCCGACGGCGTTCTCTTGAACTACATGGTGTCCCCCTCCTACAACGACGATGCCCTCGAGTCCCTCGACAAGGGAGCCCGGCGCGCCGGACGTTCGTTAGCGGACCTCGACCGGCCGCAACTCATCGTTTGCTCCTTGGACGAAGACCGAAACGCGGCCCTTGACCGCAGCCGTCTGCTCCTGACCCAGTACTTGGGACAACAGCCGCACATCATGAAAGCCTCGGGAGTGGATGAGTCGCTGATCCAAGAGATCAACGCGCTTCTGCACTGGCCCGCAACTCGAGACGAGATCGAAAAGGCTGCTGCGCTCGTCCCCGACGAGGTCGTGCAGCTGGTCACCGCCTCAGGGACCGCGTCCGAGTGTCGCGCCAAGGTGAACGAGTATCTCGACCACGGCGCCACCTGCCCGGTTCTCTATCCTCTGGCGGATAAGGTCGAAAAGATGATCGACGCCTTCGGCATCAGCGAATGACCGAGTATCTGCAAGCGGCTGAGGCCTATCGCGAACAGGTCGCTCAGTTCCTGAGGGACATCATCAGACTGCCGTCCCCCTCTTGTGGGGAGAAGGAGGTCGCCGAGCGCGTGGTCGCCGAGATGAGAATGCTCGGCTACAGCGAGGCTTTCATCGACCCCATGGGCAACGCGGTGGGGCGAGTCGGCAACGGCGCGGTGAGGCTCGTGCTCGATGCGCACATGGACACGGTCGGAGTGGGAAACCCCAGCGCGTGGCCGCACGATCCCTACGAGGGCAAGCTCGAGAACGACATCGTGTTCGGGCGCGGCGCGTCCGACAACAAGGGCGCCCTGGCAGCTCAGGTCTACGCCGGCAAAGTTCTGGCCGAGCGGGGACTCGACGGGGCAGACGTATCGGTGTTCATCGTCGGCACCGTCATGGAGGAGGACTGCGACGGTCTTGCCCTCGGTTACGTGTTGCAAGAGACGATCCCCGATGTGCGTGCGGTGGTCCTGGGAGAGTGCACGAACCTCGACGTCTTCCGCGGCCATCGCGGGCGCATGGAAATGAAAGTCGTGACCACGGGAATTTCTTCACACGCCAGCGCGCCGGAACGCGGTGACAACGCCGTCACCCACATGGCTCCGATCGTGCTGGCCATCGACTCGCTCAACGAGCGACTAGCCGAGGACACCTTTCTTGGCAAAGGCACCGTCGCCACCACCAAGATCGAATGCGACACTGCGTCGTTGAACGCAATTCCGGACTCCTGCGCGATCTACCTCGACCGGCGGCTCACCGCCGGCGAGACGCGCGCCCTCGCGCTCGAGCAGATACAGGATCTTCTCGCGGACGGAGCTCGTGTGGAGATCTTGACCTATGCCGAGCCGTCTCATACTGGCTTTGTGCTCGAAACCGCCAAGTACTATCCGACTTGGACCCTCGATGAGGACCACCCCTTGGTGACGGCGGGCCTGGCCGCGGGCGAGGCGGCGCTGGGGCGCAAGCCCGCGACGAGCAGGTGGACGTTCTCGACCAACGGAGTGTCCTCGGCCGGTGAGCTCGGGATTCCCACGATAGGCTTTGGCCCGAGCGAGGAGAAGTGGGCCCACACCGTCCTCGATCAATGTCCCGTGGACCATCTGGTGGCCTCGATCGCCTACTACGCCGCGCTCCCGCGCGCTCTGGAGGGTCTGTCATGAGAGAGATAACGCTCAACGTCAACGGCCGCGCAGAAAAGGTAGAAGCCCAGTCGGACGACACCCTGCTCGACGTGCTGCGCGATCAAATGGGCCTGCGAGCCGCCAAGGACGGTTGCCAGCCCGAGGGTTACTGCGGAGCCTGCACAGTTATCGTCGACGGCAAGGCGCGCGTCGCTTGCTCGCAGCCGGCAGAGCGCTTTGAAGCCAAGTCGATCGTGACACTCGAAGGCCTGGAGGGGGCCGAGCGGGACGCGTTTGCGCATGCCTTCGCCGCCACGGGGGCTTCGCAGTGCGGCTTCTGCTCACCCGGGATCGTCGTGAAGGCGAGCGAGCTACTCAGGAAGAAAGCCCAGCCTAGCCGGGACGAAATAGCCCGCGCGCTGGCCGGCAACCTGTGCCGCTGCACCGGCTATGTCAAAGTCATCGATGCAATCGATATGGCGGGTCGCATCTTGCAGGGCGAGCAGCCACCGCAGCTTGACTTCTCCGGGCGTCTGGGCTCGCGTACGCCCAAGTACGAAGCGTTTGAGCTTACGCTGGGCGATAAGCCGTTCATTCACGACATCACGATGGACGGGCTGCTTCACGGCGCGTTGTCTTTCTCACAACATCCTCGAGCGGTCGTGAAGTCCATCGACTCATCGGCGGCTGCCGCGATGGATGGAGTAGTGCGCGTGGTGCTCGCCGAAGACGTTCCCGGCGAGCGGGCGGTCGGCGCGATCGTCGCCGACTGGCCCGTGATGGTGGCCCAAGGCGAAACGACCCGCTGCGAAGGCGACGTTATCGCAGGAGTAGTCGCGACATCACGCAACGCCGCGCGTCGCGCCGCAGCCGCCGTCGTGGTCGACTACGAGGTACTGACGCCGGTCACCGATCCCGAGCAGGCGCTACAAGAGGATGCGCCGCCGCTTCACTCCGGCGGCAACCTACTCAAGTCCTACCAAATCGACCGCGGAGACGCACAACAGGCGCTGGCGAGCTCAGCTCATGTCGTGACTGAGACTTTTCAGACGCAGTTCATCGAGCATGCTTTCTTGGAGCCCGAGTCATCGATCGCCTGGGACGAAGATGGAGTCATGCGGGTGCTCTCGGGAGGCCAAGGCATCTGGGACGACCGCCGGCAGATCGCCATGCTTCTGGGCGTGGAGGAAAAAGGCGTTCACGTCACCCTGATCTCGAACGGGGGAGCTTTCGGGGCCAAGGAGGACCTTGGAGTGAACGGCCAGGCGGCGGTCATGGCACGCGCCGTCGGCCGCCCGGTGAAGCTGACACTTTCACGCGACGAGTCGATCAGGATGCACGCCAAGCGCCACCCTCTGCGCATGACTTATACCCTTGGCTGTGATGACAAAGGCGTCCTTAGCGCGCTCCAAGCGCGCATAGTCGGCGACACCGGCGCCTACGCCAGCGTAGGAGACAAAGTGCTGCAGCGCGCTTGCGGGCATTCGTGCAGCGCCTACGAAGTTCCTCATGTCTCGGTGGAAGCTCACGCCGTTTACACCAACAACCCCCCGTGCGGGGCGATGCGCGGATTTGGGTCGAACCAAGCCAATTTCGCTATGGAAGGCTGCATGGACAGGCTCGCCGAGAAGGTCGGGATCGACGGCTGGGACATTCGCTTTCTCAACGCGCTCGAGCCGGGCAAGGTCTTCGGCACCGGACAGGTGCTCGGCGAGGGAGTGGGGCTCAAGGAGTGCCTGCTCGCGGTCAAAGACTCCTACAAGAGCGCAGAACACGCGGGCGTTGCGTGCGCTGTCAAGAACGTCGGCGTGGGCAACGGCCTGCCCGAGTACGGCCGGGCCTCGCTCGAAGTTCAAGACGACGGCTCGATACTGTTGCGTCACTCGTGGACCGAGATGGGTCAGGGAGTTCACACCGTTCTGCAACAGGTCGTGGTGGAAGAACTGTCTTCGTACGGACTCGAGCTAAAGCACCTCAGCGCACGCGTCGATACCGAGCGCGAATTCGCCACCGGGCAAACCACCGCGTCGAGAGGTACTTTTCTCGGAGGCCTTGCGGTCAAGAAAGCGTGCGACAAGCTCAAGGCGGAGCTGAACGGAGACCGCCTGGCCGATCTCGCGGGAAGAGAGTTCACCGGCGAGATCGAGCTGAAGCTGACTCAACCGATGGATGCAGAGGATCTGAAACGCTCGCACATCTGCTTTGGTTGGGGCGCGCAGGTGGTAGTCCTCGATGGAACCGGCCGTATCGAGAAGGTAATCGCTGCGCACGACGTCGGCAAGGTCATGAACCGTAACCTCCTAGAGGGCCAAATCGAAGGGTCGATTCACATGGGATTGGGCCATTCGCTGACCGAGGAGTTGGTCGTTGAAGCCGGTTACATCAAGACGGGAACGCTCAAGTCTCAGGGAATCATCCCGGCGAAGGGAATGCCCGAGGTCGAGTGCATCTTCATCGAGGAGGCACAACCGGAGGGACCCTACGGCGCCAAGGGGGTCGGGGAGATCGGCCTGGTGCCGACCGCCGGAGCGGTCGCCGGTGCGCTGCATGAGTTCGACGGGTCGTGGCGCACCCGCCTGCCGATGAAGGATTCCGCAGCGGCCCGCGCCGCCCACCCCCGAGCCGCGCGCCGCTGAGCCTCCTTCTGGCGGGCGGCACCATCGCCCGCAGTCTCTCGGGCGTGGTCGAGGAGACCGACCTCGTGGTCTCTGACGGCCGCATCGGCGGCGAGGCATCGGGGGCCGTGCGAGTGGATTGCTCCGGCTGCCTGATCATCCCGGGCCTGTGCTGTGCGCATCATCATCTCTACTCGGCGCTGGCGCGCGGGATGCCGGGCCCGGCCAGGGTGCCGCGCGATTTCCTCGAGATCCTTCAGCAGGTGTGGTGGCCCCTGGATCAGGCTTTGACGCTCGAGGACATCGGGCTCAGCGCCATGTGCGGGGCGGTCGAGGCCGCTCGCTGCGGAACCACCACGATCGTCGATCATCACGCGTCGTACTCGGCGATCGAAGGGTCACTGGATGCCGTCGCCGCCGGGCTCGAGCGAGCAGGACTACGCGCTGCCTTGTGCTTCGAGGTCTCGGACCGCCACGGTCCTGCTACCGCGACGGCCGCGCTCGAGGAGAACCTGCGCTTCAACCGCTCTAAGAGCTCCCCGATGTTGAGGGCGATGATGGGAGCGCACGCATCGTTCACGATCTCGCCCGAGACGATGTCGTCTCTTACCGGCGAAGCGCGCGACGCGGGCCTGCCTCTTCACATCCACGCCTCAGAGGACGAGCTCGACGAGAGAGACAGCATCGCTCGATACAAGATGCGCACGCTGCAGCGGCTGCGCGCTGAAGGAGCGGTTGAGGAAGGCGACCTCATCGCCCACGGCGTCCATCTCGATGAGACGGATCTGGTCACGCTGCGCGCCTCCGGAGCGTGGGCCGCGCACAACCCCCGTTCGAACTTGAACAATGCGGTGGGCTATGCCCCCGCCGCCGGCTTCGGCGAGCGCGCTTGTCTCGGCACCGACGGAATCGATGGGGATCTCTTCGCAGAGACGCGCAGCTGCTACCTGCAAGCTCGGGCTGCAGGAGTCCCCGATGCGGGCGGCTTCGCGCTCGCACGGCTCGAGGCCTCGAGCTCTCTCGCCGGCGCCCTGTTCTCAGAGCCGGCCCTCGGCACGCTGGCGCCGGGAGCGCCGGCAGATCTGGTCGTTCTCGAATATCACTCGCCCACGCCCGTCGACTCGTCGAGCCTGGCCGGCCACCTGCTTTTCGGACTTACCTCGGCCCACGTCCGCGACGTCATGGTGCAAGGCAGATTCGTGGTGAAGGACCGCGTTCACCAGCTCGTTGACGAGCAGGAGCTGGCGAGCCGGTGCCGGGCCGCGACGCCCTCACTATGGGAGCGCATGGCGGTGGCTAGAGGCGCCGGACCAACGCCCCCCGGAGGTCTTTGAACCCGGCGGCGGCCGGCGGCGCCTGGCCTGGCGAGCTCCCCACCAACCAAGGCTCCGCCCGGGTGGTCGCCGCCACGAATCCGCCCTAGTGTGGCAAAGAGCCAGCTCAGGACAGCTTGCGCTTCGGAAAGACATTTCGCCCAGAGTCCGGGCTACGTTGAGATGGTTCCGGAAAGGAGAGGTGTGGAACGGGGATCGTTTACTGGAAGGGACTTCATCTCGACCGCCGACTGGTCGGCGCAAGAGATCGGCGTTGCGCTCGATGTCTCAGGTGAGCTGAAGGCATCCTTCAAGGCGCGCGAGCCGCATCGCCTGCTCGAAGACAAGACACTGTTCATGATATTCCTGGACCTCTCGACACGCACGCGCAACGCGTTCGAGGCTGGTATGACACAGCTCGGCGGCCACGCTCACTTCATTGATGCGAACACGTCCCAGATCGCCCACGGAGAAAGCCCTCGCGACATGGGCATCATCCTGTCCTCATATGGTCACGGAATCGCCATTCGTCACGACAAGGTCCCGGGAGAAGGCAACGCCTACATGCGTGCGGTTGCCGAACACGCAAACGCACCCGTCATCAATCTCCAGTGCGACGAGGACCATCCGACACAGCAACTCGCCGATCTCATGACTATCGAAGAGCATTTCTCGACGCGCAGCCTCGAGGGAATGAAGATTTGCGTGTCCTGGGCTTATGCCCCTTCCTACGCCAAGCCGATGAGCGTGCCGCAGGGACTGGCCCTACTCTTGCCCCGCTTCGGCGCCAACGTCGTCATCGCGCGGCCCCCCGAGTATCGGTTGATGACACACGTTATGGAAAGAGCGCGAGCCCTCGCTGCCGAGGGTGGCGGGAGTATTAGCGAGGTCGAGGAAATGGACGAGGGCTTCGAAGACGCCCAGGTCGTCTATCCGAAGTCGTGGGGGGCCGAGCATCTCTTCTCCAATGAAAAAGAGGCGCTGGCACTAAACGCCCGCTACCGCGACTGGATCTGCAACCAGGAACGCATGAGTAGGGCCGGCGAGAATGCGATCTACATGCATTGTCTGCCTGCGGACAGAGGTTATGAGGTCACCGACGAAGTCATCGACGGGGCTCAGTCGGTCGTGTTCCAACAAGCCGAGAACCGCCTCCACTCAGGCAAGGCGTTGCTCGGCTTGACCATGGGCGGGTACGGCTGACGGGTGTAGCGCGGGGGGGCTGCACGGGTGAGATCTGATATCCGGCGCGCTATGGTTGCTGTGTTCGTGGCACGCACCGCCGCCAACTCCGGACTGCGAGTCGTCTACCCGTTCCTGCCCGCCATCGCCCGGGGGCTCTCAGTTTCCGTACCAATGCTCGCCGCGATAGTGGCGCTTCGCAATCTCGGCGGGCTCACGACTCCTCTGGTTGCGCGCATTGCGGAGCGCACCGGCCGTCGTCGCCTCATGGTCGCGGCCATGATTGCGGTCACCGCGGGCTGCGCTCTAAGCGCGGCCACCTCGAGCTTCGCCGTCGCCGCCGCAGGCATCGTCGTGGTCGGCATCGCCAAGCCCGGTTTCGACATTCCGATGCAGGCGTGGTTTGGCGACCGGGTTCCCTTTTCAAGACGCGGCCGGGTGATCGGGATCACCGAGCTGACGTGGGCACTCTCCCTCGCCGTCATCGTTCCTGCGTCGGGATTCTTGATCGCCGCCACCAGCTGGCGGGCACCGTTCGTGCTCGTGACGCTTCTCGCGGGAGCGGGAACGTTCGCCGTTCTCCGGGGCATCGACTCGGATGTGCCTCACAAAAGGGAGCCGCGCCCTCTAACGCTGACCTCACCTCGGAAGCTCATGCTGGCGGCCACGGTGCTGTTCTCGACCGCAGCCGAGATCCCTTTTGTTGTCTATGGTCAGTGGTTGGAAGGAACCTTCTCCCTTTCTGTCACCGGGATAGGCCTGTTTACTCTCGTGGTGGTTGCGGCCGAGCTCTCGGGAGAGGCAATGGTCGCAGTAATGTCGGATCGCATCGGCATCAGACGCATGATCATCTTCGGCCTGGTGATCTCGGCTGTGGCCTACGCAAGCTTCTCGCTGACCGGAGACTCGTTGGTGCGGGCGATCTTGACGGTAGCGGTATGGATCGCCGCATTCGAAGTGACGATCGTCGCAACGATCCCGTTCGTGAGCGAGCTGGCGGCGGAGTCGCGTGATCGCCTGCTCTCACTGCTTGCGGTGGCCATCGCTCTGGGGAGGGCGAGTGGCGCCCTTCTCGCCCAGCCTCTCTATTCCGTGGGGGGCATCGGCATTGCGGGGGGCCTGTCTGCGCTATGCGTTCTGGTCGCCCTGTTCCTGGTTCAGCGCGCAGGGAGACGTGTTCAATTCAGCCACGGCCCCCCTCAGCGGGGCTGACTCTGCACAAAGCATCGCGAGCGCAGTTCGCAACGCCGCAGCCGTCATCACGGCGAACGTTCCAAACTACGCGCCCGGCGCGGCCCCCACGATGCGCTCGTAGGCCACGGGGTCGGTGGCACCCTCGGTCGACAGAACCAGCACGGCGGCCCCCTCGAGCCGTGGGTGGCCTGCTGCCAGCAGCTCGAGCAATCCGCCCACGCCCGCGGCCCCCGTTTCTCCCGAGACGACACCGGTTGCCGCCAGCAATCGCATCGCCTCTTGCGCCCGCTCGTCGGGAATGGCGAGAAAAGCGTCCATGCCCTCTACCACCACGGGCCACGCCACTCGCGACGGCGTTCCGCAGTTGAGGCCCGCCATGATCGAGTGCTGGGAGCCGGCGAGGGTCGTGATCTCCCCCGCCTGCGCCGAGGCCAGCACACAGGCTGCATCCAGCGGCTCGACGCCCATCAGATAGGGACGGTGCTCGAGGCCCGCTCGACGGTAGTGACGCACGGCGGCGGCGGCCAGCGCTCCCACACCCATCTGCACCATGACCACGTCGGGACTCCGCTCGAGCTGGTCCTCCAGCTCCCAGAAGATCGTGGAGTAGCCTTCGATGACCCAGGCCGGGACCTCCTCGTAGCCCGGCCACGAAGTGTCGGAGATCACGAGGCAGCGCTCCGAGGCCCGTTCGGCCGAGCGCCTCACGGCGTCGTCGTAACCGCCCCGCACCACCACGCACTCGGCCCCCTCAGACTCGACGGCATCGATCCGGGCCGCGGCCGTGCCCTCGGGAACGAAGATGAGGGCCCGGAACCCGAGCAGAGAAGCCATGCGCGCCACAGCCCGCCCGTGATTGCCGTCGGTTGCCGCGGCCAGCGTCAGGGGGCCGTGGCGCGCGAGCAGAGCGGCGAGCTCATCGGCGTCGCTCCACGGCCCGAGGTCTCCGAGACGCCCTTTGAGCGCTCGCAGGATGGCCCAGGAGGCACCCAGGATCTTGAACGATGGGAGGCCCAGGCGGCTGGACTCGTCCTTGATCCACAGCGCGCCGAGCCCGGCCGCCTCGGCTCGGACCAGCGGAGTGACCTCGTAGGAGGGAAGCCTGCGATGGACCTCGAGCGGGGCCTGCGACGGCTCCTCGGTGGTCAGGACGGAGGGGGTGGAGCGCTCCAGGATCTCGGGCACGTGAGAATATTAGAGGTCGAGGCGGTAGCTGCCCTCGCAAGCGCGCTTCATCCTTGGGAAGCGCTGGGCACACTCACCGGTTTCGGGCCACTTCAGCCGTTGACGCCTGCGGTCTGTCGTGAGGCGCTCCGCAGCCGCATGTTCCATGCTCCTTGGGCTCCAAAAAGAAGGAGTGCGTTGCGAATGAGTGCACGGAGAGTGATGCAAATCTGAATCACTTCGGAGGGTGCTAGTTTTTCGCGACTTTGCGCTCGCCTGCCCGGCTGGGTCTCGCCGTTGCCGTTCTAGCCCTGTTTGCTTCGCTGCTGTCGCCGCCCCCTCGCGAAGCTGGAGCGGCCTCGGCGGAAATCTCCGACGCCCGGGTCCAAGTGAAGTTCCGGCCCGGGAGCGCGATCCGGCTGCGCCGCGGGGAGCTCCGCTCCCACTCCGCCGACCTCGCCCCCCTGAAACGCCTGTTCGGCTCCCTGCCCGATCTGCGCATCGAGCGCCTCTTCTCGACACCGGAGCGAGCGCTGGACCGCCGCCGAGGAGAGATCGCGGCCCGTTCGGGGCGGCCTCAGCCAGATCTAAACCTCTACTTCAGACTTGCTTTCGACGAAACCGCCGGCCTGGAACGGCTGCTGGACTCGCTCAATGGCCTCGACATCGTCGAGATCGCATACCGCGAACCCCAGCCCCCTCCGCCCCCGGTCACCCCCAGCTTCGTGACTCGACAGGGCTACCGCGGCCCCGCTCCGGCGGGCATCGACGCGCTCGCAGCAGGGGCTACGGCCGGCGGCATGGGAGCCAAGGTCAGGCTGGCAGACGTCGAGTACGGGTGGAACCTCTTACACGAGGATCTCGATCGAGTGCGCGCCCGGGCGCTTCGGATCAACAACGGGTCCTTCTGCGACCCCTTCCTCGGCGACGATCACGGAACCGCGGTAGTCGGGGAGCTGGCCGCAGATCGCGACACGCTGGGGGTTACGGGCCTGATCCCTCGCGCTGCGCTGACACTCGTGAACTCCGCGGTGGACCGGGCCGGAGCCTGCGTATGGAATCTGGCCGATGCCATCAACCTCGCCCACACAAGCCTCGGCGCCGGGGACGTCCTCTTGATCGAGCAACAGGCGCGCAGCGCCTCCGGCTTCGTCCCGGTGGAGTGGCTGCCGGCCGTCTACGACGCCATCTTCTCGGCCACCTCGGACGGAATCATCGTCGTCGAGCCCGCCGGCAACGGCGGACAGGATCTCGACGCCCCCGAGTTCGGGAGCCCCTTCCCGCGCGGGCTGCCCGACTCCGGAGCGATCGTCGTGGGCGCCGGAGGCGCGCCCGCATGCGAGTCGTGGCCGGGGGCGCCGCGGGCTCGCATCGGCTTCTCCACCTACGGGAGCCGAGTCGATCTCCAGGGTTGGGGCGAGTGCGTGGTGACGACCGGCTACGGCGACCTCTACGGCGGGACACGCAACACCTTCTACACCGGAGGCTTCGCGGGGACCTCGAGTGCGGCCGCCATGGTGGCTGCCGCGGCCGCCTCGCTATCCAGCTTCACCGAGTCCCGGACGGGCGAGCAGCTCAGCTCGCGCCAAGCCCGCTCCATTCTGGAAAGTACGGGCAGTGCCCAGGACCCCTCGATCGCGGGGCAGATCGGCCCCCTGCCGAACCTTCGCGCCGCGCTCGCCGCGGCCGCTGCGATGTAGCCAAGCGCGCGTTAAAGCGCGATCAAGCCCCGATCCAGTACCCAGAGGCGCGTTGCGCGCGTTCGACTCCTCCCCCTCAAGTGCTCAAAGGTTGCCGCTCGGCCCCCTGCTCAAGAAGCGGCCCCACCCCGGCTCCCCCACGGGCTCGCCGGCGCGCGCCACGATGCGACCCCGGCACAGCACCAGCTCGGGCCAGCCCCGCACCACAACGTCCTCATAAGGGGAGTAGTCGACGTTCATGTGCAGTCTCTCTGCCAGCAAGGGACGCTCCTGAGCCGGGTCGAAGACGACCACATCGGCGTCCGAGCCCACGGCCAGCTCGCCTTTGCGTGGGTAGAGGCCGAACAGCTTCGCGGGGGCGGTGCAGCAACGATCGACCCACGCCTCGGGACTGAGGCGGCCCTCCACCACCTGCTGATAGATCAGCGCAAGGCGGGTCTCGATCCCGGGAAGGCCGCCGGGTATGCCGGTGAAGTCCGCCCAACCCTCCCCCGAGAGCCCCCGGTCTTTGTCCGTCTGCGTGAACGGGCAGTGGTCGGTCGCCACCACCTGGAGGTGGCCCCGAGCGAGGCCCTCCCACAGCTCCTCGGAGTGCTGCGGGTCGCGCAGCGGCGGCGCACAGACGAAGCGGGCTGCCTCGGAAGCGAGGCCCTCGTAGCGCTCGGCCGACAGGTAGAGGTATTGGGGACAGGTCTCGGCGAAGAACGGCTGCCCTGCCTCCTGGACGTTGCGCACCTCGGCGAGCGCATCGGCGCTCGAGAGATGGACGACGTAGCAGGCGCTCTGAGCCTCCGCAGCCATCCGCGCCGCGCGCGCCACAGCGTCCGCCTCCGCTCTTGGGGGCCGCGACCACGCGTGCCAGCGTGGTTCTGTGCGATCTGATGAGAGGGCCTCCCGCCGGAGCCGGGCCACGGTGGCGTCGTCCTCGCAGTGAAGACAGACGAGGCACCCTCGGTCGCCGGCCGCCTTCAGGACCGAGGCGATGACATCGTCCGACACCATCAGCCGCTCCGGGTAGGTCATGTAGAGCTTGAAGCTCGTGACCCCGGCCTCCGACATCTCGTCGACGACATCCTCGGCGGGTGCCGTGAGCTCGGTAAGCGACATGTGGAAGCCGTAGTCGATCGCCGCCCTGCCTTCGGCTTTGGCGTGCCACGTCACCAGGCCCTGGGCCACCGACTCGCCCCTGTAGGCAGTGGCGAAATCGAGCACGGTGGTCGTGCCACCGCAGGCGGCCGCCCTCGTGCCGCTGGCGAAATCATCCGCGGAACGAGTGGCCCCGACCTCCATGTCGAGATGGGTGTGGACGTCGACGGCACCTGGGATCACTAGCTTTCCGGAGGCATCTACGACCTCGCCCCTGAAGTCCGTCTCGGAGCCGGGTGGCTCCACGGACGAGATGCGTTCCCCATCGATGAAGACATCCGCCGCTTCAATGCCGGTCGAGCGAACGACGGTTCCATTCCTGATCACCAGCGATCCCGAAATCATTGCCACACGTTACAGCCGGGCGATCACCGACCAAATCAACAGCAGCCCGCTCAGCGGTGCTCACATTGAAAAGTTCGCTTGCTATCCTACGTTGCTCAATGCCCCCGCGTCATAAGCAGGGCAATGCGCGCTGTATCCATTCGGGCGCTGAATGGGCTTGTCCACATTCCATCGAACGGACTGTCCGGGCCTTACTTCGCTTGCAAAGAGCGGGCTGACGACCGCGTTGGAACGTGGCACTCCAGTCAACCTGATGGTGCAGTTCGTATCGGCGGTTCTCTGGCCCATATTCCTCACAATGATCGTTACCCTGGTACAAGGCTTTCCTTCGCAACTCTCGGTTGAGCCTGGTCCGAACATGACCTCCGCCTCGAACCGGCTAATCCCCGTGGGGCTGACCTTCTGAGTATCTTCGCCACAGCTCGACAACGCCGCTACGGCGACAAGGGCAGCCACGGACAGCGTCGCAGCCTTCACTCGTATCAAGGAAGGCTGCCCCTCCACCCCGCCACGCGACCTCAGCCCCCGATGAGTTGGTCGAGGTACCAGTCGCGCGGCGTGCCGTCGGTCCGGTAGCGATGCCGAATCTGGGCCGGAGTCAGGTGGGTCTCGAAGTGCATGGGGTCCGGCCGGTCCCAATCGCCTCCCCACTCGCCACCCTCGGCCTCCCATTGCCGCACAACCTCCTCCGGCATGTCGCCGGCAGTTCCGAGAGGGTTGGCTAGAGCGTTGATATCGATTGCTATGCCGAACGCATGATTCGACTTCCGCCCAGACCCTCGCACGTTGCGGTTCTCATAGCTCCAGTCATCGAGCTCCCCTGCGGCGACCGCAGCGGCGTAGTCGGGAGCACGCGCTTCAAAAAGGCGCTCCAAGCGCAGGAAATGGCGCCTCGCTCCCCGATGCACGAACATCGAGCGTCCGAGGAACTCTATCTCCACGATTTTTCGGCGCAGGAACCCTTGCTTGTGGGCATTGCCGTAGTGCTCCAGCGCCCAGTCGGGCGTGCCGGGAACGCTCTCGGGCATAGGAGCAGGGGATTCCTCACCCCCCCGCAACAGCATCCCGCCTACGAGGAGCAAGAGCAGCAGAGCACCGGCGATGACCGCCCACCGCCGTGCAATTGTTGGTCCCGAAGGGCCACGGGTGGGCGAAACGGGGCGCGTCGCAGCGTTCTCAGGCGGCGAATACACCTCAGTTGATTGACGCATAGTGGCCCATTCTCCGTCGAGTGGTGGATAAAGGTTGCTCTGCAACGACGAACCACCACTCGGCCCGAAAGCTTGCCGGCTCGGCACTAGGATCGGGCTGTGAAGGAGCAGACTGGGCAGGCGGGCGCTCCCGTGACCGTCATAGCCCTCGGGGGCCACGCTATCTCCCGCATTGGAGATGAGCCGTCGGTCGCGGCTCAGTTCGAGCGCATGCGGGCCACCGTCGAGTACCTCATGCCGGTGATCGCCTCCCACACCAGAAGACTGGTGATAACACACGGCAACGGGCCTCAGGTGGGCAACATCATGCTTCGATCAGACCTCGCCGCAGAGTCCGGAGAGCTTCCTCCCCTGCCGCTGCACGCTGCCGTCGCCGACACCCAGGGGGCGATGGGCTACATGATCCAGCAGTGCCTGTCGAACGCGCTGTGGGAGTCGGGCATGCACATTCCGGTGGTCACAGTTGTGACGCAGGTCATCGTCGACGAGAACGATGACGCCTTCGACCACCCCACTAAGCCGATCGGCACCTTCTACGCAGAGGAAAGGCTCGATGAGCTCAGAAGCAGGGACTGGATACTCATGCGGGACCCCCAGGGGCGAGGCTGGCGCCGGGTGGTTGCCTCGCCAGAGCCCCTGGAGATCGTCGAGGCCCCCGTCGTTTCGATGTTGCTTCAGACAGGGATGATCGTGGTCGCCTGCGGGGGCGGCGGGATCCCGGTGGTAGCAGGCGAGGCAGGATCGCTCCACGGAATTGACGCGGTAATCGACAAGGATCTCGCGTCCGCGCTGCTGGCCACGACCCTTCACGCCGCCGCCTTCGTTGTGCTCACCGACGTCGAGCGAGTCTACCTCGGCTACGGGACCGACGATGAGGAGGGCATCGACCTGATCGCCGCCTCGGCGCTGAGGCGCCATCACTTGCGGGGGCAGTTCCCTGCGGGCTCGATGGGCCCCAAGGTGACCGCCGCGCTGTCCTTCGTCGAGAACGGAGGGGGGCGCGCCATCATCACCTCTCCCGAATGCCTCGCCGACGCGCTCTCAGGCCGCGCCGGCACACATGTGGTGGCAGAGCCGCAGGACCACGCGGCATGAGGTTCCTGCAGCCGCGGACCCTCGAGGAGGCGTTAGAGCTCAAGACGCAGGCGCCCGAAGCGGTGCCCCTAGCCGGCGGCACGGACCTCATGGTCGAGCTCAACTTCGACCGGCGGCGACCGGAGGCGATCATGGACCTCACCCAGGTCGCGGAGTTGAGGCAGTGGCGCCGAGACGACGGCGAGCTCGTTATCGGCTCGGGCATGACCTACACGCGGCTGCTCGCGGAGCTGGACCGCGAGCTTCCCGGGCTCGCCATCGCCTCCCGCACGGTCGGCTCACCTCAGATCCGCAACCGCGGCACCCTGGGAGGAAACCTCGGCACCGCCTCCGCTGCGGGCGACGCCCTGCCCCCGCTTGTCGCCGCCGGAGCGAGTATCGAGGTGGCCTCCCGACAGGGCTCACGCACGCTCGCCATCACGGACTTCCTCGTCGGCGCCAAGAGGAACGCTCTCGAGCCCGACGAGCTAATCACCGCGATCAGGGTGCCGGTGGCGCGTGGCCCCCAGCAGTTCTCGAAGATCGGCAGTCGCAATGCAATGGTTATCGCCGTGTGCAGTTTCGCCCTGAACCTCAACCCACAGGCCCGCCAGGTCGGCACGGGGATCGGCTCAGCAGGACCGGTGACCGTGCGCGCCGCCGCCGCCGAAGGCTTCCTTCAGGACGCCCTCGAAGAAGGGAGACTGTGGGAGTCGCACGCCGAGATCCCCGACTCTGCAAGCGTCCGCTTCGCAGAGCTGGTCGCCGAGGCCGCCTCCCCCATCGACGACGTGCGAGGGACCGCCTCTTACCGGCGCCGGGCGCTGACCGTCATGGGTCGACGCACGCTGGCCTGGGCGTGGGGCGAGTACCGAGGCCTCTAGTGCAGCTTTGGGTAAGTCCCGACGGCTCCGCCGAGGTCGGAATTGGGATTCTTATCGCTCCAGGCCCGCCCTGCATCGACGATGGCTGCGTTGCACGGCACGGCTCCGCCGAGGTCGGAATTGGGATTCTTATCCGCCGAGGACGGAATTGGGATTCCATCTGTCGCGCACGTACCCTCCGGGTACGCACGACTCCTCGCGCCTTGCCCACGGCCCCGCCGAGGTCGGAATTGGGAGTCCATCTGTCGCGCAGTGTCGCCCTAGTCGTTGACGTTACTTCCGCGCAGGAGCAGCCGTGAACCTCAGTCTTCGAGTCAACGGTGCCGAGCAGGAGGCCCTCGGAGTATGGGAGGGCGAAAGCCTGCTCTACGTGCTGCGCGAGCGCCTCGGGTTCCCCGGCTCCAAGAACGCCTGCGAGCAGGGTGAGTGCGGCTCCTGCTCGGTCTATCTCGACGGCGAGCTCGTGTGCGCGTGCCTCGTGCTCGCGGCGCAGGCTCAGGGGCGCGCCGTGATCACAATCGAAGGGCTCGCAGAGGGCGACGAGCTACACCCCATCCAGAAGGCGTTCCTGGAATCTGGAGCAGTGCAATGCGGCTTCTGCACCCCTGGGCTGATCGTTGCGACACACGAGCTGTTGGAGCGCAACCCCTCTCCCTCAGATGCTCAGATAAGGGAAGCGCTCGCCGGCAACCTGTGCCGCTGCACCGGTTACGAGAAGATCCTCGACGCGGTCCGCCAGGCGGCCCGAGCGAGGTCGGCATGAGAACGGTGATCACCGGCTGCGCGGTGGCGACGATGGATGCGGCCAGCACCGAGCACGACTCCGGCCACATCGTTGTCGAGGACAACCTCATAGCAAAGGTCTCTGCCGGGGAACCCGGTCACTCTGTGGGTGAAACGGTGATCGACGGGAGGGGCTGCCTCGCTACGCCGGGGCTCGTCAACTGCCACCATCACCTCTACCAGTGGCTCACCAGAGGCTTGTCACAGCAAGCGGACCTCTTTACCTGGTTGCGCCGGCTCTATCCGGTGTGGGCGCACATCGACTCGGACCTCGAGCTGATGGCAGCCCGCTCCGGCCTGGCGGCCCTGGCGCTGTCGGGCTGCTCGACCTCGACCGACCATCACTACGTCTTCCCCCACGGCGCCTCGGGGCTGCTCGAGGCAGAGATCGCCGCCGC
>JACDAL010000140.1 GCA_013695465.1 Actinomycetota bacterium | reverse complement strand
GAGCACAGCAGTCCTGTCCCGAGTTGGCGAAAACCGCGGAGGGAGCCGCCGCTGCCGCCTTCTCGAGATCACAATCGGCGAAGACCACGTTCGCAGACTTGCCTCCCAGCTCGAGGGTCACCCTCTTGATGGTCGAGGCTGCGCCGGCTGCTATCGAGCGACCGACCTCGGTGGAGCCGGTGAACGCGATCTTCGCCACTCCGGGGTGCTCGACCAGGCGCTGCCCGCACACCGAACCCGGGCCCACCACAACGTTGAGGACACCTTCCGGCACGCCTGCTTCGAGAGCGAGCCGCTCGAGCTCGAGAGCGGTGAGGGGAGTGAGCTCGGCGGGCTTCAGGACCACCGTGTTTCCCGCCGCCAGGGCCGGCGCTACCTTCCAGGAGGCGATGTTGAGGGGGAAGTTCCAGGGCGTGATCAGGCCCACGACGCCGAGCGGCTCTCTCACGGTGAAGGCGTGGCCCAGGGGGACGGGAATCGTCTCGCCGAAGGGCCGCTCGGGAGCGGCCGCGTAGTAACGAAAGGTTTCAGCGACCATGCCGATCTCTCCACGGGCATCGGCTATCGGCTTGCCGACGTTTCGAGCCTCCAGCTGGGCTAGCTCTTCGTGGTTTTCCTCCAGCACCAGCGTCAGCCGTCGCAGGATCGCGGCTCGATCGGGAGGGGAGATCGAGCGCCACGCCGGAAATGCTGCTGTGGCCTTCTCCACCGCCTCGTCGACATCGTGGGCGCCGGCGCGTGGGAGTTGCCTCATCACCTGTTCGGTGGCGGGTTCCACGACGGTGACTGTGCTCATCCTGTGCGGCCCCTTTGCGAGTCTTGGAGTTCCAACTACGCGACGGTAGCAGCGCCGCAGCAAGAAGATGAGCTTGAGGTTATTTTACGAGGGATTGTGCTCGGCGGCATCTGTGGCTCGCGCCTCTCGGCGCGAACGAAGAGCGGTGCTGAAACCTCTCAAGCCCTTATCCTGAGCCGTGTCACCGGAACAAAGCAGGTAGCCTGCCGCCGAGAGGACCCATGCCGCTTGGCCTCCTTGAGAGGTTGAGGTCGGCGCCCCGCCTTAGCCGAACATGTGCCTCTAACCACGCCACAGGTGGTTGGAGCCGCAAGGTTGGGCAAAAGTGGATCGCCCTCTCGCCGGAAGACCCCTTCTGCCCACTGATTGATGCAGGCGAGTGATCGTCAAATGATCGGATAGGTGTTTCCTGCGACCTCTAGGGTCGTCGCTCCTCGCTTCACGGCAAGAAATCGTTCAGGCGGGTGCGAGCATGGGGGAGTGGGGCGGCCAGCGCGCGTGCGCATGCAGGTGACGGGGACGGTGCAGGGGGTCGGTTTTCGCCCGCACGTCTACAGGCTCGCCACCGGGCTGGGGCTGTCTGGCTTCGTCGTCAACGAACCGGCCGGCGTCACGATCGAGGTTGAAGGGCCTCCGGAGGCCCTGGCGGCGCTGCGACGGCGACTGAGCGCGGAGGCGCCCCGGCTGGCCCACATCGAGAACATCACCGATCGAACCATTCCGGTGGCGGGCGGCGAAGCATTCGAGATCCTTCACAGCCTGGCCACCGGGCCCGCCTCCGTGCCGATCTCTCCCGACGTCGCGACCTGTGAGTCGTGCTCGGCGGAGATCAACGACCCGGCTGAGCGCCGTTACCGCTATCCGTTCACGAACTGCACCGACTGCGGCCCTCGCTTCACGATCATCACCGGGATTCCCTACGACCGGCCCAACACGACGATGCGGGCGTTCGAGATGTGTGCCGAGTGCAGGGCCGAGTACGACGACCCGGCAGACCGCCGCTTTCACGCGCAGCCGGTCGCGTGTCCCCGCTGCGGGCCGGAGCTCTCCCTCGTGAGGACTGCCGAATCGGGCCGGTCGTCCGGCGGAGGGGGAATCGACCCCATCTCGAGCGCGGCCGCGCTCCTCGACCAAGGCGGGATCGTGGCGCTCAAAGGCCTGGGGGGCTATCACCTGCTGTGCGATGCGACAGACGAGGCCGCGGTGGCAGAGCTCCGCCGGCGCAAGGCGCGCGAGGAGAAACCCCTGGCGGTGATGGCGCCCAGCCTCGAATGGGCCGCCCGGTTGGTTGACCTGTCTTCCGACGAGGCCAAGGTGATGGGGTCGTGGCGCCGGCCTATCGTCCTTGCGCGCCGCCGACCCGATGCTCCCATCGCCGCGGGGGTTGCTCCAGGAAACCGCTATCTGGGAGTCATGCTCTGCTACACGCCTCTGCAACAGCTGCTTCTGGAGGACTTCGGCCGCCCTCTGGTCGCCACCTCGGGCAACCTCACCGACGAGCCGATCGCCTATAGGGACGAGGACGCGCGGGAGAGGCTCGGAGGGATCACCGATGCCTTTGTGACCCACAACCGGGCCATCCACACACGCTGCGACGACTCCGTGGTGAGGGTCTTCCGGGGCGCCGAATATCCGATAAGGCGAGCCAGGGGGTACGCGCCCGAGCCATTGCTGCTCTCAGCGCGATTCGAGCGGCCGGTCCTGGGGGTGGGGGCCGAGCTTAAGCACACCTTCTGTCTCGGCTTCGAGAGCCGGGCCGTCCTCTCTCACCACATTGGCGACCTCGAGAGCTATGAGGCCATGACCTCGTTCCTCGAGGGGCTCGAGCACTTCGAACGGATCTACGGAGTCACCCCGGAGATCGTCGCCCACGACCTCCATCCCGATTATCTCTCCACCAAGTGGGTCGAGGGGCTGGAGGGGGTGGAGAGGATCGGCGTGCAGCATCACCACGCCCACATCGCCTCCTGTCTGGCCGACAACGGTCGCGACGAGCGAGTGATCGGCATGGCTCTGGACGGAACCGGCTACGGGGCCGACGGCACCCTGTGGGGCTTCGAGGTGCTCGCCGCCGACACGTCCGGTTTCGAGCGCCTGTGGAAGCTCCGGCCGATGCCGCTCCCCGGCGGAGCGAAGGCGATTCGGGAGCCGTGGCGCCTGGGGGCCGTGTACCTGGAAGCGGCGTTCGGCGATCACGCCTTCTCGCTGGATCTCGACTTCGTGCGCACCACCGGTGGTGACTGGGGCCCCATTCTTCAGATGGCGCAGAGAGGTATCAACTCACCCCTGGCTTCCAGCGCAGGACGGCTGTTCGATGCCGCGGCCGCCCTCTGCGGAGCCCGCCTCCGTTCGGCCTACGAGGGCCAGGCGGCTCAGGAGTTGGAGCAGCTTGCGGACCCGAGCGTCACCGACGCCTATGACTGCTCGGTAGCCGAGGGCGAGATCGATGGGGTCGAGCTGATCGCGGCGGCGGCCCTCGATCTTGCCGCCGGGCGCCATCGTTCTCAGGTTGCGGCCGCCTTCCACAACGGCGTGGCGCGAGCGCTCGGTAGGAGCGCCGAGCTGGCACGGGCGGCAACAGGGCTCAGCACAGTGGCCCTGTCGGGCGGGACGTGGCAGAACCTGCTTCTTCTTGAACGGAGCACCGTCGCGCTCGAGGGCCTGGGTTTCGAGGTGCTGCGCCACCGGCGCGTGCCCTGTAACGACGGGGGAATCTCGCTTGGTCAGGCGGTCGTCGCCGCCGCCAGGGCCCGATCGCAGGGCTCCGCGAAAGTGCGCCCTTGGTTGACGACTTCTGCGAAGGCGCGATGATGTGGCGACACAACGACAATGGGGGGGCTGGGTATGTGTCTAGCGATTCCGGGCCAGGTCGTCGAGATGGTGGATCCGGACAACCACATCGCGAAGGTCGATGTTGGCGGGGTCAGACGCAATGTCAACGTGGGGTTGCTCGATGAGACGCCGGAAGGAGTCGCTCTCGGCGACTGGGTGTTGATCCACGTCGGCTTCGCGCTTTCCAAGGTGGATGAAGAGGAAGCCGCTGCGACACTCTCTCTTCTCGAGGGTATGGGAGAAGCCTTCGAGGACGAGCTCGAGCAGCTGAAGGAGAGCAATATCTCATGACGCTCGAGAAGGAGGCTTCGGCTCTGCCGATCCTGAATCCATTCTCGTACGACGCGGCGTGCTCACTCGTGGACGGATGCCTCGTCTGTGGAGATGTAGCGGTCCCCGTCACCGTGGTGGAGGCGGGTGAGCCGGACGCTCTGTGCCAGGATCCGCAGGGCCAGCGAGGCATGGTGGGCATCGAGCTCGTAGCACCGATCGAGGCGGGAGATCGCCTCCTCGTACACGGCGGAGTAGCCATCTCGAGGCTTGGGGAGCGAGCATGAAATTCGTCGACGAGTATCGGGACGCAGAGTTGGCGCGTGGCCTCGGCGCTCAGATCGCAGCTCTCGCGGAGCCGGGACGGCACTACAAGGTCATGGAAGTGTGTGGAGGCCATACCCACACCATCTACAAGCACGGTATCGAGGCGCACCTCCCCGAGTCCGTCGAGCTCGTGCACGGGCCGGGGTGCCCCGTCTGCGTCATTCCTATGGGAAGGGTCGACGACGGGATTGCGATCGCCAAGCGTCCCAATGTCATCTTCACCTGTTTCGGGGACATGATGAGGGTGCCCGGAGGTGACGGCAGTCTTCTGGAGGCGAAGGCTGAGGGCGCCGACGTCCGGTTTGTCTATTCGCCGCTGGACGCACTGAAGATCGCTCGTGAGAATCCTGATCGGGAAGTTGTTTTCTATGCAATCGGTTTCGAGACCACTGCGCCGTCGACCGCGCTGACGCTGATGCGGGCCAAGCAAGAGGGTCTCAAGAACTTCTCGGTCATGTGCAATCACGTGACTATCGTGCCGCCGCTAAAGGCGCTTCTCGAGTCTCCCGACCTGAGGCTTGACGCCTTCATCGGTCCCGGACATGTGTCTACGGTGGTCGGCTGCCGCCCATACGAATTCATTCCCAGGGACTACGGTCAACCCGTGGTGGTTGCGGGCTTCGAGCCGCTCGACCTTCTTCAATCGATATTCATGATCATGCGCCAGTTGTCAGAGGGCCGGGCCGAGGTCGAGAACCAGTACGGCCGCGTGGTTTTCTGGGAGGGCAACCCGCGCGCTCTCGATGTACTTCAGGAGGTCTTCGAGTTACGGCCACACTTCGAATGGCGAGGGCTCGGGTTCATATCTCAGAGCGCCCTCAGCCTCTCGGACGCTTACGCGGATTGGGATGCCGAGCTCCGCTACGACGTCCCCGGAGTGCGTGTCGCCGATCCCAAGGCGTGCCAGTGCGGCGAGGTGCTCAAGGGCGTCATCAAGCCGTGGGAGTGCAAGGTCTTCGGCACCGCGTGCACTCCGGAGACCCCGATCGGAACTTGTATGGTCTCATCCGAAGGAGCGTGCGCCGCTTACTACAACTTCGGGCGGTTTGCGAAACCCAAGGCCCGCGCGGGGGCTTGAAACCGGTGGCGGATCTCGAGGAGGAGGTTCTCGCCCGTATCGAGCGCCAGCGAAAATTGCGTCCGCGTTTTCGCGACGACCGCATCACCATGGCGCATGGGGCGGGGGGGAAAGCGACTCACACCCTCGTGGCCGGCCTCTTCGAGCGAGCGTTCGCCAACGAGGCGCTTGCCGAGCTCGCCGACGCGGCGAGGCTTGAGGTCGCGGGTTTGAACCTTGCGATGACGACGGACGCATTCGTCGTCAGGCCCCTTCGTTTTCCCGGCGGATCGATCGGCGAGTTGGCGGTCAACGGCACGGTCAACGATCTTTCGATGGCGGGTGCTCGGCCGGTGGCGATCACGGCTTCGTTCGTTCTGGAAGAGGGGCTCGACGCAGACGTCCTGAGGGCCGAGGCTGCGGCAATGTCCGAGGCAGCGCGCGCCGCAGACGTGGCGGTGGTGGCTGGGGATACAAAGGTCGTGGAGCGCGGCAAAGCCGACGGCATGTACATCTCCACATCGGGGCTGGGAGTGGTCGATCCACGTGCGCAACTCTCGGGGCGATCGATCCGACCCGGAGATCGCGTCCTGTGCTCGGGCTATGTCGGAGACCACGGGACGGCGATAATGCTGGCGCGCGGCGATCTCGATTTGGATGCCGACGTCGTCTCCGACACGGCGCCTTTGTGGCCCCTGGCAAAAGCTCTCCTTGAAGCGGTGGCTCCGGCTCTTCGCGTCATGCGTGATCCCACACGCGGAGGCGTGGCAACCGTCCTTAACGAACTTGCCGCCGACGGAGATGTCGGGGTCGTACTGGAGGAGGACAAGGTCCCCGTGCGCTCTGCAGTCAAGGGAGCTTGCGAGATCCTGGGAATCGATCCCATGTACGTGGCCAACGAAGGCAAGCTGCTCGCCATCGTGGCTCCGGACGCGACCGATGCTGCCCTCGCCGCACTTCGCTCTGCGTCGGGGGGGGAGCATGCAGCGCTGGTGGGCGAGGTGGCCGACCAACCCGCGGGGATGGTGCTGGTTCGAACGGGGTTCGGGGGAACGAGGATCATGGACATGCTCATCGGGGATCCACTGCCTCGGATCTGCTGACGCCCTTGAGTTCACAGACCGCGCTCGTTCGGACGGCATACGAGGAGCGAGAGGCGGTTGTACGCGCCTTCTTCCAAGCGGAGGCCCAGCGGGTCTCCGAGCTGTGTCATGTGATGGCCCGGCGCTTCATTCGGGGCGGAAGGCTCATTGCCTTCGGCCTCGGCGCCGCCGCTACGGATGCCCAGCATGTTTCTGTGGAATTCGTGCATCCGGTGATATTGGGCAAGCGAGCGCTCCCGGCTTTGGCGCTTCCCAACGACATCGCGTCGATGACGGGCCTGGCGTCGACCGACCCTCGCGGGTTTCTCGGGACGCAGCTTCGGATCCTCGGCAGAGGGGAAGACATCGCCCTCGGCATGACGCACGGAGGAGATGGGGGCCGCGAGCCACTTGAGGATGCATTGCACCGGGCCCGCGACCTCGGCATGTTGAGCGTCCTGCTGTCAGCAGAGGACACGCCTTTTGAGGCTACGCCGGACTACGGCTTTGCGGTGCCGTCGAGCGATCCCTTCACCGTGCAAGAGGTGCACGAAACGCTCTACCATGTCCTATGGGAGCTGGTCCACGTTTTCTTCGAGCACAAGGGACTTCTCGCCGACCGCCCTCGCGGCAGCACGCACGACACGGGCGGCTCCCGTTTCCTCTATCCCTTTCTTGCCGAAGAGGAGACCGATCTCGACGCCGTGCTGGCCGACGTTCGTGCCTCTGTCCTGCAGAAGGCCGAAGAGACCATTGGTCTGCGGCGCTACTCGATGGATCCAGAAGGCCTGGCCGAGTCCGCCCGACTCATCTCTGAGCGGTACGACTCGGGAGGAAAGGTTCTGGTTTTCGGCAACGGCGGTTCGGCGACCGACGCCCAGGACCTGGCCGTTGATCTGATATCCCCTCCGGGTTCTGCTCGCCCGCTCCCGGCCATCTCACTTACCAACGACGGCGCGGTGGTCACCGCCGTAGGAAACGATGTGGGTTTTGACAATGTCTTCGCCCGCCAGATCATCTCCTACGGGCGGGAGGCCGACGTGGCGGTCGCCATCTCGACCAGTGGAGGCTCCCGAAACGTCCTGTCGGCGGTGGAGGAGGCCAAGAGACGCGGTCTCATGACGGTCTGTCTGGCCGGCTACGGTGGCGGCCGAGTGGCGGAGATGTGCGACCGGGCCCACCTCGTGGAAGCCGACTATGTGCCTCGTATCCAAGAGGCTCAAGCCAGCCAGTATCATTGCTTGCGCCGCTTGCTCGACCCGAACAGTGGCTAGTCGCCCCTGCGGCCGGCGGCAAGCCCGACGGCGCTGACTAGCGGAAACTCAATCCCCAGTAGCACCTTCGCCCGACGCGGCCCGCCAGGACTCGACATCCTCCCGACCGGCCAGTGTGAACGCTTTCTCGCGTGAGACGAGGACGAAGCGTCGATCCTCCATCAAGGAGACGAGATCGATCCCCGCCCCCAGGCAGGAGGGGACGTAGAAGGCCGTGCCGGGGGCACTCAAGATGACCGCACCCGGCACCGGGAGAGGGGTACGAGGATATGCACGAGTTCGGGTTGTGCCAAGGGGTTCTGGAGACGGTGGAACGGCGCGCCGCCGGACGACACGTGAGCCGGATCACCGTCCGCGTAGGTGTGCGTCACCGAGTCGCCGCACCTGCCTT
>JACDAL010000129.1 GCA_013695465.1 Actinomycetota bacterium | reverse complement strand
CGGGCTTTGCCGTCTTTCGTGATCCGGTAGTACTTGCGAGGAGCGGCGCGCCCCTCCGCTTCCCACGATGCTGTGATGTAGCCCGCGTCCTCCATGCGGTGCAGGGCCGGGTAGAGCGTGCCTTCCTTGATCGCGATGGAGCCATTCGAGGCGCTTCCCAGCGAGGTCAGCAGGTCGTAGCCGTAGCGCTTTCGGGCATCGATCAACGCCAGGACGGCAAGCTCCATGGTGCCCCTGGAGAGCTCCCGCTGGATGCCCTCCTCGCCAGGTGCCAGTGCTCTCTCCTTGGTCTTGTCCAGTACCTTGCCACATAAGGTATCAGGTCCCGCCCAGTGAGGTCAAGCAGGGATGGTGGATCGGAGCGCGAGCACTCTCATGGGGGAGGGATCGCTGGTTCGAACCTCGGCGGCCTCGACGCGTGGCGCCCAGCTCAGGGGTAGCCCAATAAATCCACCCCTCAGGCATCTGCTTTCGATCACTGGGTCATGCGAACTCATATCCCGCACGTACAAGTGCCCTTGGAGCTAGGCCTTCTCGGCCCACTCTCGCCATCCCTGTGGCAAGGAGCTAGCAGCCAGCAGTTCGCGAGCCCTCGAGTGATCCTGATAGTAGGTGCGAGCAATCAGACCCACAGTCACGTGATGGTCTGGACTATGGATAAGCTCGATGCGATCCCCGGCCCCGACATCACCTTCTTTGACGATTGCTAAGTAGGCGCCCCACCGAGCGGCTTGAGAGAACTTGTGGGGGAAGTTCTGATCACCCATCCGAATGCCTAACTTGAAGCACGGAAGACGAGGTTGGGTCACCTCGAGCACGGCGTCGCCTGCCCGCCAGCGCTCTCCGACCAGGGCTTCGTTTGCTTCAACTCCCGAGATCGTCAAGTTCTCCCCGAAGGTACCGGGCTCAAGTAAGACGCCGAGTTGGTCCGACCACCATGAGTAGTCTTCTCGGGCGTAGGCGTAGACGGCTTTGTCGTAACCGCCGTGGACGGCTCGATCCGCTTGATCGTCGCCCGCGATGTTGACGCCTCGTACTTCTAGCCGCCCTGTGACCGGAGTCTTCCAGATCGCCGAGGTGAAAACCTTGCCTTTCAGCTCAAACTCTCGTGGCCGCCCGACATTGACCGAAACGACTTCTGCTGTCGTGACCTCGCGAGCTGCGGACATTGCCTAGGCTGCCGCCCGCATGGGCTCGACGCGTGGAAGGTCGATCTCGACGCCAGCCGACTTGTTGCCGTAGTTGGTCAGCACGTTCAGTGCGACATGAGCGCGGATCTCAACGATCTGTTCGTCGTCGTACCCCCCCGGGACGTCCTGGATGTCCCCTTCGGGAAGCGTCGCCGCGCGCCTCCACGACCCACCCGGGCGAACTTCAGCGGGACGTCGGACTTGGAGTCGGCCCCTCGACCATGTCGGCTCGCGAGATCGTTTCGTCGGGCAGTTTGTCAGCGTTCTTGCCGATGAAGCTGCGCGCCGCGCGGCAGTAATCACAGCCACTGATTTCGGATGTTTCGAGCGCGATCTGCTCGCCGAGTCGGCCCGAGGCGAGCACACCGCTGAGCCCGAGAGCCCTTTAGCCATTGTCGACGAAACGGCCATCGTCTTAGTCATGTTCGGACCATGCCGAACCTTCCGTGACGTCGTCCAGGAGCTCCTTCGCCCGACCTTGCTGGTTGGCTGGATCGATGTGTGTGATGCGTTTGATTCGATGTGCCTCCCTCATGGTCTGCGGCAGCCTAGCCGGGCTGTCCTGTTCAACCTGTATGCGTCTCTGTGGGAGATCATCTGGACCCTCCGCTCGACATCGAGGAGCCTCGCTTGTTTGGACCCACTAAGCTCGGTTCAGCCTGGCAACTCGCCACGACAACCCTGCCAAGTGGCTGGCATGCCTCCCACACGTTGCAGCATCTTAAGATCCGTCTATGGATGAAAGACTGCTTCTGCTGAGACCGATCGGGACTGTGGAGTCCCCGCTGACCGACCGGGAGTCGGCACCGAAACAGGGAAACGAGGGATCGCCGGACGCGTGGCTGGTCTTCGAGCCAACCGTGCGGGACGGCCTCCAAGACCTCCGGGTAGGAGAGCTGGTCATCGTCCTGACCTGGCTGGATCGCGCTCAGCGCGATGTCCTGAAGGTGCACCCTCGCGGGGATATGTCGATTCCCGAGCACGGGGTGTTCAGCACTCGGTCCCCCGATCGCCCCAACCCCATCGGGCTCCACCTCGTCGAGATCCTCGCTATCGAGGGGAGGAGAGTCCAAGTCCGCAATCTCGAGGCACTGGATGGGACGCCCATCCTCGACGTGAAGCCTCGCCTCGAGGGTGTCTCGGACGCGTAGGCGACTGGGCCTCGCCTGCACCACCTGGGGATCGCCTGCAGACGTCTCTCGATGTAAAAAATCGGAGGTCATTCAGCTGCTCACCGTCAGACTCGAGTTTTGCACTTCACCGAGATGCTCAACGAGCGGCGCGGTCCTCACTTGCGACACATCCTTGCTTCCCCGACGAATGCAACATGTCGTCGTGGGAGGTTCTCAAGCGAAGGGCAAGCGGGTGCTGCCAAGATTCCCCTCACCGACTGTCCAAGGCTGCTGCGACGACGGACAAGTGATCCGTGTCATGCACACCTACCAGGACCTTCGGGAAGTCGTTGGGTGCCCCACAGCGCTCCTCTCAACCTTAGCGATGCCGATGTCACACAAAAGAGCGGACGAGCGGCACCGAGATCGCTCATCGCCGACGTTGTGGGTACATGCTACCGAGGAGCAATGTGACGAGCCGCTCGCCGCCTTCACGTCTCCGCGTCAGGCGGCAACGAGCCGAGGGTCGGGCTACAGAGCGCGCTTATTTACGGAGGGAGCCTCGGTAGGCCAGAATGTCGTTCCATGAATGGGTGAAGTTCTCGGACGGCTCTTCAGCGGCTAGCGGCACAAGCGACGCAGAGGCAGGCCCACGGGAGGATCTCGAGTCGTTCCCGCGCAATGTCTGTGGTGCACTTGTCACACGAGCCGTAACTTTCTTCCTCGAGCTTCGTCAGTGCTCGGTTCACGTCGGCGAGCGTCCCTTGTAGTTTGTTGTGGGCATCGACCTGCACTATGCGCTCGATTGCAATGCTGGTGCCTTCGCCGACTCGTTTGCCGAACGAGATCCCACTCGGCTCGACCGGAGGAGCCGATATGCGCGCAAGCTGGTCTTCCAACTCGGCCTTCTTAGCTTCCAGAACTGCCGTAACGTCGTTCATCCGCTCATTATCGCAAGGCGGAGAGCGCAGGGACGCCGCTCCGGCTCACGACCCCTTAGCGCCGGCGCCAGAATGACCGCAGCGCGGCGTCAACCCCTTCGGTTTTTCGCCCTGGGCAACCTGCGCCGACCCGGCGGAGCCCTGAATCCGACGGCGAACCCGATGATCGACGTAACAGCCGTGCCCCAGGTAAGCACGACCGTGTCGGCCAGAGCGCGCCCGGTGAGAACCGACAGCCGCGTTATTGGCAGTGAGCGCAGCCGGTCCACGAAGTCCTGCTCGAGTCTGGCCTTCCTCGGGACAAGTCCGGCTCGAGCCAAGAATCATCGCTGCCCGGCGGATCGACCCGATCGCAGCTACCAACCGATGAGTCTTGTTGGAACACATCGTCCAAAGAGAGAGAGAGCTTGAGCAGGCTCCAACGACCAGCGCGCCGGTCACGCGACGAGTATGGTGATCGACGGGGCACGGGAGGAGCAATGGCAAAGATAATCGTCGGGATGACCACCCCACTCGACGGGTTCGTCGCCGATCGGAGCGGCCGCGTAGGCCGCCTCTATCCCGACCTAGCCGCTCTCCGAGACTCCGCCTATATGAACGCCGCCATCGAGGAGACCGCTGCCGTCGTCATGGGAAGGAGGACGTTCGAGATGGGGGAGCCGGACTCTTACGTCGGCAGCTACGAGTTCCAGGTACCCATCTTCGTCCTGACCCACCAAGCGCCGGCGTGCCGAAGCAGGATGACAACCTGACCTTCACGTTTGTGACCGACGGAGTGGAGTCGGCCATCGCGCAGGCGTCCGCCGCTGCCGCCGATGGGGGCGTTCGAGTGGTTGGCGGTGCCGTGGTGGCCCAGCAGCTTCTGCATGCTGGCCTGGTGGACGAGCTCCACCTCGACATCATGCCGGTGTTTTTGGGCGCCGGCACTCGCTTCTTTCCAAGTAACGATCTGCTGCCCATTAAACTCGAGAGGATCGGCCTGGAAGTCGGAGCGAGGACCAGCCTGCGCTTCCGGGTCAGGAATTAGGTGGATCTCGACTCCCACCCGCCACGATAGTGCGACGATGAGATTCTCAGTCGCGCCGGTGGTATTCGAGTCCTTCCCGGGTCTCCGCCTTGTCGTTGCCCTTGCTGAAGAGATCGACAACCACAGTCCGAAGCCCGATCTCCTGCAATTGTGGCGCCACACCTGGGAAGAGGCGGGTAGGTGGAAAGGCACCGGTGTAAACGCCCAATCGCATCCCCGCGTGCGACCGTGGCGGGATGCAATGGGCGCGATCGGTGTGTCTGGGCAGAAGTTTCCGAGCTCTGTCGAAGCGATACTGCGGAGAGCGATGAAGGGAGGCGAGCCCTTCTCCATAAACCCGCTCGTCGACTATTACAACCTCGTATCGCTGCGCCACGTGGTTCCGGCGGGAGGATTCGATCTCGAGAAGCTCGACGACAAGCTCGAGTTGAGGCTCACGCGTCGCGGCGACATGTTCCTGGCGCTCGACGAGAGCGAGCCGCTGGCGGTGGCCGATGGTGAAGTGGCTTACGTCACCGGACAGGTCGTGCTGACGCGTCATTTCGTATGGCGCCAGTCGCGAGCCGGACTCCTAATGCCGGGGACCCGCTCGGTGTTCTTGGTCTCAGAGATCCTCGGCACGCTGGGGAAGCGGCTAGCAGACACTGTGACCGAGGACTTCCAGGCCGGTCTGACTCGCTACTTCGACAGTGTGCCCCAGACCTTTCTCGTGGATGAGGCCCATCCGTCGATCACGTGGTGAGGCGGTGTGCGCGTTGGGAGGGACTATCGCCGCCACCCGATGAGTTCGCGGCTTGAAGGCAGTCATTAGAGGGACACAATGAAGTGTCCAGGTCGGTTCAGGCGAGCAGGGAGGCGATATGAAACTCGGACAGAATGCATTCAGCGGGTTCTCGGTCGATGACATGGCCAAGGCAATGGAGTTCTACGGGCACACGCTGGGGCTCGAGGTTAGCGAGCTGCCCAACGCAGACCTGATGCAGATCACCATTGCCAGTGGGGGCAAGGTGTTGGTCTATCCCAAGGACAACCATGAGGCGGCGACCTTTACCGTCCTGAATTTCCCCGTCGATGACGTCGACGAGGTGGTCGACGAGCTGACCACACGCGGCGTACGGTTCGAGCGCTTCGAGGGTGACATCTCAACCGACGAGAAGGGCGTCTTCCGCAATGGCGGCCCGACCATCGCCTGGTTCAGGGACCCCGCCGGGAACATCCTGTCGGTGCTCGAGGGCTGACTCTCCACGAAGAGGGCCCGGCAAGCAGGCAGAGCTC
>JACDAL010000115.1 GCA_013695465.1 Actinomycetota bacterium | reverse complement strand
CTCGACCAAGTGATCTATAGAACGACGTCTCGATTGCAACGGAGCCTCTCTCGAGAACCCGTCTCCAGTGCCCGATCAGCCGCCCGTCGAGCAGGATCGCGTGCAGAAAGGGCTGCACGTTGGGTGTGTCTGCGAGTTCCGTCACGCTCGCGAGAAGGACGTCCCTGCTCTCGCTGTAGGACATGATGCACTCGTCGTACCCCTGCACCAGATCGACGACTTTGGTCACTTTATTTGCGTTAAGTGATGGCGTTGCGAACCAGTAGGTGCGGCCATCAATTACCTCGCGTTCGAGCTCGGAGTCGATCGCGCCAAGGCCTCTCTTGCCCTCGGCCGCAGTAAGCCTCGACCAGCGCAGATAGTCCTTGAGAGTGGCCGGGCCGCGGGCGGTGAAGTAGCGGCGGGTTAACTCTGCCAATGCCTCGTCGGTGCCCATGGTCGTGGCCGCTGGTGCGCGCTCGTCCACTAGGGCGTACGTTTGTTGCTTGCCTCGCGGAGCTCCGCTGCAGATAACGGCATCCAACTCCGCGCGCATCATGATCATGCCGAGCCGCGGGCCGTTTGCCAGAATTCCAGCCGTCTCGAGCACGTTCGCGAGCTCCTTGCGAGTGAGATGACCACCTTGCTCGAGCGCGTTAGCGAGCGACGCGTTGCTTGTGGCGAAGAGCTCGTCGTCGAGCCCATGCTTTCGGTAGTAGTAGGCATTGAAGGCGTTCACGCGCGGTGCGCTGATCTTCAATATCCAACGGATGTCCTCGGGCAACACAAAATGCCAGGTGGGCCGCAGAAGGTGAGTCCTAAGTATCGTTCCGGTGGCGAGCGCCTGATTCATCGCCGCCTCATCGACGCCGGCGGCCCGCTGTGCCACCGACCATAGGGCATAGGCATACTCCTGAGCCTGGAGCGCTCCGAGCCAGCGAACGACCTTTTCAGGGGAGTCGAGGGGATGCCCCCACAAGCGCTGGCTGTGCATCCTGTGTCGCACGATCTCTGCACTTCTCATCGTCGGATAATGTCGGTCATGACGCGGCATGGAGATGTCCGACTCATTCGCGTCAACCTAGGCGCCCTTCGAGGGTCGGTCGGCTAGCTCTCCACACGTCGTTCTTATGTCTGCCTAAGCGCCGCGCATCAGTCGCCACCGCGGTACTGCTGGACCGCCCAGCCGTTGCCGTCCGGATCGCTGAAGAACACGAACGTGCCCCCGTCCCTCGGGTCCAACTGCTGAACCTCTGAGACCTCGACGCCGCGCTCGACGAGCTCGGCACGTGCGGGCTCGATGTCGCGTACCACCAGCTGCAGCCCCTTGATCGTGCCCGGGTCCGGTTGGGGAATTCCGATGCCGAGGACGATGGAGCAGGCCGACCCTCGCGGGGTCAGCTGGACGACGCGCAACTCGTCGCTTACGCGTGTGTCGTGGTCGAGGTTGAAGCCAACCTTGTCTCGATAGAAGGACACCGCCCGATCCACGTCGGCGACGGGAACCACCACCACCTCGAGCTTCCAATCCATGACCCATGGTCCTTTCCTCGTTTGCGGCGTTCTGTTCAGACAGAGCCAGCGGGACTGACTCTGCACTAAGCTTAGGGTCGCCCGGTGGCATACAAGAGGAAGCAGTAATCGCCGTTTAGCAGCCGCACTCCTGGGCTCAGGCGGGTTGCCCGGTCGCGTGCTCGACGCGGTTGCGGCCCAGCTCCTTGGCTCGGTAAAGGGCCATGTCTGCTTCTTTGATCACTTCACCCACCGATCTGGTGTGAGCGGGATCCAGCATGGCCAGTCCTGCACTGAGGGTGAGCACACCACCTGAGTTGAGGGTATGCGGGATGGCCAGTTGTTCCAAGCCTCTCCGCATGCGCTGGGCCGCTATGGTCGCCGTATCCAGAAACTGCTCGGGGAAGACGCAGAGGAATTCCTCGCCCCCGTAGCGGTAGATTGAGTCTCCTCCCCGAGCCTGTTCCTTGAGGTGGGTCGCGACGGCCTGGAGGACCTGGTCGCCCGCTTGGTGACCGTAGGTGTCGTTGTAGGACTTGAAGTGATCGACATCCAGCAGTGCGATGCAGTAGCGGTGCCCGTAGCGGGTCACTCTCGCCTCCAGCAGGGCGAGATCCTCTTCGAGGGCCCTGCGATTGCCCAGTCCCGTGAGCGGGTCCCGCACAGTTATGGCGGTGAGCGCGTGGTTCAGCCCTTCTAGTTCGGTTCGCTGTTGGGCCAGTTGCCGGTGCAGAGAAGTGATCCTGGCGGCGGCAATCAGACGAGCCTGGAGGTCGTTCAGGTTGAGCGGTTTGAGGAGATAATCGTCGGCGCCGGCGTTCATGCCTTCGACGATCTGATCGTCCCCCCCTTGCTTGGTGACCAGAATGAAGTAGGTGTAGCCACCTGACGTGCGGGTCCGGATGTTGCGGCACAGTTGGAGCCCGGTCAGCCCGGGCATCATCCACTCGCTGAGGACCACGTCGGGGCGGTAGGATTGGAAGGCGTCCCAGGCCTGGGCGCCATCGGTCACGGTGTGAGTTTGGTGACCGAGCTGTCGCAGCGCCATCTGGGCGATGAGCAGGGAGGTGGGCTCGTCGTCGGCGACCAAGATCCTCATGGGGTCAGAATGAGCGACCCGAGAGCCGGCCGGAGACGTCCCAGCTCTGCCTCGACGGCTTCGAGCAGCGCCACACCGCCCGTTAGGTCCCCGGCTGCGCCGTCCGTCGCCAGGGTGGCACACAAGCGGGCCAGGTCGGTTGCTCCAAGGTTGGCGCTGGCTCCGCTCAGGGTGTGGGCAGTTCGGGCGACTTCGTCGGCGTCGTCCTCAGCGAGCGCCTCGCGCAGAGCGTGGACACGCACGTCGGCGTCGGCCAGGAACAATTTGGCCAATTGGGCCATGAAGTCCCCGCCCGCCGACTTATCCAGGCGCGCCAGGCGACCCAAGACCTCGGGATCCAGCCCGGCCGACCCCGCCGGCCCGGCCGACTCGGACGCGTCGGCTGGGGGGGGCTTCAGTTGGTCACCGGGGCTGGCAGAGTCTGATCCGCCCGGGGCCCAACGGGCCAAGGCCCCGGCCAGCGCCTCTAGGCGGAGGGGTTTGGCGAGGTAGTCGTCCATGCCGGCGGCCAGGCACCGTTCCTGGTCGGATTTCATGGCCGAGGCGGTGACCGCGATTATGGGGGTGTGCCCCGCTTTTCCCCTCAGGCGCCGAATCTTGCTGGTTGCGTGATAACCGTCCAGAACGGGCATCTGGCAGTCCATGAGGATGGCTTGATAAGGCGTCAGGGCCGCCGCTTTAAGCGCTTCCGCTCCGTCGGCCACGACGTCGACGTTGAAGCCGAGTTTCTCGAGCATGGCCGTCGCCACCCGCTGATTGACAGGGTTGTCCTCCGCCAGCAGTATGTGGCCCGATGCTCCGTGCCCGGCCGACCGAGGGCGAATAACCGTGTGACCTTTGGTGACCGTGGCCGCCGGTGGTGTGTCCGTGACGTCGTCCTCCCCGGCGAGCATGCCCACCCCGGCCGGGCTTGCCTCAAGATCGGCGGTCGGAACGGGTCGGTCATCGACGACGGGTGCAGTGATACCGGCAGCGCCGTCGAAGGGCAAGGGCCGGCCTTGCACCGCCTGCCCGGCGCCGGCGTGAACGCGGATCGTGAACCAGAAATCGCTTCCTGCCCCCAGCCGGCTGGACACACCGCAGTCACCCCCCATGAGCGCGACCAGTTGGCCGCTGATGGCCAGTCCCAGACCGGTGCCCCCGTACTTGCGGGAGGTGGAAGTGTCGGCTTGGACAAAGGGTTGAAAGATCACATCGAGCTTGTCGGCCGCGATGCCGTCCCCGGTATCGGACACCTCGAAGCGGATGAGGGTATCTGCACCTACGACGTCAACTTCGGACACCCTTACGTCAATCTCACCGGCCTGAGTGAACTTGATGGCATTGCCGATGAGGTTGGTCAGGACTTGACGCACCCTTCCCGGGTCGCCGCTCACCACGGCCGGGACAGAGCTATCGATGACCGCTACCAACTCCAGGCCCTTCGTTTGCGCAGACGCCGCCAGTAGGGCCACGACATCGTCAACGACGCTCCCCAAGCTGAACTCGATGTCCTCGATTTTGAGTTGACCGGCCTCGACCTTCGAGAAGTCGAGGATGTCGTTGATGATGGTCAGCAGCGCCTCCCCCGAGGTGCGCACGGTCTGTGCATAGTCGCGCTGGCGAGCGTCGAGGTCAGTCTCGAGCAGGAGATCGATCATGCCGATCACGCCGTTCATCGGGGTGCGGATCTCGTGGCTCATGTTGGCCAGGAAATCCGACTTGAGCCGCGACGCCTCGGTCGCCTTGTCCCGGGCGTCCGACATGGCCGCCTCTGCCCCCGCCTCGGCGGTCACGTCGGCGAGGGTCCCCACCCATCCCGCTATTCCACCGCCGGCGTCCGGGATGGACCTCGAGGTCATCAGCACCATCCGTAAGCCCGAACCGGGAGGCCGAATCTCGAATCTATGGGAGAGCCCCACCGGATACCCGGCACCGTCAGCCGACTCGGCGATAAGGGCGGCCCGCTGCTCCGAGTCGATGATGATGTCCCAACCCCGGCCGGCCGCCTCTTCGGCTGGGATCCCGGTGATCTCAGTCCAGCGCGGATTGGTGTACAGGTATCTGTTCTTGGAGTCGGTCTGGAAGATCCCAATGGGAGCCGCTTCTGTGAGCAGCCTCAACTGGTCGGCGGTGGTCTGCACTCCTCGAGCTCGTGTGGCAAGTATCTCCGCTTTGATGAAGAGGTTCGCAAAGACCGAGACCTTGGCTCGAAGCTCGTCAGGTTGAACGGGCGCAAACATGAAGTCGACCGCACCTTCGACGTAGCGGTCGGTCTGCACGATCTCGTCGTTCGCGTAGGCAGTAATGAAGATGATCGGGGTCATCTCCGACTGCCGGCGCTGGCGGATGAGAGCAGCGGTCTCAAACCCGTCCATCACAGGCATACGAACGTCGAGCAAGATAACGGCGAAGTCCTGGTCCATGATGCAACGCAAGGCGACCTCTCCGGAGTCGGCCTCGACGATAGAATAACCGAGCGGCAACAACACGGCCTTCAGTGCCAGCCGTTTTGCGGAATTGTCGTCGACAACCAGGATGGGAACAGGCGACCTCGTTGTCGGCCCGCGTGCATTGGTTGCTTGCAGGCCCGACGATGTCATAGAGGCTTCACGGCTTGGGCTGCGCATCAGTTACTCCCGCGACCCCGCTCATCACCGGAGACCCGCGCAACCACGGCCCGATGACCGCGCTGAGCTCGCTGGTATCGACTGGTTTGGGAAAATAGTCATTGGCCCCGGCATCGATACAGCGCTTGCGTTCGCCGGACATCACCTTGCCGGTCACGGCGATGATGGGAAGGGACTTGAGGTGATCGATCGATCGCATTGCGCGCATGGTGGCGTATCCGTCCATGACCGGCATCATTATGTCCATCAGGACGATGTCGATGTCGGTCCTCCCCTCTAGGATCGCGATTGCGTCGGAACCGCTTTCGGCGGGTATGACGTCGGCGTGGCCTCTTTCGAGAAGCGCTGTCATAGCGAAGATGTTGCGGTAGTCGTCGTCGACCACGAGAACTTTCGTCCCGGCGAAGGCCTTATCGTCTATGAGGTTGGATCGGCGCCGATCGGGCTTCAGACCCGGATGCTTGCTCATCACTTCGTTGGCAGCGACAGGCGAGCCGTATCGTTCCGGAGCAGGCATCACATCTGCGGGGAGGGTGGTTAGTGCCTCTGTCGCGGGCCGACCCAACGGAAGAAAGACTGTGAAGGTGCTGCCTTCGCCTGGCGTGCTGGCCATGGTGATCTCACCGTCGAGCAGGCCCACCAGCTCGCGGCTTATCGAGAGGCCGAGGCCCGTGCCCCCGTAGAGGCGGGCGGTAGTGCCGTCGCCCTGCGCGAAAGCCTCGAAAATCCGCTGATGTTGCCCTTCGTCGATACCGATACCGGTGTCGCTGACACTGAAGGCCACGACTGAGGAGGCCTTGGCGAGCGACTCCGTCTCCGGGCTCCATCCGTTGTTGGCCAAGCCGACCTGTAAATGCACCTGGCCACGCTCGGTGAACTTGAAAGCGTTGGAGAGCAGGTTCTTGAGTATCTGCTGGAGGCGTTGCGGGTCGGTGACGATACTTCCGGGGCTGTCGAGTGCGAGGTCGATTGAGTAGCTAAGACCCTTTCCCTGGGCCACGGGCTCGAACTCGCGGAGGAGCGTGTTACGGAGCTGTCCGACGGAGAAAGCCATCATCTCGGGCGTGACGGTACCCGACTCGACCTTGGCCAGCTCGAGGATGCTGTTGAGAAGACCCAGTAGGTCGTTGCCAGAAGTACCGATGACGCTCGCATATTCGACCTGGGTGTCGGTCATGTTGTTGTCGGGGTTGTCTTCGAGTTGCCGGGCAAGGATCAAGAGACTGTTTAGTGGGGTGCGAAGCTCATGCGACATGTTGGCAATGAACTCGGACTTGTACTTCGACGAGACTGATAGTTGACCGGCCTTTTCCTCGACCAGGCGCTTAGACTGCTCGACCTCTTTGTTCTTTTGCTCCGCCTCGATATTCTGCTGAGCGAGAAGCTTGGCCTGCCGTTCAAGATCCTCATTGGACTCGCGTAGCTCTTCCTGCTGCGAACGAAGTTCCTGTGCCTGAGACTGGGACTGTTTGAGCAGGTTCTCTGTGACGGTGTCGGCTTCGATGGTGTTGAGGACGAGGCCGATGCTTTCCGGGAGCTGATCGAGGAACGCCTGATGAGTCAGACTGAAGGGGGAAAAGGAAGCGAGCTCGACCACGGCGCGCACCGATCCCTCGAACAGGACCGGCAGGACGATGATGTTGAGCGGAGAGGACTCGCCGAGTCCCGAGTTGATTCTCACGTAGTCGCCGGGAACCTCAGTGAGCAGGATCCGCTTCTTCTCCTTGGCGCACTGGCCCACCAAACCGTCACCGAGCCGGAAGGAGGTCGACAAGTGCTTTCGCTCTTCGTAGCCGTAGCCGGCCTGGAACTGCAGCACGGGCTCACCGCCAGCCGAGGAAGTGGTCATCGAGTAGAAGACCGCATGCTGCGCGGAGACGAGGGGCGCCAGCTCGGAGAGGATCATGCTCGACACGGCGGCCAGATCGCGCTGGCCTTGGAGCATGCGGGTGAAGCGCTCCAGGTTCGTCTTCAACCAGTCCTGCTCGATGTTCTCCCTGGTCGTCTCCCGGAGATTGCGGATCATCTCGTTGAGCTTGTCCTTCAAGACGGCGACCTCTCCGCTTGCCTCCACCCGGACTTGCCTTGTGAGGTCGCCCTCGGTGACCGCGGTGGCCACCTCCGCGATGGCTCGCACCTGGTTGGTGAGGTTTGCAGCCAACTGGTTGACGTTGTCGGTCAGGTCCTTCCAAACACCCCCGACCTCCTTCGATTGCGCCTGGCCACCCAGCTTGCCTTCGACCCCGACTTCGCGGGCGACTCGCGTCACCTCGCCGGCGAAGGCGTTGAGCTGGTCGACCATGGCGTTGACGGTGTTCTTCAACTCGAGGAACTCGCCCTTGACGTCGATCGAGATCTTCTTGCTCAAGTCCCCGTTGGCCACCGCAGTAGTCACCTCGGCGATGTTTCGCACCTGTCCGGTCAGGTTGCCGGCCATAAGGTTGACGTTGTCGGTCAGGTCCTTCCACACACCGCCGACCTCGATGGTGACCGCTGCAGCCTGACCCAGCTTGCCCTCGGTCCCAACCTCGCGGGCGACCCGAGTAACCTCAGAGACGAACCCATTGAGCTGATCGACCATTGCGTTGATGATGTTCTTCAGGTCCAGCATCTCTCCGCGGACGTCGGCAGACACCTTCTTGCTCAGGTCGCCGTCGGCGACCGCACCGATGACACGCTGCATCTCGCTGGTGGGGCGCACCAAGGCCTCGATCAGACTATTCACGGATTCGACGCTGCCAGACCAGCTCTGGGTCCACCCTCCGAGCACGACTCGTTGTGAGAGCTCGCCTTGCTTCCCCACGACTCGGCTGACCCTGGCCAGCTCCGTCCCGAGGGCCTGATTGGCGGCGATGACATGGTTGAGACCGTCGGCGACCTTACCGGGCACGCCCGTCCACTCGAGGGGCATTCGGGCGGTGAAATCCCCTGCTTTGACCTGGGCCAGGACGCTCAGCAGAACCTTGGCATCGACCGTGTCGGCGGGAGCAACCTTTGCGTCTACCATCGAAACCTCCAAGGGAAAGTTGTGAAAGCTCTCGAGACTGTTTGGTCCGTTCCCTCATGATCAACTTCTGCATCCCGGCCTCTAACCTGAGGGTTGGCTACTTCGCCGACGGGCACGGATAACGACCCGATCAAGGCGTCGCCGCCCGTCTGGCAAGGGCAGTGAGTTTCCTCACGAGCCCTCTTCTTGCGTCCGCTCGGTGACCTCGCCCACTGAGTGGAACCTGTGAGCTTCCTCTCGAGGGTCGAGGTCGGTCCATCGAGATTCGGTGTTCCGGTCCCCCAGCATTTCATCGATCGTGGCGGCAACAGTGGGCCGCCCGAACAGGTAGCCCTGTACCTGGTCACAACCGTGAACACGCAGGAACGGCAGTTGCTCGGCCCTCTCCACGCCCTCGGCCACGGTTTGGAGTCCCAGACTGTGAGCCATGGCTATGGTGGCTGCGACCAGCGGGGCGGGTGAACCATTGGAGACCGAGTCGATGATGGACTTGTCGATCTTCACCTTGTCGATCGGGAGAGAGTGAAGCCTGTCGAGTGACGAGTACCCGGTACCGAAGTCGTCGATCGCAAAGTGAATCCCCGTCTCGTGCAGCCGGTCGAGAACCACCAGGGACTCGCCCCGGTGCATGACCGCACTCTCGGTTATCTCCAGCACGAGCTGGTCCGGACTGAGTCTCGTGTCTGTCAGCGCCGCACCGACGATTTCGACGACGGAATCGCTCTGGAGCTGGCGAACGGAGAGATTCACGTGCATTTGGAGATCTTGTGTCTCGGGATTCGCTTCCTGCCATCTGCGAGCCTGGAGACAAGCCGTACGCAAAACCCACTCCCCGAGCGGCACGATGAGCCCGGTGGCCTCCGCCACTGGTATGAAGGTGGCAGGGGAAACACGGCCACGGTCCGGGTGATCCCAACGGATCAGAGCCTCGAAGCCCGTGAGATTCCCGGTGGCGAGCGAAACGATGGGTTGGTAGTGAAGCGTGAACTGGTGGCCGGCGATCGCCTCGCGCAGCTCGGCGTCGAGGGTAAGCCGCTTGAGCACGGCCTCGTGCATGGAGGGCTCGAAGACCTGTACCCTGCCTTCGCACTTGGCCGAGCGCATTGCAAGGTCGGCATTGCGGAACATCTCCTCGGCGCTGTTTCCTTTCTCGCTTTCCGTGATGCCGATGGAGGCCGCAACTGCGATCGATCGGCCTCGGACCGAAACCGGCTCTCTGACGATGATGTCGAGCTCCGCCGCGATGCCCACGGCTTGCTCCTTCATCATGTCCTCGAGAATGACGGCGAACTGATCACCCTCGAGACGGGCGACTGTGTCCCCGGGCCGCAAGGTGGATCGCAATCGCTCAGCGATGACGATCAATACCTGGTCGCCGACCTGGCGCCCGAGGCTGTCGTTGACGGTCTTGAAACCGTCGAGATCAAGAACTAGGAGGACCACTGAGTGCGAATGGCGCCCTCCGCTGACGAGCGCGTGATCGAGCCGGTCTCGGAGCAGAAGTCGGTTCGGCAGGTGAGTGAGCGAGTCGTGAAGCGCTTGACGACTAAGAGCGATCTGTTCGGCCTTCCTCAATTCGGTGACGTCGTGCATCGCGACGACGGCCCCGAGCAAGACGTTCTGCTCGCCATGCAGGGAGTGTCCGTTCACCAACAGAGTCCGAGGCTCGCCACCCCTGGGAGCGATGACCATCTCGGCGTCGTGAACCTGCTCTCCGTCGAGCGCTCGACAAAGGGGGATCTCAGCCGTCGGAAGCTGCGTCACTCCATCGGCGCGGTAGAGATCGTAGTGCTCCGCCCATTCCTGACTCGAAATCGGCTCTGCGGGCAAGTTGTGGAACTCCCGGCTGGCACGGTTGAACAAGGTCAGCGTCCCTTCGGCGTCACAAGCGACAACACCGGCGTCGAGATTCTCGAGGACCCCTTCGAGGAAGATGCGCTGGATGTCTCGTTCGGAAAGGAGAGAGGAGACCAGGCCCCACACTCGCATCAGGACGAGAAGGAACAGCACCACGCAACTGCCCACGAAGACGGGGGTCTCGAGGGGTTGGCCCAAGGCCGCCTGGATGCCCAGAGTTACCGGCGCAGTCAGAGACGCAACCGCGAGGACCACCAGGCGTCCTCTTGTGAGCTTGGTGTAAGTCGTCGAACCCGCCTCGGACAATCGGCGCATGGACGGGTGAATCGCAGAAGCAGCCACCAGGCCGTAAGAGAACAACCATCCGGCATCAATCAGACTGCCGGGTTTGTAGCTTCCGGAAAGGATCATGGCGCCGTACGCAGCGTTGGCCATGAGTGTCAGGCCAAAGGATGACACGAGCAGGACGAAGCTGAGACCGCGGAAGCCGGAGGCGACAACGAGTCGCGCGGCAACGCCCAGCAACAGCACATCCATGCATGGGTAAGCGATCGAGACCATTTTCTCCGGGAGCGTCAGAGCAGCATCGGTCGCGTAGGGAGCGATCAGGAACACCCATGCCAGCAGCGCTCCCGCCGTGGCGATGATCGAGGCATCGATCATTGCGGCCCGGTCGCGACCGGGCGAGCGGCCTCGGACGAGCAGTAGAAGACCCGCCACCGTGAGCGGATAAAGAGAGAGGTAGATGGCGTCGATAAACGAAGGGTAGGGAGGGGGGGAACCCGAAACCGGTTCGTAAAGATAAAACACGATGTCGGCCAAGACGGTCATGGCATGTCCGGCTGCGAGCAGGTACCAAGCGTAGGCTCTTGGAGGACGGAAGATGCGCACGCCGGCAACGATCAGGAATACGGACAGCGCCCCAACGGTCGCGTACACGAAGTCGGGCCACGAAGTCGGCAGGACGAAATAAAGAACCGTCGCCCCAGCGACCGAAGCCAGCCAGAGCCACGGAAGTACGCCCCCTCGTTTCCCGGAGGGGCGCTGTCGACCCTTTTCAGCGGCTTGGCGCCGCTCGGAATCAGACATTGCTGTACCAATGGCATCGACTGAGTGGCGGCGCTCTTGAAACCGACGGCTTCCGGGCCGGCGACCCAGGGTGCTGAGGAGACCGGGAGGTGCTCGGAACGTTGGGTCCGATGTGCCGACCACCGGCTCCAATCCAGGTCGATGCTGGTCCGGCGCTGCGCCTCGGAGAAGACATTCGAGTGGTGGCGGTAGAGGTAGCGGTCAAGATCGAGCCGGCCAACTGCGGACCCACGGATGCGTCGAGCGCTTGCTGAGAGCCATCTCGGCCCGGCGCGCCGGTCATGCCTCCGAAGGCCCCCACGAGGCATTGGCGGCGACTAACGCCGAACCGACTTCCTCAAATCCCTCCTCGAGCCTCGCCAGCAAATCG
>JACDAL010000100.1 GCA_013695465.1 Actinomycetota bacterium | reverse complement strand
GAGGCCATCTCGGCCGCCGGCAGGGCCCTCGCCACCGACCACAGAAAACCGATGTCGGCGTGGGAGCGAGCGTGATCCATGGCGCGATCGTGCAGCTCTTCGGTGGACAGCTGATCGAGCTCGGTTCGGTCCATGGCCTGGAACTCTAAGTGCTCCGCACCGGAAATACTGCCAGCACAGAGAGCGTCACTGCGCCCTGGTCGCTAGGCGCGAGAAGCGATCGTACCTGGAAGGTACGTGAGTGACGTGGAACGACGCGAGCAGGGATGCAGGGGCGCTCGAATGCGACCGTATTTTCGGAGAGGGCACTAAGTGCTCGGCGAACGGAGGAAGTTGAAAAGGCCGCGACCGATGGGGTCGAAGCCTAGCTTTGTGTATAGCTCCTTGGGCCAGTCATCATCATCGGCAATGAGGAAGACGAAGTCGTGGCCCTCCGATAGAGCAACGTCAAGCGCCGCCAGCACGACGGCGCGCCCCAGTCCCTTGTTGCGGTGCTCTTCGAGCGTGATTACCGCTTCTATCTGCGCGGTCGAGCCGTCCGAGTAGAGCTCGCAAGTCGATGCCACCTCTCCGGAGGCGTGGGTGGCATAGAAGCGAGCGCCGATTGCCTCCTGCATTAGGCGCGCAGTGTCGGTGAGCTGTGCGATCTCGTCCTCGCTCTTCTTTTCTGGTTCCCGGCGCAACGAGAGCTCGCGCGCTATCTTCATCTCCTCGAGGCCGATCTCGGTTGCCGTCCCGGGAGAGAGGTGCCGGTCGGGTTCCCGGTGGTGAGCCATGAGCAGCAGCCGTTCGACCTCCCAGGCGAGCTCCCGAAAGCCGTTCTCGAGACTCAGTCCGGTGGCCTCTTCGGCGACCTGGGCCCGGCGGTGCTTGAGCCCGCCGCCACCCTGGATGCGATCGGCCTCAGCCGCCAGAGCGGACGCCTCGAGGTCCGAGGAGAGGTCCTCCACCTGGAGGTAGTTGAGATCGTAGACATCCGGGAAGTCGGCATGAAAGAAGGCGCGGCCCCCTTGAAATGGCTGAGTTCTCGTGTACAGCTTCTCCTGCCGAGCGGCGTCGAAAGCAATCGCCCGGGTGAGCTCGTCTGAAGTCACCTCAGCCCTCCACCGCCGCCACGAGGGCGTCGGCTACCTCCGAGGTCGTGGACGGCTCGCCCTCACCTTTCATGTCTGCGGTTCTTATCTTTCCCGAGCCGAGTACGGCCCGGACGGCCCGTCCCAGGCGTGTAGCTTCGGCGGTGAGTCCGAGGTGATCCAGCATGAGCTCGGCGGAGAGGATCATCGCGATCGGGTTGGCGATGCCCCGGCCTGCGATGTCGGGGGCCGAGCCGTGGGTCGGCTCGAACACCGCGTGCTCGTTGCCCAAGTTCATCCCCGGCGCGAATCCGAGGCCCCCGATCAGACCGGCACATAGATCAGAGATGATGTCGCCGTAGAGGTTGGGGAGCACAATGACATCAAGCTCCTCCGGATGCCATGCGAGCACCATCGCAAGCTCGTCGACTTGGACGGCTTCGAAGCCGGCGTCGCGATAGCCCTTCTCGACCTCCAGAGCCGTGTCCAGCCAAAGTCCGTCCGAGAAGCGCATGATGTTCGCTTTGTGGCCGAGCGTTACCTTCCGCCGCCGGTGGCGCTTGGCGTAGTCGAAGGCAAAGTGAACGATCGCATTCGTGGCTGTAACCGAGATCGGCTTGAGCGAGATGCCCGCGTCTCTTCGGATCTTGAAGCCATGCATGTAGTCGAGGTAGCCGCGCAGCTTCGTCGCCTCCTTTGAGCCCATCTCGAACTCGACGCCCTCGTAGAGGTCTTCGGTGTTCTCTCGCACGACGACGAGGTCGACCACATCGAAGCGGGACGGAACGCCATCGAAGAGCCGGCACGGGCGCACGCTGGCAAAGAGCTCGAGCTCCTGGCGGAGCGTGACGTTGACCGAGCGGAAACCGGTGCCTACGGGAGTGGTTACCGGGCCCTTGAGCGCTATTTTGTTGCGCCTGATCGACTCGAGCACGTGGGCGGGCAGAGGGGTGCCGTGGGCCTCTATTGCGGGCAGGCCCGCTTCCAGTACTTCCCATTCGATGGGCGCCCCGAGCGCGTCGACGACGCACCGGGTGGCTTGCGCCACCTCGGGGCCGATGCCGTCTCCCTCTATGAGCGTGATAGTGGTCATGGTTTTGTCGAGTGGTCATTATTGGGCGCCTCGCAGCCTTTCACGACCATTTGGCCGTTCTACGCAACTTAAGCAAGCCCTTGCACGTCAGATGGGTACTCGACGACAATCGAGCTGGTAGTGGAAGAGGTTCGCGCGCGGACCTCCGAGCGGGGAGGAACTGTATGAGCACACTCCGGGCGGGCCCGCCCAAGAGGTTCGCCGCGTTGTTTACCGGGGTTGCGCTGGTGGGTGCGCTGGCGATCACCCCGGCCAACTCCGCTCCCACCACCGACTGCCCCACGGTCATGCCGGTGGCCGATGTGGTGGCCGGCATGAACGGAACGGGTTACACCGTATCCAAAGGCAACACACCCCAGCCGTTCGACGCGGAGATCCTGGGTGTCTACCCTGACGCCATCCTTCCGGGCCGCGACCTCATCATGGCCGAGGTCCACAGCACCGCCATCGACAAGGTCGGGGGTGTCTGGTTCGGCATGTCGGGCTCGCCCGTGTACGTAACCGACGGCGGGACCGAGAAGCTAGTGGGCGCGGTCGCATTTGGTTTCAGCTTCGGGCCTTCCCACGTGATCGGACTGACCGCAGGCGAGGACATGGAGA
>JACDAL010000097.1 GCA_013695465.1 Actinomycetota bacterium | reverse complement strand
CAACCTCTAGACCGGGGCGCGTCCCAGGAGGAAGTCGCCGAGTTGCGTGAGGAGATATCTCGCCTAAAGGCAGAGCGGGCGCTCGATGACAAGACCGAGTCGCTCGATGGCTAAATCCCAGACCCGTCCCAAGCCGGGCAAGAAACGGTCCCAGACGAGACCGAAGTCTGGACCCCGCATCAAACAGCAGCAGCCGTGGTATGGGAAGTTCACATGGCTGCCATGGGTGGTCGGAGTTGTCGTGTTACTAATCGTCGTGATTTCGCTTCGATCGGGGCAAACCGACGCTCCGTCCCTCGGAGTCGCAATCACGAATCCAGTCGTGGGTGACGATCTCCATTCTCTCGTGGTGCACCCCGACAACCCCGACACCCTCTACATCGGGAGTCACCAAGGCGTTTCAGTCTCCACCGATGCCGGCGAGACGTGGGAGGTGGTCGAGAACCTCAGCGGCGCCGATGCGATGGGATGGGCCTTCAGCGACGACGCCATCCTCGTCGGTGGACATCCTGGGCTCAGCGTCTCAACCGACGGCGGTAAGTCGTTCGAGCAACGAAACGACGGGTTGCCGTCGACCGATGTTCACGCGCTCGGCGCAGGAGACGAGGTTGTCTACGCCGGTCTTGCCGGCGTCGGGATGCTCGCGTCAACCGACGACGGACAGTCCTGGGAGGCGCGCAGCGAAGATGTCGGTGGCGCTTTTATGGGCCGCATCCAGGTCGATCCCTTGAACGACGAGCATCTGCTCGCGCCCGACATGGCCGGTGGCGCGATGGAGAGCACCGATGGGGGCCGGACCTGGGAATCACTTGGCGGCGTACAGGGCGCGATGTGGGTCAGCTGGGACGAGAACGATACCGACCACATCCTCGTCACGACTCTCGGATCGGCTGCCGAGAGCATCGATGGCGGCGAGACCTGGGAGCCACTCGAGATCCCCCAGGGCGCGTCGATCGTCGAGTTCAGCCCGCACGACCCTGATCTCCTGTTCGCGGCGGTGCTCGAGGCACCCGAAGCATCGGTGTATGTCAGCCGCGACGGCGGGGACACGTGGGTGCGTCCGTGAGGAGATAGGAGTTGCCCCTCGCTCTCGCCTTGGTTGCCGGTGCGCTTGCGAGTGTGAACCCGTGCGGATTCCCGCTCCTGCCGGCCTTCCTGTCCTTCTACGTCGGAGCGGAGGAAGACGTCTTACCGCGCGCCCCGGCGCGCGCTTCCCAGGGTCTCCTGGTGGGTCTTCTCGTTTCGACCGGCTTCCTCGCTGTGTTCGCCGTCGTCGGGGTACCCATCGCTTACGGGGTCACCCAGCTCACCAGCGCGATTCCGTGGGCGGGGCTCGCCATCGGGGCGCTGATGGTGGTGGCCGCGGTGGCGGGGCTCGCCGGCCGCACCGTCTATCTCAGCCCGCGGCGGCCCTTGTCGGTGCAGCGACGCAGGCGGCCGACGACGATGGTCTGGTTCGGGGCCGCCTACGCGGTCTGCTCACTCGGGTGCACCCTCCCCATCTTCGTGGCGCTCGTCGGGGCATCGCTCGCCACTGCGAGCGTGGTCGAAGGCACGATCGTCTTCGTCGCATACGCCTTCGGGATGGCGACGATGTTGATGGCGCTGTCGCTCGGCGCGGCACTGGCTCGGGACGGTCTGGCTCGCCGGCTCAAAGGTCTGCTGCCCCATATGCAACGTGTGGCATCGGCATTGCTGTTGGTCGCGGGCGCATACCTCACCTATTACTGGGCGCAGGTGATTTGGTCTCCGCCGCAAGCCCTGAGCAGCGACCCCCTCGTGGGGCTGATGACCCGCTTTGCTACCCTCGTCCAGCGGGCTGCGGGCTCGTCTGGAGGACGGGCGACGCTGCTCATCGCCGGAGGAGTGGTCTCTGCAGGCATCGCAGTTGGGGTGTGGCAGTGGTCGGGCCGAGACCCCTCTGAATCGGTGGCGGAATGAGCAATCGGGTGGAAGCCTTACCCGGCAAGCCGTCCCGATCGAGGTCGTTTCGGATCTTGCTCGCCCTTGTTCCGGCGCTCGCGTTCATCGCGATCCTATGGTTCGCGCTCGCGCGCACCGGTTCACAGGCCGTGTCGGGCAACGCCGCACCCAGCTTCGAGTTAGAGCTTCTCGACGGCAGCGGCGTTCTCACCGACGAAAAGCTAAAAGGTAAGCCCGTCGTTATCAACTTCTGGGCATCGTGGTGCATTCCTTGTCGTGAAGAGGCACCCCTGCTGGAGAAAACGTGGCGCGCCTACAAGAATGATGGAGTCATCTTCCTCGGGGTCAACATCAAGGACGCTAAGAGCGACGCGAAGCGCTTCGTCGATGAGTTCGGCATCACGTATCCAACCGTTCGTGATCTAGATCAGAGCTTGACCAAGGACTTCGGCGTCAAGGGCCTGCCCGAGACGTTCTTCGTCGATCACCGCTGGACTTTCATCGGTGCCATCTCGGGCGCACAGGCCGGCGATCAGCAAGGAACGGTGATCTTGGGAGCGATTTCTGAAGACGAGCTCGTCTCGAACGTCGAGATCCTCGTCAGACGGATGGGCTCTGGGACCGAGGGGGAGTTGTGAAACGGATCACCCTGACGGCTGTGCTGATAATCCTCGCCCTCGGCGCATGCTCGGCCAGAAGCAGAGATCAGGTACCAACGAGCAAAGGAGCGCCGGCGCCGGGCCAGGATGTTTTCCCCGTGATCGCGTCCTCGGAGATCGTCGTGGGCGACAACCGTCTCCAGATCGGACTCATCGACACCAACGATGCTCCGGTGAGATCACCGAAGACGGCGCTGCAGGTTGCCTTCGTCGGACCCGATGTCCAGAAGCCATCATCTGAGACCACGATGTCGTTCCTGTGGACCATCAAACCGGTGCAAGGCCTATGGGTCGGAAGAAGCCACTTTTGACAGGCCGGGTGAATGGGAAGCGGTGATCAACGTCCGGGGCGGCGGGTACGACGCCAACGTCCGAACTACCTTCGAAGTGAAAAAGGAGGGACCGACACCACAGATCGGGGAGAAGGCACCGGCGGTGGACACACCGAGTATCTCAGACGTCGACGACCTCTCCAGATAACGACTGACGCAGATCCTGACCGCAGATTCTACGAGATGTCTATCGCCGAAGCTCTGAAAGCAGGCAAGCTGACGGTCATCGTCTTCGCAAAACCGAAGTTATGCACGTCGCAGGTGTGCGGACCTACCTTGACGATAGTCAAAGACATCGCCAAGGACTTCCCGCGCGTCAATTTCGTACACGTCGAGCCCGACGATCTCGACAAGGTTCCCGAGCAGCTCAAGCCGGTCCCTGCCGTGCTGGCATGGGGCTTGCCGACGGAGCCGTGGGTCTTCGTCACGGACAAAACTGGTCGGGTGGCGGCGAAGTACGAGGGGAGCGTTGCACCAAACGAGCTATCTGCGCTGCTCCGTTCCCTCTAAGCGTCGCTGATCGAGACCGCAACAAGCTTCCCGCTCTGGACTCTGCCTCTACTCGCACGGCCTTCGCTCCCGCGCGGTGCGAATTGAGGTGGGCGAGGGGGAAGTCGTATGTGACTTCAGGATCGACGAAGATCTCGAACTCTTCAGCCCCGTCTTTTATCGTGAAGCTCTCGACCTCTCCGAACCCGCTGCCCGACTTGATGTCTACAACGACGCCCTCCTAGGCACCTAGGGGCTTGGGCTCTGAAGAATGTCTTCCCGCAGTAACGGGTGCAGCGCGCCCTCGGTGACGACTTGCACCGGAAAGCTGATCAATTGTTCCACCTTGACTTGGATTGCGGCCACGTCCAGCACCGACATGGTGGATCCAGCGTCGATCAACAAGTCCAGGTCACTATCCTCCCGCGCCTCCCCCAGGGCGTACGAGCCGAACACTCTCGGATTCGAGCCTCCATGCTCCCGGACTATGCCCAGGATCTCCTTGAACGAGAAACGTTCGATGCCTTCCACGTCCAGAGCATACTTCCGACCCTGTCATCCCTGGGAGGGAATTAGCGCTCGCTGAACGCCCCCAACCACCCCCCAAGCACCGACGGAGTTCGCTCGTCTTCAGCTGAACGCTGCGAAGATGCGGATCCTGGGCCACCCTTTTCTCCAAAACTCCGAAAAAGTGGCGCGCGCCACAGTTGGCGGCCAGATCTCCCCCTATCGTGAAATCCAATGGAGCCACGCCACATCGCCTACAGCCCCGCTAGTAAGGAGCCGGAACCTTGAGAGAGCGGCGAGCCGACGAAGTCGACTGGGCGCCACTGGAAAAGGTACTTCCCCTCGAGTGGTGCGCCGGCTTCATGTTCATGGGTTACTGGGGCGACGTACGCCTCTACAAGCACGGCTTCACCCGCTACTACCTGAACCTCGACTCGAAATGCAGGGCCTACGCCTACATCGGGGAGCGATATGTCCGATCCAACCTCGAGTCAGCCATCGAAAGTGTGTTCGAGGGGCTGGAGGAGATGAGTGAGACGCGTGCGAGCGCCTTCGACGACGGTGCTATCCGCCGGAGGCACGCGGCCCTGGCTGAGGCTGGATGGACTGTCGTGTCACTTGGCCTCGAAGAGTCTGAGAAGTCATGACGGAGGTCCCATTGGGGGAGTTCCTAAAACGGCAGTGGTTGCCCGCAATTGAGCACACGGTTCGTCGAAGCACGTTCGTCGGCTATCGCTCGCACGTGCTCGTCCACATTGGCCCCCTGCTCGGATCCATCTACCTCGCCGAACTCGATGCGCCGCGACTGAATCGCTTCTACGCACGACTCATGTCAGAAGGGCGCAGGAAGGGCCGAGGAGGCTTGTCGCCCTCAACCGTTCGGCGCATCCACGCCACCCTTCACCGAGCACTGCGCGACGCAGTTCGGTGGGGCCTCTTGGCGGACAATCCAGTCGACCGCTCGGATCCGCCCCGACCCTTCGTGAGCTGCCAGGTCACGACCTGGAGTCCGCAGGAGTTGGGGTCCTTCTTGGCGGCGGTTCGAGACGACGCCTGGTACCCCCTGTGGCTCTTACTGGCGATGACGGGCATGCGGCGGGGAGAAGCACTGGGACTTCGATGGCAGGACATCGATATCGCCCATAGGAGAGCGGCCGTACAGCAGACGCTCGTTGCCGTAGGATACGAGCCCCAGTTATCCACACCCAAGTCGCACCGGGGCCAGCGGGTGGTCGCGCTCGACGACCGCACGGTTGAGGTCCTGGAACGTCACCGGGAGAAGATGGGACAGCACGGCCTCGTGTTCCGCGACTCTGACGGAACGGCCCTTCACCCCTGTCGAGTGACGAGGCGATTCGCCGCTCTTGTCAGGGTCTCTGGGCTTCCCCGGATACGGCTGCACGACCTTCGCCACACGCACGCCACAATCGCGCTGCGGGCGGGCATCCACCCCAAGATAGTGTCGGAACGCCTCGGTCACTCCACGGTGACCATCACCCTTGACTTGTATAGCCACGCCGGAGAATCGTTGCAGGCGGAAGCTGCCGGCAGGGTGTCCGCCGTTATCTTTCCATCCAGATAGAACATCGCTGTGGATGCATCGGTGCTCTCAAGGTGACGGGACACCCCGAGGCGTGGACATTGGTCATTGAACTCCGGACATCGATTACATTCCAGGAGCAGTTACCTATGCTCGTTGGGCTGGTTGCAAAAGGCAATTATTGCCCGTAAAGGGAGGCTCAACATGGCCAAGTTGATCTACTCGGCGATCACGTCGCTCGATGGCTACGTAGCGGACGAAGACGGCAACTTCGACTGGGCTGCGCCGGACGAGGAGGTGCACACCTTCGTCAACGACCTCGAGCGGCCGGTCGGTACGTACCTCTACGGGCGCCGGATGTACGAGGTGATGGTCTATTGGGAGACCGCGCACACCCTCGCCGACCAGTCGCCCTTCGTGCAGGACTTCGCGAAGATATGGCAGGCGGCCAACAAGATCGTGTACTCCAAGTCGCTGGAGACGGTATCCAGCGCCAGGACGCGGATCGAGCGAGACTTCGACTCTGAAGCGGCCCGGCAGATGAAAGCGGCGGCGGGGCCTGACATCAGCGTGGGCGGTCCCGACCTCGCCGTCCAGGCCATCAAGGCCGGGTTGGTCGACGAGTACCACCTGTTCGTCTCGCCCATCGTGGTGGGAGGCGGCAAACAAGCACTCCCCAGCAATGTCCGCCTGAGACTCGAACTGCTGGACGAGCGCCGTTTCGGCAACGACGTGATTCATCTCCACTACCGCACCAGGACGTGAGGAGAGGACGATGTGTATGAGTCCTACTCCGAGGGCGGACGCTCATGCTCTCGATCGCTTTCCGCACGCTTGGGAGCGCCTCGGAGGCCTAGGACATCGTGGAGGCGGCGCTCCTTCGACTCCATCGCGAGACCCAGTAGGGCACGGAGGTCGAGCAGCCCAAGGGTCTATCCAACGGTGGTCAACGACGCGGCTGGCATCAATCACTTGCGCTCGGCGCGGGTGCGTCGGGAGCGCTACGTCGGCACGTGGCTGCCCGAGCCGCTCATGATGGAAACCGAGCCCGACGCCGCTCGCTGCACTGAGATGGCCGACTCGCTTTTGATGGGCTCCTTCAGTGCTGCTGTAGCCCTTCGCCGAGCTAGTGAGATTT
>JACDAL010000086.1 GCA_013695465.1 Actinomycetota bacterium | reverse complement strand
CCGTCGGTGGCGGCGGCCTTCTCGAAGTTCGTAACGCTTTCGGCAGAAAAGAAGAAGCCGGCGAGCCCTCCTATGGCCGAGGCGACCAGCTCGATGTTCGCCGCTGAGGCTGCACCGACCAGAGCCCGCGCCAGTGAGCGCCCCCTCTCCTGCAGCGCATCGTGAAGATCGGCATCGGCGGCCATCATCTCGCGCGTCCTGAGCCCGGCCGCCATCGCGACGGGATTGCCCGACAGTGTTCCAGCCTGATACACGGGGCCCACCGGTGCGAGCTGCTCCATGATCTCTGCAGCACCGCACACGGCGGCGGCCGGCAGCCCTCCGCCCAGGATCTTGCCGAGCAGCACGAGGTCGGCGCGGACCCCGAAGCGTTCCTGAGCCCCGCCGGGCCCGACCCGAAAGCCGGTGATGACCTCGTCGAAGACGAGCAATGCACCGGTCTCATCCGCGAGCGCGCGCAGTCCCGCAAGAAAGCCTTCGGCCGGCAGCACCAAGCCCATGTTGGCAGCGACGGGCTCGACCAGAATCGCAGCGAGATCCTCCCCGCACATCTCGGCCGCCGCCTCGATCGCGTCGAGGTCATTGTAGGGGGCGACCACGGTGTCGGCGGTGGTTCCGGCGGTAACGCCCGGAGTTCCGGGGATGCCGAGAGTAGCGACACCCGAGCCGGCGTCGACCAAGAGCGCGTCGAGGTGACCGTGGTAGCAGCCGATCAGCTTGAGCACCTTGGCTCGCCCTGTGACGCCGCGCGCCAGGCGTACCGCAGTCATCGCCGCCTCGGTGCCCGACGACACGAAACGCACTTGCTCGATTCCGGGAACAAGCGACACGACCATGCGGGCAAGCTCGACCTCGAGCTCTGAGGGAGTGCCGAACGAGGTCCCGCGCGCCGCCGCCTCCGACACCGCCCCCACGACCTCGGGATGGGCGTGGCCGAACAGCAGCGCCCCCCAACTCTGGACCAGGTCTATGAACGAGTTCCCGTCCACGTCGAGGAGCAGTGCCCCTTCGCCCTTCGCCACGAAGAAGGGATCGGCCTCCACCGCGGAGAAGGCGCGCACCGGCGACGACACACCGCCGGGCATGAGCGTGCGGGCCTCGGCGAAGAGCTTGCCGGAGGCCGCCCGGCTCAGCTCAACCATTCGGCTGCACTCCTAGTGGAATAGGTCACGATCAGGTCGGCGCCGGCTCGACGCATGGAGGTCAACGCCTCCAGTACCGCGGCGCGCTCGTCGAGCCACCCGTTGGCGGCGGCCGCCTTGATCATCGAGTACTCGCCGGAGACGCTGTAGGTCGCCACGGGATAGTTGAAGTGATCCTTGACCGCACGGACGATGTCGAGATAGCCGAGCGCGGGTTTGACCATTAGTGCATCGGCCCCCTCGCCGATGTCGAGTTGTGCCTCCCGCAGAGCCTCCCTGTAGTTGGCAGGATCCTGTTGATGGCTCCGCCTGTCTCCAAAGCGCGGCGCCCCCTCCGCCGCGTCACGAAAGGGCCCGTAGAAGCTGGACGCGTACTTGACCGCGTAGGACAGGATCGGGGTGTGCTCGAAGCCCGAGTCGTCGAGCGCCGCCCGAATGGCCTTGACCTGACCGTCCATCATTCCCGAGGGCGCCACAACGTCCGCGCCCGCCTGCGCCTGCGAACAGGCGATCTGCCCGTAGACCTCGATCGTGGAGTCGTTGTCGACTTCATCTCCGGCGAGCAGGCCGCAATGGCCGTGGTCCGTGTACTCGCACAGGCACAAGTCCGCGATCACTGCCATCTCGTCAGAAACCTCGTCCTTGATAGCCCGGATCGCCTGCTGAATGACCCCGGTGGGACTGTGCGCCTCGGTCCCCAACGGGTCCTTGCGGGCCGGCACCCCGAACAACAGAACACCCGAGACACCTAACCCGGCCAGTGCGCGCGCCTCCTTGCGGGCGCTGTCTCGCGTGTGCTGCACCACTCCGGGCATCGAGGCGATGGGAACGGGCGCGTCGATGCCCGCCTTCAGAAACAGGGGGGCGATGAGGTTCGCAGGGTGAAGCCGAGTTTCGGCGAAGGCCGCTCTCAGTGCCCAGGTGGACCGCAGCCTTCTCGGGCGCTCGGTGGGAAAGGGGGTCATGGCTCCATCGTGCCACGGTCCCCGAGGCGCTCTGTGAGCGCGCCGACGAGCCCGGTCGCAGTGTGCTCGCCGGCTATGAGGTCCACTCGGAAGCCCGCAGCTTCGGTCGCAGCCGCGGTCTGAGGGCCAATGCAGACGATGAGCCGCTCTGACGAACCGTCCGGTGCCAAACCCAACTGCGAGGGAAGGGCCACCTGCTCGGCGAAGGCGCGAGCTGCGGACCCGCTGGCGAAGGTAAGGACGTCGAAGGCCCCGGCGCGCACGGCGTCCCTGGCCGCACCCCCGCTCCGAATCGGTAGCGTGCGGTAGGCGGCCACCTCATCGGGGATCCAGCCGATCGACCGCAGCGAGTCGATGAGATGCTGCGGCGCGCCTTCGGCCCGCGGCAACAACACCTGCCCGGGGCCTCTTCCCAACGCCTCCACCAGCGCTTGTGCGGTCGATTCCTGCGGCTCCAGGTCCGCTCGAATACCCCTTTCCAGGAGGGCGGCGGCGGTCACCGGCCCCACCGCGGCGACCCTGGTACGGCCCACCGCGCGGGTGTCGAGGCCTGCGTGGCCGAGGCGCTCCCAGAACTTGGCCACCGCGTTGACACTCGTGAAGACGGCCCAGGTGTAGAGGCCCTCGGCGAGCTTCTTGAGGGCGAGGTCGAGCTCCGAAAACGACGCCGGGTCCCCTACCTCGATCGTGGGCAGATAGACGACCTCGGCCCCCGCCCCAGTGAGCGCATCCCCCAGAGGCCGGGAGCGCTCCCGAGCCCTCGTCACCACCACGCGCAAGCCGTCGAGCGGACGTCCTCCGTGGGTGTGATCCGAGGCACTCAACTAGTGCCCGGCTCGGCATGCACGTCGTCGAGGATGTCCTTACCACCCGCGTCGAGAATCGCCTCGGCGAGCTCGACACCCAGGGCAGAGGCGTCGGAGGCCGGCCCCGAGATGCGGTCGCGCAGCCCGTGCGAACCGTCGGGAGCGCCGAGGAAGCCGGTCACCACCAGGGTCGAGCCGCTCGCAGTGGCGAGGCAGCCGAGAGGCACCGAGCAGCCGCCTTCCAGTCGCTCGGCGAAAGCCCGCTCGCAGACGAGCTCTGCCTCCGAACGAGGATCGCTGAGGGCGGCCAGCAGGGCCACGACCTCAGATCGGCCGGCCGCGGTCTCGATGGCGAGGGCTCCCTGGCCCGGCGCCGGCACCCACCACGATTCGTCGAGGGGACCCGAATCAGCCTGTGCCTCGAGACGTTCGAGCCCGGCGGCGGCCAACACTGCGGCGTCAATCTCGCCCCGGGCGACGGTGGCGAGCCGGGTGTCCACGTTTCCCCGAAGCTCGACGATCTCGAGGTCGGGCCGGGCCTCCAACGCCAGTGCTTGCCGGCGCATGCTGGAGGTACCGACTCTCGCGCCCGAGGGCAGGGAGCCAAGCCGCTCTTCACCGCTTGACCCCCCGCCCCCGACTATCACGTCTCTGGGATCCTCTCGCCGGGGAACACAGGCGATGACCGCACCCTCGGCCAGCTCGGCGGTCAGGTCTTTAGCGGAATGAACGGCGATGTCGGCTCGGCCGTCGAGGACTGCTCGCTCGACCTCGGCCACGAACAGGCCGGTGCCGGCGATGTCCGCGAACGGCCGACGGTCGCGGTCGCCGGAGGTTGTCACCACCTGCAGCTCCACGTCGAGCCCGGGGTGCTGCTCGGCCAACTGCGCGGCGACCAGTTCGGCTTGACGCAGCGCGAGACGGGAGCCGCGCGTTGCGATCACCAGGTGATCGAGTGACACGGCGAGCTCAGCCTTCGTCTGGCTCGAACAGCTCCCGCAGTGCCGACAGGTGGAGCTGCCCCTGATGAGTCGAGGGCATTTCCTTGGCGCGACTGATCGGTTCGTGCAGCAGCTTGGCGACGAGGCGGCGGGAGAGCCTGTCGACGGCCTCGACCGTGGCGTCGTCGACGCCGGGCCGGCGCTTGAAGCGCTCCATCTCGGCGGCCCGCTCCTTCTCGGCCTGCGCCACCAGGCGGGACACCACCGGAGCGACCTCGTCGGCGCGCTCCCACTCCATGAAACGCCGGACCTCCGCGGCGACGATCGCCTCGACCTTGGAAACTTCGGAGTGGCGATTCCCGAGGCTGGTTTTCACGACCCGGGCAAGATCCTCGAGGTCTCTTACCGTGACGCCCTCGATCCGCCTCACCTCCGGATCGACGTCGTGCGGAACCGCTATGTCGATCACCAGCAGGTCTTGCGATGGCTCCCTGTGAGAACGGGCGCGACGCATAGTGTCGGCGTTGATGACCGGCCCGGGAGCGGTCGTCGAGCAGATCACAATGTCGGCGCTCGTCAGCGCATTCTCTAGATCCTCGAAGGGGAGGGGAGCCGCGCCGTAGCGCTGCGCCAGATCGCGGGCCCGCTCCTCACGCCGGTTGACAACCACGACGTCGGTGACACCGGCGCGCTCGAGCGCCTGCATCGCCAACCGCCCCATCTTCCCTGCCCCCACCAGCAGCACCTTCTTTCCGGCCAGCGAGCGCTCGGAGAAGGTCCGCCGGGCGAAGTCGACGGCAGCGGAGGACACGGAGACCGGATTGCGAGCGATGTCGGTCTCGGCGCGCGCTGCCTTACCGACCTTGAGAGCCTGCCGGAAGGCATGCCCCAGCGTGCGGCGCACGAGGTCCTCTGTCTGGGCCGCCTGAAACGCTCGCCGCACTTGGCCCAGAATCTCCGACTCCCCTATGACCATCGAGTCGATGCCCGAGGCGACCCGGAACAGATGTCTGATGGCGCCATCGTCGTGATACGTGTAGAGGTGGTCGGAGAAGTCTTCGGGCGCGAGGTGGCGAAACTCCCCCAGGAAGTTGCGCAGGTCTTGGGCGCCGCGGTGGAATCTCGTTACCGAGGCGTAGACCTCGATGCGGTTGCAGGTTGACAGCACCACGCCTTCCAGCACGTGCTCGTAGGTGGAGAGCTGATGGAGCGCTTTCGGGAGGGTGTCCTCCGAAATAGCCAAGTGACCGAGCAGACCGAGGGGGGCTGTCTTGTGGTTGAGGCCGACGGCGATGACGGGCATCTTGTTCAGGCCGAGGGAAGGTTGAGCCGCCGGTTGGCCTCGCGGGCGGCCGCGATTGCCTGGGTACGCTGCTGGTAGAAGGACAGGATCTGGAGCTCGATGGAGAGGTCGACCTTCCTGACGTTCACGTCGGGCGGGACGTTGACCATAGCCGGGGCGAAGTTGAGAATCGACTTGATCCCGGCATCGACGAAGTGCTCGGCGACCTCCTGAGCCGACGTCGGGGGGGTGGCGATGATCCCGATGCAGAGCCCGGACTCAGCCACGCAATCCTTCAGCTCATCGAGATGTCGGACGATCAGGCCCCCGACCTCTTCGCCCACGGCCTCGGATGAGTTGTCGAACAGCGCATCGATCCGAAAACCTCTCTCGGAGAAGCCTTTGTAGGAGGCGAGCGCACGCCCGAGGTTGCCGATCCCGACGATCGCCGTCGGCCAGTCCTGAGTGAGCCCCAACTCCCGAGTTATCTGGTAGAGCAGGTACTCAATGTCGTAGCCGACCCCCCTGGTCCCATACGAGCCGAGGTAGGAGAGGTCCTTTCTGACCTTGGCGGCGTTCACCCCGGCCAGGCGCGCCAGCTCTTCGGAAGAGACCGTCAGCGCCCGCTGGGTTTCGGCGAGGTCGAGCAGGGCGCGGAGGTAGATGGGGAGGCGAGCGACCGTGGCCTCCGGAATGGCTCTGCTGCGCATAGGGAGCCATGGTATCGCAGCTTGTGAGCCAAATCACAAAGTCGGCTGGGCAGGGGCCGGGGTGGGGGGCGCGGTGGCAAATGTCCTCAGTCCGCGTCCACCCACGGAATTCCGTGGGTGGATGTCCTCGGTCCGCTTTTGCCACTGCCGATGGCGAGGTCGTAGCGCCCGGGAGTGGACGAACGGGACGGCCGCCCCGGCTCAGAAGCTCCAGAAGTCGAGATTCGCCGCGGTCATGCCCTTCTGCATCCACGCCGAGATCTCGGTCACCCGATCGGTGACGAACAGCAGTCCTACGATCACCAGGAGCGCCCCTCCGGCGAAGTTCAGCGCTCGTGTGTGAGCACGCAGCCACGAAACCGTGGAGGCCAGCCTCGCTATGCCGAGCCCGGCCAGGATGAACGGCACCCCCAGGCCCAGCGAGTAGACGGCCAGTAGCACGGCCCCCTCGAGCACCGTCTCGCGGCCCGCCGCCAACGTGAGGGCCGCGCCCATCGTCACCCCTATGCAGGGGCTCCAGCCGAATGCGAATGCCCCTCCCAGAACCACGCTGCCCCACAGGCCCGCCTTGGGGGTCGGGTGGAAGCGCCGCTCCCGATAGAGCCACGGGACGCGGATCACACCCAGGAACACCAGTCCCAGCACGATGATGAGTACGCCCGAAAGGCGCATCATGAGCTCGCGGTTGGATCGCAAGACCGAGCCGAGCAGAGTCGCACTCGCACCCAAAGCTACGAACACCAGCGTGAAACCGAGAACGAATCCCGCCGCGACATACGCTGTCTGGAAGCCCTTGCGCTCCTCGGGCCCGTAGCCCGACATGAACGAGAGATATCCAGGCACCAGCGGCAGCACGCATGGTGACAAGAACGACACCAGTCCGGCTGCGAACGCGATCGGAAGGGTCTCAACCATCGCGGCTCACCAGGATGTCCAGCATCGTGAACAGCTCGTCCCGGCGCAACAGGGGGCCTGCCACGTGATCGATGACGATTCCTTCGGAGTCGATCAAGAACGTTTCAGGCTGTCCGGTCAGGCCGTAAGAGCGATAGATCGAGCGCGACTCGTCCCGCACGCTCGGGTAGCCGACCCCGTACTCCGTCACGAAATCGCGCGCGTCGCTGCGGGCGTCGCGGACGTCGACGCCGAGAAAAGAAATCTGTCCCCTGTAGGCTTCGTGCGCCTCTTCGAGCAGAGGCGCCTCGGCCTTGCAGGGCTCGCACCACGAGGCCCAGAAGTTGATGACCAGCGGCTTGCCCTCGAAGTCCTCCAGGGAAGAGGTGCCCCCTCCCGCGAGAAGGGGAGCCGAGAAGTCGGGCGCTCGCTCACCGATCTGGGGGGCGGCCGGGGCCTTGGCGACTCCGTAGGCAAGCAATGCGATGAAGGCCACCGCCGGCGCCACGAACAGCACGACCCTTCGTCGCACTTTGGACGCGTCCTGCTCCGGGATTGTCTCCACGGCTTCATTGTCTCGCGCCGCCCCGCCTAGACGAAGACGCGAACTTTTCCTAGTACGGACCGTTGACTTCGGGACACGACCCCTCTACATTCCTCCTCGAGGAGGGGTGGGCGCATTG
>JACDAL010000071.1 GCA_013695465.1 Actinomycetota bacterium | reverse complement strand
CAGGCCCTTGATGCGGTCGTCTCCACCGAAGGCACAGAAGACATCCGGCCCGGAGGTGCCGACCAGAACCTCGGCGGAGGGCGATCCGGAGATGATCTGGCCTCCGTTGCCGCTGGACCTGCGGTTGGTGTAGTTCATACCGGCACAGGCGCCGGTCTTGATGTCCGGGATGTCCCAGGTCTTGACGACCACGTCGGTGAGGAGCTGGTCGCCGCCGAGGGACTCGTCCTGAGGCTCCTCGTCGCAGCGGCCACCGTCACGCTCTTCTACTCCCAAAGGCTCGAAGTCGTTGGCCCAGTTGTAGTCCTCGTCGACCCAGAAGCACAGCTCCGCCGTCCCGGCCTCACGCTCGGAAGCCGCTATCGTGATCGTGCAGCGTCCCGAGTCGTCGGTGCCGTCGGGGTTGCCCGGCGAGCTGCAGGCGTCGTCGAAGTCGGGAGTGGTGTTGGTGGTGCCCTCTTCCAGCCCGTCGGAGTCGTCGGAGTCGTTAGCCCCGCCGAGGTTCTCGAGGTCGACGCGGGCGCCGGCGATGGGTCCCGAGGGGCCCGTAACCGAGCACGTGTAGGTCCGCGCCTCGCTGGTGAACCCGGTGTGGGTCTCGGGGTCGCACTCGAGTTTGGCGCCCTCCTCTACCCCCTCGAACCACCAGTTGCCGATCCGGTCGGTGTCGTCCGGCTCGCCCACAGTGCCTTTGGGAGTCCGCTGGGGCTCGGCCACATCGAGATCCGGAGTGGAGTTGTCGTTGTCGTCGTCGACCCAGGCGATGATCTTGTCGTTGCCCTTGGTCGTACCCACATAGCTGATCTTGCAGGTGCCGGTGCCGTCGGCGTTGCCGTCAGACGCCGTGCAGGACTCGTCGGGCGAATCGTAGCTGGTAGAGGCGTCGGGGTCATTGGGGCTGCTCGCGCGCCATTCGACGTCGATCTCAGCGTTTACTCCGGCGGTCATACCGTCGACCCTGGCTATTAGCTCGAGCTCGGTACCGGTCTCGCGCAAACCCCCGGCCGGCAGAAGCGTCAGCTCATATCCGGGGACCGTCTGGGCAAGCGCCCCGACGGGAACTGCGGCCGTCGCAGCTACCACAGCCGTAATGAGAATTAGTGCCCGCGCGGGCATGGACCTCGAACTGCGCATGCTTCCCCCTATGTCTCACTTGGCGAAACGCTGCGGGCGGGGCCCGTCGGCGCTTCGTCCACCTATTTAGAATGCATTATCAAGCTAGGGGGTTCGGAGCAATTGAGCAAGGTGTATCTAATACGTAGGGAGGGAGCTAAACGCCTTGCTTATTGCATTAAAAGCTAGGTGAGCGACTGTGAACGACTCAATATCGCCCTAACCCTAGTGTTCGAGGGTGGCAAATCGACCTTAACTTAGTCCAATGCTTGAGCGAAGCCCGCCATCGCAGGTACCTACCGATGTCTTTCACACTGAGGACAGACTGGTCATTAGCTTGGACTTACCCGGGGTGAACCCGGATGAGGTGGACGGGATTCAGCACGCTTCGACGTTGGTGTGCTCGAGCTCTCCATCCCCTACGCACCGGAAGTGCACCCTAAGAGGATCCCGATTGATGGAGGCAACAAAACAGCCCTTTCTGGCTGAGATCGGGATTAGCAGGTCACCAAGTCCAGTCCGCCGCGCATTCACAGCATGATCACAGCGCCCTCCTTTGGAGAAGGCTAGAACCAGGACGGCCAAGCAGGTCCTGTTCCGTCCACTGGATGACGTGTGTGAGTATCAGGTCGATGAGGCCCTTCTTTGAAGGCGATCGGAAATGCCAGTGCCTCCCTCAATGTTGGTGCAATCGTTCTGGCTTGAGATTGCTTAGATGGATGATCCATCCCTACTGGCATCGTCTTCCTCCTAAGGTCACTAACCCACCAAGTCACTGATACGCAGGCACGCCCGACGATGGAGGGAATTCGACGCGCAATGATGTTCGGAGGGGTGGAGGCGGGCGGCACCAAATTCGTTTGTGTTACGGGGAGCTCTGCGGAGGACATCGTCTCAGAAGTCCGCTTTCCCACCCGCGCCCCCGAAGATACCCTTGCCGATGCCGCCGGCTTCTTCTCCGAATTCACCTCCTCCGGGGGCGTGCTCGAGGCTGTGGGCGTCGCCTCCTTCGGACCGCTCGAGCTTCGCCTTACGAACCCCGAGTACGGCTTCATAAGGGCCACCCCAAAAACCGGCTGGTCCCACACCGACATCGCCGGGCACTTCCGCCGGGGGCTACGACTACCAATTGGCTTCGACACCGACGTCAACGGCGCCGCGCTCGGCGAGGGCCGGGCCGGCGCGGCCCGGGGACTCAGCACGTTCGTGTACATGACCGTGGGAACCGGCATCGGGGCGGGCGCAGTGATCAACGGTGAGGTCGCCCACGGCCTCGTGCACGCGGAGATGGGCCACGTCCTCGTACCCCGGCTGCCGGGCGACGACTACCCCGGCGGCTGTGTCTTCCACGGAGACTGCCTGGAGGGAATGGCTTCCGGGCCCGCTCTCGCGGCACGCTGGGGGCGGCCGGCCGAAGAGCTGGGCGGCCGCGACCTGCACGACGCTGTCGAGCTAGAGGCGTTCTATCTGGCGGCGGGGCTGCGCAACGTCATCTACACGATCGCCCCGGAGCGCATCGTGCTCGGCGGAGGGGTGTCCCGGCTGCCCGACCTACTGACTCGGATCAGGGCCAAGCTGCAGGAAACGCTGGCCGGCTACCCGGGCCTGGCCGAGCATGAAACTCCGGACTTCGTCGTCGGCGCGGCCCTCGGAGGTCGCGCCGGAGCGGTGGGGGCGTTAGTCCTGGCCGAGGTGGCCGCCCGGGAAGGATGAGCGCAGCGCGCCGCGGTCGACGAAGGCGCCCGGGTAATCCAGCGCGGCCCTCTTGTCCTCCGGAAGCTTCCACGGCTCGTGCACCGCGGCCCCCCTGATGCCGGACAGCTCTGAAACGTAGCGCCTGACGTAGTCCCCGGCTGGGTCGAAACGATGCGCCTGACGGATCGGGTTGAACATGCGGTTGGGCCTGGTGTCGTTGCCGGTGCCCGCCACCCACTGCCAGTTACCAGCGTTGTTGGCGATGTCGCCATCGGCCAGCAGGTCCCAGAAGTGGGCGGCTCCCAAGCGCCAGTCGATATAGAGGTCCTTGGTGAGAAAGGAGGCGGTGACGAGCCTGGCCCGATTGTGCATGAAGCCCTCGCGTGCGAGCTGCCGCATGCCTGCGTCCACGATCGGGACGCCGGTGCGGCCCTCCTTCCACGCCTGCAGTCCCTGAGGGTCATCACTCCAGCGATGACCGCGAGGCCGGTAGTCGGCGCGGGGAAGGGTGGGAGCTGCAGCCAGCACCTGATGATGGAAGTCGCGCCAGCACAGCTGCCGTATGAAGGGCCCTGCCCCCGGTTTGCCCGCGGCGCGGGCGACCGCCTCCACGGGAGAGATACAGCCGAAATGCAGATAGGGCGAGAGGCGGGAGGTCTTATCGCCCGCAAGATCGTCGTGACGGTCTCCGTAACCTTCGAGGCTCGAGCGCAGCCATCGGCCCAGGCGCTTTCGTGCCTCCGACTCTCCTCCCGTGGATAGCTCCGGCGAAACCGTTCCCGCCACCAGCGAGGAGAGCGCGGGCAGGCGCCCCCTCGTAAGCCCCGAGTCCTCCGGCACGCGGCGCGGCGCCCGCAGCAGCGGCCGGGGAGGCAGTGCGCTCCACTTGCGGGAGTAGGGAGTGAAGACCTTGAAGTGATCGCCCCCGATGGGAACGATCGCTCCCGGCTCGATCACAGTTGCGCCGGGTCGCATCTCGAGCTCGATGCCGTCCCGGGAGCAGGCTTCCTCGAGCCGCCGCTGCCTCAGACGGGCATAGGAGCTGTAGTCCTCGCTCACCCACACCGCTTGCGCGCCCGCCCCGCGCACCACGGCCATCGTCTCTGCAACGACATCTCCGGAGCGCACAAACAGATCGCCGCCCCGCTCCCTCAGCGCGGCCCGCAGATCTCTCAGACAGTCGAGCAGAAACGCCAGCCGGTTAGGGCGTGCGTAGTCGCTCTGAAGGATGTCGTCGTCGAGGACGAAGAGCGGGACCACGAGCTCGGACGCTTCGACCGCTCCTCTGAGGGCAGGGTGATCGTGGACTCTCAGGTCCCGGTTGAACAGGACGACGGCCGTCGAAATGGCGTTTCCCGTTACTATTTTCCGAGTACGGCCCTGAGCGCAGACTCGAGCTCGGGATGGCGGAAGCGAAAGCCTGAGCCCTCGAGCTTCGACGGAACCACGCGCTGGCTGAAAAAGAGCATCTCCGTGGCCATCTCCTTGCCCAACACCACTTCGAGCGCGACGGGGGGGACCGACAAGAAGGCGGGCCGCGACAGCACCCGGCCGAGGACCGCGGTGAACTCGGCGTTGGTGACGGGGGTCGGGGCGGTCAGGTTCACGGCCCCGGACACGTCCGCGTCGAGCAGGTGTTGCATCGCCCGCACCTCGTCCTCGAGCGTGATCCAGCTCCAGTACTGGCGGCCCGCGCCCAGTCTGCCTCCCATGCCCAGCCGGAAGGGGATCAGCTGCCGCTTGAGGACTCCGCCGCCTCCATCGAGCACCAGGCCCGAGCGCATGGTCACGACCCTGATGCCGGAGTCACGAGCGGGGGCCGTGGACTCTTCCCATGCCTGCACGACCCCTGCCAAGAAGCCGCCCCCGGCGGGTGCGTTCTCGGTCAGGGCCTCGTCGCCCCGGTCCCCGTAGTAGCCGATGGCAGACGCGGACAACAGCACTGCGGGGGGCCTGTCGAGCTTCGCCAGCGTGCGGGACAGCAGTGTGGTGCCCTTGATGCGGCTGTCTCTCACACGCCGTTTGTGGGCTTCGTTCCAACGCCGATCGCCGATCCCCTCTCCAGCAAGGTGAACGACGGCATCCCAGCCCTCGAGCGCGACAGGGTCGAGCTCGCCGGAATCGGGATCCCACTGCACCGCGCTCGAATCGGCCGGGGCGCTACGGCTGAGCGCACTCACCTCGTGGCCCTCCTGCTCCAATACCCGGCGAAGGGCGCTGCCGATGAAACCGCTCGCCCCGCTCAAAAGAATGCGCATCTCTCGGCCCCTCGTGCTCTACCTAAACTCGTGAGGGGCAGTCAACCACGCGGGCGGTCCATTTGGTTTTGTGCAGGCAGGACCCCGCTCAGCGGGGCTAGCTCTGCTAGAGCGTCGGGGGCTGGGCTCGCAGCCCTCTCACAGCTCCAGCGACGAGTAGGCCACGACTCCCCGGTGCAGCGCGTCGGCGCACGTCCGTAGGCTCTCGAGCAGCTCGCCCTCGGGCACCGCGTCGATGAGCTGCCGCACGAGGTCGATCAGCTGCTTGGTGGAACGGACGAAGTCTCCGGGAGCGTCGTCGGGGCCCAGCACGTCTTCGAGCCCGGCGCCGGATGCCCACCGGTAGGCCTGCTGCGAGAAGCCGGGGTCGGGCTCGCGCGTAAGCTCGAGCCCGCGCAGCTGCTCCTCCGAGGAGATCTCTCCCCACAGCCTCACAAGCCGCTCCCAAGCACGCCCCCCTGCCCTCGTGGGCTGCACCACAACCACGTCCAGCTCGGGGCCGCGGGTCTCGTAGACGAGGCTCGAGAGTAGGCCGGCGAGCTCGGCGGAGTCCAGGCCTTCGAAGATGCCCTCCTCGAGTGCCTCGACCACGAGCAGGTCGGATTCGTTATAGATGCGGGCCAGCGTCTCCCCTTTGGACGTCAGCGCCCAGCCGGTCACGCATCCGAGTCGCTGGAGCACCTCGAGAACCCGCTCGAAGCGGCGGCTGAGGGTCTGTGAACGGCGGCTCACACGACGCTCGATCCCGGCGACCTCACGCTCGAGCTTTACGGCCCGGCGCCAGAAGTGGAGGTGCCGGTTGAGCTCGGTGCAACCCCTGCTGGGATGCTCCTCGAGCGCCCGCTGAAGGTCATCCGAGGCGTCCTCTTCCTCGCTCGCCTGGGGCGCTCGCTCCACGTTCAGACGGCTAAGGCGCCGGGCCAGGAGGCGGCGGGAGCGCGCGTCCTTGGGTTGAAAGGCGGGAGGCAACCGCAGGCGCCCGGCGACGCGCGGGGCGGCGCTCAGGTTGAAGGGCTGCAGCCAGGTGACCGTTCGTTCCTCCGACATGACCTGAAGGCGCGGCCCCCTGTCCTGTCCTTCGCTGATGTCGATTACGACGTGGCGACCCCGCCGCTTGCCGCCCGGCAGGTCGACCACGTCTCCCGGGCGTAGGGCGCCTAGAGCGCCGGCGACCGCCTCGCGCGACGCCCGTCCTCGCTGCTCCTGGGTCTCCTTCAGGCGGCGTTGGAGCTCGACGTAGGTCCCGATATCGCCCCGTTCGCAGCCGGCCTTCTCGCGATAAGAGACAAGATAGCCGTCGAGGCGGGCGCGTGTCTGCTCGAGCTGGACCACCTCACGGTCGGCCTGAAACTGGGCGAAGGAAGAGTTCACCAGGTGCTCGGCCTCGGAGCGGTCGTAGTTGCGCATCAAATTCACTGCCATGTTGTAGGAGGGGGTGAACGACGACAGCAGCGGGTAGGTGCGCGTCGACGCCAGCCTCGAGATCTGGTCGAAGGACGCAATGCGCTGCAGAAGCACGACCGAATGGCCGAGCTCGTCGATCCCCCGGCGGCCGGCCCGGCCCGAGAGCTGCGTGTACTGGCCCGGAGTGATCATCTCGTGCCTCTCCCCGGTGAACTTCATCAGGCTTTCGATGACCACCGTGCGCGCCGGCATGTTGATGCCGAGCGCCAGTGTCTCGGTCGCGAACACGATTTTGATGAGCCCCTGCTTGAAGAGGTCTTCGACGGCCTCCTTGAAGGGCGGGATCATGCCCGCGTGATGCGCCGCCACTCCTCGCCGGAGGCCTTCGAAGAGCTCGTCGTAGCCCAGCACGGCAAGCTCGTCGGGATTGAAGTCGGCCGTGCGCTCCTCGGCGAGCTTCATGATCGCCCGCTGCTCTGGGGGCGTCGTGAGCCTGACGTTCTCGGCCACGGCGCGCTGAACGGCCGCATCGCAGCCGCGGCGGGAGAAGATGAAGTAGATCGCCGGAAGCATCCCCTCGCCGCTCAGTCGCTCCACGACATCGGTGCGGGCCGGTATCCGCCGTCGCCGCGTGTGGGGCCTTTTGCCGCCCCGCCGAGGACGCTCGGCGCCGTGGCTGCGGCGGGGGTCGAAGGCACGAGCCTGGGGGTTGGGAATGGGGCCTCCACCGGGGCGCTGAACGAACATCGGGAGGAGCTCGTCCGAGGCTAAGTACCAGTGCCTGATCTCGACCGGACGATGCTCCTCGATGATGACCTCGGTCGGCCCCCGGATCGTCTGCAACCAGCGTGCGAACTCCTCGGCATTGGAGACGGTAGCCGACAACGACACGGTGAGGACCTCGACCGGAAGGTGGATGAGGATCTCCTCCCACACGGCGCCGCGGTAGCGGTCCTGGAGGTAGTGGACCTCGTCCAGCACGACGCAATGCAGCGTGTCGAGGCCCTCGGAGTCCTCATAGATCATGTTGCGCAGGACCTCGGTGGTCATGACCACGATGGGCGCATCCCCGTTGATCGAGTTGTCGCCGGTCAGAAGGCCGACGTTCGTGGGCCCATAGAGGGCGCAGAAGTCGGAATACTTCTGGTTCGACAGCGCCTTTATGGGAGCCGTGTAGAAGGTCCGACCGCCGCCTCTGAGGGCCAGCCAGGCGGCGAACTCCCCCACCACGGTCTTGCCGGCTCCGGTAGGTGCGGCCACGAGCACCGATAGGCCTTGTTCCAGAGCGGCCAGCGCCCGACGCTGAAAGGAGTCGAAGGGAAAGTCGTAGGACGCCTCGAAGACCTCCGGAGAGATCCGAGGGCCCGAATCGCTAGCCTCCGCCGCTGCCCGCTCCCGCCCCCGAGCCGTCGCCCTGCCCTGAACCGGCGCCGGTTCCGTCTTGCGGCTGCGCCGGCGGGAGGCTGGGCGGAGTCAGCCCCGAAACCCCCAGCCCGACCTCGGCTCGCTGTTCGTCGAGCAGCACGGTGGCGCTCTGCCACAACTGCCCGCCCTGGTCACGTTGCTCGGCGGCACGCGCCAGCACCCGGTCGGCGTCGTCGCCCTCGATCTGTGCGGCGAGAGCGTAGGTCTTGCCCGCCGCCAGATAGATCTGCGCCGACTGCAGGAACAGGCTATGGGCGCTCTGGGCGGAGCTGGGAGACAACACTCGGGAGAGGTTCGTGTTGGCGCCCTCGATGGTCTCCGTCCAGGAGGTAGCTCGTTCCCTGAGCGCTTTGCGGGTCTCCTGTTCGCCCACGCTGGTGGGAGCGGTGGTCATGTCGGAGGCCGCCGGCCTGAGCGACTGCAGGACGCCTCTGACCTCGCCGGTATAGCGATCGAGCGCATCGGCACGGCCTTGCGCGCCGGAGTCGTCCTGGGTGGAGGCGATGGCCGCGAATATCCCGCCCACCAAGGCCAGCGCAACGATCGCCAGCACTGCCCGGCCCGGCCCGGTGCGGTACCAGGCAGGGGGCCTGCGGGGCGCAACAACCGGGCGAGGGGCCTCAGCGGGCCGTCGTCGTCCCTGGCTCCCGCGTGCTTGTGCCTTCTTCTTTCCCTTTACCGGCATATCGCTCGAATCATATCCAATCCTACTAAGTCGGTCTCTAGGCCGGAGTGGGCTTGACGCGCCGCAGTATCAGGATCGTCACCTCGTAGAGCCCGTAGAGCGGGAGCGCCATGATCGACATCGTGTAGGGGTCCTGGCTCGGAGTGACGATCGCCGAGAGAGCGAAGATCCCCACCAGCGCGATCTTGCGGTTGTGCCGCAGCTGCTCTACCGTGACGGCACCGACCAGGCCCAAGAAGATCAGCAAGAGGGGAAGCTGAAAGGTGAGGCCGAAGGCGATCAGCACCAGGCCCACGAAGTTCAGGTACTTCTCGGCCGTGATGATCGGGTTCAGGCCCTGGCCGCCGAGCGAGATCAGGAACTCGACCCCCTTGGGCAGCGTGAGATAGGCAAACAGGAACCCGACCGCGAACAGCGTCACCGAGGACACCAGAAACGGAATCGAGTAACGCTTCTCCTTGGGGGTCAGCGCCGGCACGACGAACGAGTAGAGCTGATAGACCCACACCGGCGATGCAAAGGCGATGCCTGCCAAAGCGGTGAGCTTCAGCCGGAACTGAAACCCCTCGGTCACGCCGATGACGTTCAGCTGGCACCCGGTAGGCCCGAGGAGCCTGTCCGGCAGGCTGCACAAAGGCCTAGTGAGCAGAGTCAACAGCGGCTCGTAGAAGAAGAACGCGGCTATCGACAGGCCCACGAACGCCACCAGCGACACCATGATTCGGGAGCGCAGCTCTGAAAGGTGGTCGACCACCGACATCGCCACCTCGCGCCGACGCTGCTTGCGCCGGAGGCGCAACCGCAGCCGGCGGCGGCGGGTTTCGGCCGTATCGCTCACTCGCTGCGCTCGATCTTGGAATCCTCCGTGGGGGTTTCGGCCGCAGCTTCTGCATCCTGCTGTTGGCGGTTGAGGCGCTGGATGTCTTCATCTATCGAGGAGCGCTCCTCGTCTTCCACTTCGGCATTTGAGCCGCCACCAGCAGCGACCTGGATGGAGGAATCCTCGTCGCCTTGCGCTTCAGCATCGGAGTTGCCTCCAGCCGAGGCCCGGTTGGAGGAGCTGTTGTCGTCTTCCTCGGTATGGTCGTCACTCGAGCCGTCCTCGGTGCTCTCCACCGCCCGCTGGATGGTGGACGGTCCGTCCTTCTCCTCGGCCACGTCCGCGGCCGAGTCGCCATCACCGGGCAACGCCCCGGCTGCGCGTGGGCGAGTGCTTCCCGAGCCGGGCGCGGGCCGGTCCTCCTCGTCGTCGTCGAGCGCGGTCGAGAAGTCGTCCTTCATGTCCTGGGCCATCCGCTTGAGCTGTGACGCCGTGCGCCCGAGGTTGCGCGCCATCTCGGGGAGCTTCTCGGGCCCGAACACCAGCAGTGCCACGACCATGACGACCAGGATCTCGAGCGGTCCAATTTGGGGCATAGGTTTCAGTCTAAGAGGAGGAACACTTTTGTATAGAAAAGGGCCGGAGCCCAAAGGACCCCGGCCCTGCTGCGATTGTGGAGATCACACGCCCTGGGGACCCACCAGCAGGTCGAACCAGTCGTTTGACTCGAGTAGCTCGTGGAACTCGAGGATGTCGTTGTGGTTGATCGGTGGGCCCACGTGGATCTCGAGGGCTTCGGCCGGGACGTGAACGGGGACCGGGACCACTCCGCCCGAGAGCAGCAGCCGAACGACTCTTTCGTCGGCGGGCTTCTCTACGAACTCCGCACAGTCGGGACAGGTGAACCCGTAGCTATTGACCGATCGTGTGGCACCGATTCTCAGTAAAACGTCCTCTGCTGTCAGATCGACCTCTCCGCAGTCCGGACAAGTTGCCTTGATTGTGGTCATCTCGGAACCCCTTCTCGTGGATCATCTCGTTCCTCTTGTATCGGCCCGACCGGGGCGACATTTAGCCGCCTAGTTCGATGTACGTAGACGACGCTCAAACGCAGGCGGGGTGCTCCGATAGAAGAGACATGGCTTTGTTCTCCCGTGCCTCACTTCCCCGCAGCCCGGACCGATGGAAGGCGGCATTGGAAGCTGCTCTGGAGGTTTCCGAGATCGCAACTTCTCAAGCGCCGCTTGCAGACGCGGTCGCCCAGATGCTGTCGGTCGCAGTCGAGTTGCTGGGGGCGGAGCGTGGCTCGATCATGCTCTTGAAAGAAGACGGACGCACGCTCGTCCTCATGGCCGGCCACGGACTGCCCGGTGAGGTAGTCGTAGGTCAGCAGCAGCCGGTCGGCGAAGGTGTGGCCGGCCGGGTGCTGGCCACGGGACGGCCGCTTTTGCTCGGGGACGTCGACCAGGACGCATTCGTGAACTTCGTCCCCAAGGAGCGCAGGATCAACTCCAGCGTGGTGGTGCCTCTCAGAACACAGGGCAGAACCAACGGAGTCTTGAACCTCGCTACCAATCAACGGGGTTCTGCCTTCGACGAGGAAGACCTGCGGCTCGCTCAGTTGTTCGCAGATCAGGCCGGAGCCGTCATCCATCGGACAAAGTTGCATGAGCGAGCCGAGCGCCGTTCCTCCGACCTCATGGCGTTGGTGGAATCGAGCCGCGGGCTGCTCGGCTCCCTCGAGCTCGACGAGCTGCTGCAGCACATCCTTGATGGAGCGATCCGTCTGTCGGCCGCCCCCAGGGGCTTCGTCTGCCTTCTCGATGAGTCCCACAGGATCGAGCGCGGCATGTTCCGGGGGTTCACGAAAGACACCATCCGCGAGGTCATGGAGCACGACGAGGTGACGAGGGCCATCGACTTCCACACCGTGACGACCGTGGTGGGGCCGTGGCCCGACCTGCTCGTAGCCGTAGGCCTTCGCACCACACGCGGCACGAAGGGCGTCATCGTGGTGGCTCCCGAACCGGGTCCCGTTGCGGAGCGCCACGACCTCCTCATGGCACACGGGCAGCAGAGCGCCAGCGCGCTCAGCGCAGCCCAGCTCCACGCGGTTCTGCAGCGCAGGGAGTCAGAGCTCGAAGCGATCATCTGCGGCGTGCCCAACCCCATCGTCCTGGCCGGCTCGGACAGTAGGATCGTAGCGCTGAACCCCGCCGCAGAGATGCTGTTCGGGGTCTCGGCCTCCTTCTCCGCAGGCGCCCCGGTGGACGGCTCCCTCGCCCACCGTCAGGTCGAGTCCATGCTGCTGGCCGCAGGCGAGCAACAGGCCGAGGTCGTGGCCGGCAACCCGCCTCGCACCTACAAGGTGCGCCGCACCGACGTTCGCCTGCCCGGCGCGCCCACCGGCCGCGTCCTGATCATGGACGACGTCACCGTCGAGCGCGAGATCGCCCAGACGCAGCGCGATTTCGTCGCCATAATCGGCCACGAGCTCCGTACACCGCTGACCATCGTCACCGGCTTCGCCCGCACGCTGCTGACGCGAGGCGAGAAGGCCTCGCCGGAGGATACGAAGGAGGCACTCGCCACCATCGACGCCAAGGTCGGTCAGCTGGGGCGGCTGATCGAGGACCTCCTCTACATCTCAGGGGTAGAGACCAGGGAATCCGTACTCAAGCATGAGGAGACCAAGGTGGCCGAGCTATTCGGCGAAATCGCAGAGGAGTCGTTGGAGCGCTTCCCCGGCCGCGAAATCGAGCTCGACGTGCCTCGCAAGCTGGTGTGGCCCATCGACCGCACCAAGGTCGCGCTTGTGCTCCGCCACTTCCTCGCTAACGCGCTCGAGTATTCGTCGGAGCCCGAGCCGGTAACCGTGCGGGCCCGTGAGCTCGAGAACGAGGACTCGCTCCTGGTCGAAGTGCAGGACCGGGGCGAGGGCATCCTGTCGACCGATATGCCTCACATCTTCAAGCGGTTCCGGCAGATCGACAGCTCCTCGACTCGTGAGCACGGGGGCATCGGCGTGGGCCTCTATCTTTGCTCGCGGCTCATCAAGCTGCACCAGGGCCGGATCTGGGCAGATTCGAGCTGGGGCAAGGGATCGACGTTCTCTTTCGCGCTGCCCCATCCGCAGTCGGGCCGCAACGTCGTGCGCCTGAAGTCCCCCGGGGCGGCTGAGTGAGAGGCTCGGCGCCGCCCCCAGCCCACAGCCCGCCCCTACCGCAGCTCTTTGCTACATAGGGGGCGGATTCCGCACCGCTTGAGGCACAAACCATGGCCAGGGGCGGGGCGCCACTCCGGCCCGGGAGGCTCCTCGGCGAGGAGGGTCAGGCGCGGTGGCGGGCGGCGATGGCGGCCGCCATCGTGCGCGCCTCTTCGCGGAGCTCTTCCGGCGCGATTGCCCGCACGTGGGGACCGAGCCGCAGTAGCAGTGCTGCTGCTCCCGCTCTGCCGCCCGCTACCAGCTCGACCCTCAGCCAGCCGTCGGCGAGCTCGGTCACGCTCCGGCAGGGATACGCGTCGACGAACCAGCCGCTCGTCTCAGGAGAGATCTCAAAGCTAAGCACTTCCTGCTCGGGCCGCTCCCGAAAGATCTCGCGATAGGAGGAGGGGTCGAAATCCTCGGGGACCTCTGCAGCCTCGTCGAGCAACTCAGCCCCCTTGATGCGATCGACCCTGAACATCCGCTCTTCCGAGGAGAGGTGGTCGAAGGCGACCAGGTACCAGCGTCCCAGCGTCGCCACCAGCCCCCAGGGGTCGATCGTGCGCTCGGTTAGCGCCGCACGGGAGGCGGAGAAATACTCCATCCGAACCCGCCGGGAGTCTCTGAGGGCCTGCCCCAGAACTTCCATGTGGCGGGCGGGGCCGCCGGCGAGGTGGACCTCGACGGAGGACTCTCGTCCCGCACTCGCCCCGAGCGCCGACCCCAGCTTGCGGAGCGCCCTCCGGAGCGCCTCTGCCTCCTGCATTCCGGGCAGCTCGAGGACCGCCAGTCCTCCCGCATAGAGGGCGAGCGCTTCCGCCGGAGTCAGGCGCAGCGGGGCCCCGAAGTAGTCGGCGGTGTCGACGAAGACCTGGTCCCCGGTGAAGCTCACATCGATTAGGTCGCCGGGTCCGTAGCCGGGCAGCCCGCAGACATAGACCAGCTGCAGGTCCTCCGATACGACCTCCTCGGCGACCCCGAAGCGCTCCGCGAGCTCGCCGGTGGTCGTTCCCGGGTTCTTCAATAGGTAGGGGATGAGCAGCAGGATGCGGGTGAGGCGTTTGTCGAGCGCGCTGGGAGCGGCGGAGCTCACGCTTGGGTGGCCTCGAGAAAGGGTGCCAGGTGGTCGAGCAGCCGAGCCCGCACGGCCTCGGGCGACACGATCTCGGCAGCACCTCCGAAACCGATCACCCACGAGATAAGAGCATCGGGGTTGCCGACGGGCAGCTCGACCTCGAGGCCGTCGCCGGCCTCTCTAAGAGGGCTCGAGGCCATGTTCTGCTCGGCCCACCACCGCATCCCGGCGTCGAAGCGGACCACCGCAGGCTGCGAGTCCTCGCCGATCTGCCACGCCTCGCCGAGATGGGCCGCGGCGTCGAAGTCCTCGGGGACCTCGAAGGAATCGTCTGAGAGAGCGACCTTGGGCTTCATGCGCGACACGCGAAAGGCGCGGATCGCGTCCCGCTGCCGGTCGCGCCCCACCAGGTACCAGTGCCCGTTCCGATGAAGGAGCCGGTAAGGCTCGAGGATGCGGCGCGCCCCGGCACCGGTGGCGGTGGTGTAGTCGAAGCTCACCACCCGGCCCTGGGTCACCGCTTCGTAGAGCACCGCCAACAGCGGCTGCTCGGCGGCGAGGTCCGCGCCCCACACCAGACGCGTTCCCGCCTGTGCAGGGGGCGCGTCGAGCGACAGCTTGAGAAGCGCCGCCCCGGCCCGCTCGCCCGGCCCCAACAGGATCTCAGAGGCGATCCGCAAGGCCGCCACCTCGTCGTTCTCGAGGTCGAGTTGAGGAAGGTAGTAGCGGTGCCTGGGAATCGTATAGGCATCCAGCGCCTCGGAGAAGGGGTCGGTGGCCCTCATCTCGATCGGAACGCCCATGGCGCGCAGGGACTCCTTGTCCCGCTCGAAGGCCCGCCTGAAGGCCTCGTCCGTCGGCTGGTCGTAGCCTGCGATCCTCCGGCGGATCTCCTCGGCGGTCATCGGCCGCGGCGAGTCGAGCAGGGCGGCGATGAGATTGATTAGGCGCTCTATGCGGTGCATGCGCCGAGGTTAGCGCCGGAAGATCGGGGCCGGGAATAGGGATCCGTAGTGGCAAAAGCGAACCGTGCACCTCTGCCCACCGAAAATTGTGGGTAGAAGCGAACCCAGGACGTTGGCCACCCCGGCCTCCAGGTCCCGGAGACAGCGGGGAGACTGCTGTCCGGTCAGGGGGTCAGGCCGCGCCCGGCCGCCCGGCCGGCCGCCGCCGCGGCCAGAAAGGCTTCCGGTGACTCGCTCAGGCCCCTGCCCATCGTGGTCGGCCGGAGCATCAGTGACTCGAGCAGCTGGAGCCCCGGCCGACCGTCCTCCTCGGTCAGGTCGTGGCGGTCGCCGAGGGCCGCAAGCTGGCGCCGTATGAGGTCCATCTCCTCTTCGCCGAGCCGGGGGACCACCGCCGTGGCCCGCTCCCGGGCGGCGAGGCCCAGAGCGGTCAGCGTGTGATGGCTCACGCCCCGATGGCGGGCACGCGGGTCCGAAAAGCTGATCCGCAAGCAGGCGTATCCCCGTCCCTGCAGGGCGAAGGCTGCGTCGAGGACCTGCCCCTGATCGATCCCCGAGAACCCCAGTGTGGTCGCCGTTCCCACGACCCCCGGCCCCAGGCTGACGACGGCGACGTCGACCGCGGCCGCGTATCGCAGCGCGGCCAGGCCGGAGAAAACGTTGACCGCCTCGAGGTCGCCGCCGAAGGCATGCCCTGCGGTGCAGGTCGCCTGAATCAGCCCGGCGGCACGAAGCTCCGGGACGAGGCGGCTCCAGGCGAGCGGGAGCGCACCTCCATCGGTCATGAGGTAGCCCACGCGCGCCTCGGGCGCCATTGCTCTGATCCCGGCCGCAACCCCTGCGATCTGGGAGTGCAGGCCGCACGCGATGACCGGCATCCCGCCGATCTCCGACACCTGGGCCAGGGCCTCGTGGTGAGGGCTCTCGGGGGCCTCCGCCGCCGCCACGTTCATTTGCCACGGCGTGTAGCGAAGCTTGACGACGTGACCGGGCCCCCTGTCTTGCGGCCCTACTCCATCGAGGTTCCACAGCACGAAACCGACCCCGCCGGTGCCGAGCCCGAGCTCGATCCCGGTGGTGTTGACGACCATGCGGTCTCCGAGATGCAGAGGGCCGAGCATCGAGGGGAAGCCCGCCGCTTCGAACTGCCGGCCGCCCGCCGCCACCCGCACCAGCACGAGCCCGGCGCTTTCCTCAAGGATTTCCAGCACCTCGGCCTCGACAAAGGTAGCCACCTTCAGCCCATCAGTAACGGTCGCGGCCGGCCATCACCGGAACGTGAGGAGCTGAGCTCACCACTACAACGAGGCGATGAGCTTCTGCACCCGCTCGTCCTGGGAGCGAAACGGGTCCTTGCACAGAACCGTGCGCTGGGCCTGGTCGTTGAGCTTGAGATGGACCCAGTCGACCGTGAAGTCGCGTCGCTTGCGCTTGGCCGCCCCAATGAATTCGCCGCGCAGCTTTGCCCTGGTCGTCTGCGGCGGATGCTCGGTGGCCCGCTCGATGTCGGCCTCGTCGCAGACGCGCTCCATCAGCCCGCGGTTCTCGAGCAGGTAGTAGAGGCCTCGTTTGCGATTGACGTCGTGATAGGCCAGATCCATCAGGGCGATTCGGGGGTGTGCCAGGGAAAGGTTATGGCGCTCTCGGTACTGCTCGAGGAGCTTTCGCTTGGCGATCCAGTCGACTTGTTTGTCGAGCCTTGACTGGTCCTCCTCGAGGGCGACGATGGCGTGCTGCCAGTTCGCGGCGATTTCCTTGAGCACGGGGTCGTCGCGATAGTCGACCCACTTCAGCGCCTTGTCCAGGTACTCCTTCTGCATGTCGAGCGCAGACGCATCGCGGCCGTTCGCCAACCGCACCCGGCGCCGGCAGGTAGTGTCGTGGGAGATCTCCCGTATCGCCCGGATCGGGTTCTCGAGGGTCATGTCCCTGATCTGGACGCCCTCCTCGATCATCCGCAGCAGCAGCGCGGTAGTCCCGATCTTGAGGTAAGAGCTCCACTCACTCATGTTGGAGTCGCCGACGATCACATGCAGCCGCCGGTACTTCTCGGCGTCCGCATGAGGCTCGTCGCGGGTATTGATGATCGGCCGGGAGCGGGTGGTCGCGGAGGAAACGCCCTCCCAGATGTGCTCGGCTCGCTGGGAGATGCAGAACAGCGCCCCCCGAGCCGTCTGCAGGACCTTTCCGGCCCCGGAGAAGATCTGACGGGTGACGAAGAACGGGATCATCGCATCGGCGAGGCGGCCGAACTCACCGAAGCGGCCCACCAGGTAGTTCTCGTGGCTTCCGTAGGAGTTTCCGGCAGAGTCGGTGTTGTTCTTGAACAGGTAGATGTCGCCGGCGATGCCCTCCTCCCGAAGGCGGGCCTCGGCAGCCTTCAGAAGCCCTTCGAGGATGCGCTCGCCGGCCTTGTCGTGGACGACCAGGTCGTAGACCGAGTCGCATTCGGGCGTGGCGTACTCGGGATGGGAGCCCACGTCGAGATAGAGCCTCGCCCCGTTCTCCAAGAACACATTGGAGGAACGGCCCCACGACACCACCCGGCGGAACAGGTAGCGGGCGACCTCGTCCGGCGACAGCCGCCGCTGGCCCCGGAACGTGCATGTAACCCCGTACTCGTTCTCGGTGCCGAATATACGCCTTTCCACCCAAACAGGATAGTCGCCAAGCCGGGCTCGGGCCGCCGTCGAGGGGCGGGCGCGGTGGCAAAAACGGACCGAGGACGCCTGACCACAGAAAGCCGTGGGTAAACGCGGACCGAGGACGTTTACCACCGCGTGGGAGCCCGAGGTTGCGCGCCTTGGTTAGCTAGGTTAGCTAGTCAGCAACTCCTCCAGGGCCTCGCCGCGCAGGCGGCGGAACTTGCGCCGGCCGCGGGTGCGGTCGAGCACCGCCACCTCGAGCCCAGACCCCTCGAGCTCTCGCTCCTCGACCGTTTGCAACGTGTCGAGTGAGATGTGGAGGGCCGCCGAGAGATCAGGGGCCGAGCCCGGATAGCCCTCTGGATAGCGCTGCTCGAGCTCGGTCAAGAGCCGGTCGGAGGCGCCACCCATGGCGACCCAGCCGGAGCGGTCCGCGACCGAGCCATCGTAGAGGATGTGGAAGAGCTCGTTGTCCTCGGTCCTGTCCCCCACCGCACCCACCAGGATCTCGCACTCGAAGGGCTTGACCTCGGAGGTGAAGATGCTTCCCAGACTCTGCGAGTAGGCGTTGGCAAGGCCCTTTGCAGTTACGTCCTCACGCGAGTAGCTGTATCCCTTGATGTCGACGAGGCGGATACCGCCGATCCGGAGCTGTTCGAACTCGTTGAACTTGCCGACACCCGCGAACGCGATGCGGTCGTAGATCTCTGAGATCTTGTAGAGGGTCGAAGACGCGTTGGGAGCGACGAAGAGGATCCCGTCGACGTACTCGAGCGCGACCACCGAGCGGCCCCGGGCGATGCCCTTGCGGGCATAGTCGGCCTTGTCCCGCATGAGCTGCTCGGGAGAAACGTAAAAGGGCATGGGCACGGCTCAGCCCTCCTCTGCGTGGCGCTGCATGTCGGCGGGGGGGCCTTCGGGGCCGCGCATCTCATCCGCCCGCTCGGAGATCAGCTCTTCGAACAACGACCTGATCTCTTCCTCGGGAACCTCGGCGATGCCCGCAATAGAGATCGCGCTGACGGTGGGAAAGATCCCGCGCATGAGGTCGGGGCCGCCGGTCCCAACATCTTCGTCGGCGGCGTCGAACAGTGCTTCGATGGAAACCTTGATGGCGTCTTCGCGGCTGAGGTCGGTGCGGTAGCGCTTCTTGAGCGAGGAGCGCGCGTCCTTTCCGCCCGAGCCGGTGGCGTGGTAGTCGTCCTCTTCGTAGCGGCCGCCGGTGACGTCGTACTTGAAGATCCGGCCCTGGTTCCTGCGATCATCGAAGCCTGCGAACAGAGGCACAACGACCAGCCCCTGCATGGCGGCGGGGAGGTTGGCGCGGATCATCTGCGACAGCTTGTTGGCCTTGCCCTCGAGCGACAGACGCTCGCCCTCCACCTTCTCGTAGTGCTCCAGCTCGGTCTGAAACAGACGTACCATCTCGACGGCGGGCCCGGCCGCCCCCGCTATCGCCACCGCCGACATGTCATCGGCGGCGAAGACCTTCTCGATCGAGCGATGGGCGATCTGAAAGCCCTCTGTGGCGCGCCGGTCACCGGCCACGACCACGCCCAGCTCGTAGCGCAAGGCGAGCACCGTGGTGCCCTCGGGAGCTTGCAGGCCCCCCGGGAGCTGGCCCGGAGACGAGGATGGAACGCGCGCGCGCAGCAGCTCCGAAAACGAGGTGCCGGGACCATGCACCGGCATCCGTAGGAAGTCCGAGCTCGGGTCCGTCCCGGGCCTCGAAGAGGGGACGCCGAACGCCGAGATCACTGACCGCCCTTCTGAATGTAGCTCCTGACAAAGTCCTCGGCGTTAGTTTCCAGAACCTCGTCGATCTCGTCGAGGAGGTCGTCGACTTCCTTGGTCGCGTCCTCCTTCGTGGATGCCGCCTCGGGCTGCGGCTGGGTCTCCTCTTCCTTGTCTCTCCTCTTGCGCGTCTGTCCTCCGCCGGAGCTCATGTCGTCACCTTCCTTGTGTCTCGGCTCCCACTCAACGCGCGGTTGTGCGCTGCACTAGCCGAGTCCTTGGCTGAAATGGTAAACGGGGTCGCCACGACAGACTGCGCCGCGGTCACGCCCCCAGGTTCGCAATCAGATCGCCCGCCCTGGGACTGGCGTCCAGCAGCTCCTCGACGTGCGCCTTGGTGCCGCGTCCAGGCTCGAGGGTGGGCACCTTGCGAAGAGGCTCCTCTCCGACGTCGAAGATGAGCGCATCCCAAGACGCGGCCACGATCGCCCGGCTGTAGCGCCTGAGGCACTCGCCCCGGAAATAAGCCCTGGTGTCCTCGGGGGGATGGTCGATCGCCCACTCGATCTCTTCCTCGGTCACCAGCCGGTCGATCTTGCCGGCCCGCTCGAGCTTGTAGTAGAGGCCTCGCTTGCGACTGACGTCGTGATACTGGAGATCGATGAGCCTGAGCTTGGGATGGTCCCACCCGAGGCCGTCGCGCGCCCTGTAGGCCTCGAGCAAGACGAGCTTGGCGACCCAGTCGAGACGGTGGGACTGGGACGTGGGGTCGCTCTCGAGGCCTTCCAGCACCTGTTCCCAGGCGCTCAGAACATCGGCGGCCCCGCCGTCCGTGTCGTTGTCCTCGGAATACTTCGAGGCCAGGCGCAGATACTCCCACTGCAGCTCGATCGCGCTCAGCCGGCGGCCGTCCGAAAGCTCGATCGTCGCCTTGCAGGAGGGGTCGTGGGAAACCGTGCGGATGGCCCGCACGGGCTCTGTCAAAGTGAAGTCCTCGGCGATGAAGTCGTCCTCTATCATCCGCAGCACCAGTGCCGCGGTCCCCAACTTCAAGAAGGTGGGCAACTCTGCCATGTTGGCGTCGCCGGCGATCACGTGAAGGCGGCGGTAGCGCTCCGGATCTGCGTGAGGCTCGTCGCGGGTGTTGATGATCGGCCGCTTGAAGGTAGTTTCCAGGCCCACCTCCACCTCGAAGAAGTCGGCCCGCTGCGAGATCTGAAAGTCGACATCGCGCGAGTTCGCCTCGGCCCCCACCTTTCCCGAGCCGGTAAACACCTGGCGAGTGACGAGGAAGGGGATGAGATGGTGGACGAGGTTGGGAAAAGGCGTCTTGCGGTCGACGAGATAGTTCTCGTGGCAGCCGTATGAGTTTCCCTTGCCGTCCGAGTTGTTCTTGTAGATCGAGATGCCCTGCCCGTTCGGCACGATGGCTCCGGCGGCCTGGATAGAGGCCTCGAGGATGCGTTCACCGGCCTTGTCCCACACCACTCCGTCGTGGGGATTGGAGCACTCGGGGCTCGAGTACTCGGGATGGGCGTGGTCGACGTAATAGCGCGACCCATTGGGAAGGATGACGTTCACGAGCCCCGTCTCGTCCTCTACCGCGGCCCCCTCGGCGGGGGCCCGCTCGAACCCGCGGGCATCCCGCAGCGGGTTCTCTTCCTCGTAGTCCCACTTCACCCGCCGCAGCGCAGGCTTGGCGTAGGCGTTGATAAGCAGGGAGGATGCCACGATCGGGTTGAAGTCTGAATGGTCTCGCACCGATATGCCGTACTCGGTCTCGATCCCGCAGATCTTGGGGATGGCCATGGTCGGCTGGTCGGCTACAAGTACTGGCCGGTCTGGACCCGCTCGACCTGGCGAGGGCTTTCCCCGTCTTTGTGCTCGGACACCAGCGTTCGGATGTAGACGATGCGCTCGCCCTTCTTGCCGGAGACCCGGGCCCAGTCGTCTGGATTGGTCGTGTTGGGAAGGTCCTCGTTCTCCCGGTACTCCTGATGGATGGCCGACAGCATGTCTTGCTCGTTGATCCCTTTGGCCTCGCCCGAGATCGCACGTTTGATTGCCATCTTCTTGGCGCGCCGCACAATGTTCTCGACCATAGCGCCGGAGGAAAAGTCCTTGAAGTAGAGCTCTTCCTTGTCGCCGTTGGCGTAGGTCACCTCGAGGAACCGGTTCTCGTCCGCCTCCGAGTACATGCGCTCGACCGTGACCCGAATGATCGCGGCGACGGCGGCCTCGGGGGAGCCGTGTTGATCGATCTCGATCTGGGCGATCGGGATCGTGGTCGTCAGGTACTTGGAGAAGATGTCGATGGCGGCGGTCTCATCGGGTCGCTCGATCTTGATCTTCACGTCGAGCCGCCCGGGCCGCAGGATTGCCGGGTCGATGAGATCCTCACGGTTGGAGGCACCCACCACGATTACGTTCTTGAGGCTCTCGACACCGTCGATCTCGGCCAAGAGCTGAGGGACGATCGTCGACTCGATGTCGCTCGAGATGCCGGAGCCCCGGGTGCGGAACAGCGAGTCCATCTCGTCGAAAAAGACGATCACCGGCACGCCTTCCTCGGACTTCTCCTTGGCTCGCTGGAAGATCTGGCGGATCTGCCGCTCGGTCTCTCCGACGTACTTGTTGAGCAGCTCGGGACCCTTGATGTTGAGGAAGTACGAGCGCCTGTCCGAGCGCCCGTATTTTGCCGCCACCTGCTTGGCGAGCGAGTTCGCCACGGCCTTGGCCACGAGCGTCTTGCCGCAGCCGGGCGGGCCATAGAGCAAGACGCCCTTGGGGGGCTCGAGCTCGTGCTCCTTGAAGAGCTCCCCGTGCAGGAAGGGAAGCTCGACCGCGTCGCGGATCTCCTCGATCTGGGGGGACAGGCCTCCGATGTCTTCGTAGGAGATATCGGGCACCTCCTCCAAGATGAGCTCCTCGACCTCGGGCTTGGGCAGGCGTTCGAGGACATGGCCCGACTTGGCGTCGAACAGGAGGTTGTCGCCGGATCGCAGGACGCCACCGATCAAGGGCTCGGCCAGCTCCACGACGCGCTCCTCGTCGCTGCGGGCGATCACCAGAGCCCGTTTGCCGTCCTCCATTACCTCCTTGAGCGTCACAACCTCGCCCTGGATCTCGAAATCGCAGAGGGCGATGACATTGAGGGCCTCGTTGAGCATGACCTCCTGCCCACGCGTAGCCTGGGAGATGTCGACGTCAGGGGAGATCTGGACGCGCAGCTTGCGTCCGCTGGTATGGATGTCGGCTAGGTCTCCCTCACGGGCGAGGAACACGCCGTAGCTGCTGGGCGGTTGGGTGAGCTTTTCGACCTCGCCCTTGAGCGCGGCGAGCTGGTCGCGCGCCTCCGTGAGGGTCGAGGCGAGGCGCTCGTTGTTGTCGCGCGTGCCCTCGAGGGACGCACTAGTCTCTGCCAGGCGTCGTTCGAGAGTGTGGATGTGACGGGGGGCCGCATCGAGGCGACGTCGGGTCAGGGAGAGCTCGTCGGACACCAGCTTTAGCTGCGCCTGAAGCTCTTGCACCTCCCGGTCGTATTGAGCGATCCTCCGCTCGAGTTCTTCAGATGAGACCTTGATCACCTCCCCGGCTGACGGGTAACCCTACCTTGCGGAAACGGACAATCGGCGCATCTACCTACTCGTCTTCTGGAGTGTCGGTTTGCGAGCAGTAGTTATGAAGCCTGTGTGGGCAACCATTCTGTGATCGGGCCGCACGGAGGTGCCGTCCACGTTCCAGGTGCGCACCAGCGCCTCGAATGTGTTCACGAGGACAAAGCCGGCCTCCCGGGCCGCCTCCACCGTCCGCTGCACCTGGGGCACGGTGGGCACGTAGCAGCACAGGATGCCGCCGGCAGAGAGCGTGGTGGTGGTTTGTGGCATCGCCCTCCAGGGCTCGGGCAAGTCGAGGACGATGCGGTCGAAGTCCGGCTCGGGAACGCTCTCGAAGACATCGCCCAGGCGCAGCTCGACCTGTGGCGGGATGGCGCCGTGCCACGAGGTCACGTTGGCCACGGCGCGCTCGAGGTGGTCCTCCCGCAGCTCGTAGGAGACGATTAGGCCCGAAGGGCCGACGGCCCTGGCCAGGCCCAGCGTCAGTGAGCCCGAGCCGCTGCCGGCCTCGAGCACTTTGGCCCCCGGGAAGATGTCCGCGTAGGTGACGATGAGGGCGACGTCCTTGGGGTAGATGACCTGGGCGCCGCGCTGCATCTTGAGCACGAAATCGGCGAGCGTGGGGCGAAACGCTCTCAGGCGGGCCCCGCTGGAGGCTTTGAGCTCGCTGCCGTCGGAGGCTCCGATCAGGTCGTCGTGGGCGACGGTGCCGAGGTGCGAGTGGAACTGCCTGCCGGCCGCCAGCGTGATCAGGTAGCGGCGGCCTCGGGAGTCGATGAACAGCGCCCTGTCCCCCGCCGCGAACGAAGCGCTCATCCGCCTTGGGCCAGCCGTCGCTCGGTGCGCGCCTTCATCTTGCAGAACGAGCACCGAGCATCTCCGTCCTCGGCGAAGATGGTCGGCGCCCCGCACGAAGAGCAGGCAACCAGCTCGACGGCCTCCGAGTCCTCGGTGAAAAGGTGCGCGGCCCGCTTCAGAAACCCGAAGTACATCTGCTGCTTGGTACCGGGCGAGGACTCCTCGATGAGCGTGATCGCCTCCTTGTAGCGGTGCTGGGTGTTGCCCGCGACTAGAGGGCACTCCTCGACGATGTAGTCGATGCCACGAAGCACCGCGTAGGCCGCGGTCTCCCGCTCGGCCAGGCGCACGAGAGGCTTCACCTTGCGTACCAGGGCGGTGTCGGAGCCGATCACGCGCTCCTCCAGAACGGGGGCCTGGCGGCCGAGCATGTCTGTGTTCCAGTGAAGGACGTTGCCGAACAGGGTCGCGACCTCGTCGTCGAGGTTGTGGCCGGTGACGAGCACCTCGTAGCCCTCCTCGAGCGCGGCCCGGTTGAACTCGTAACGCTTGTTGAGCCCGCAACCCGAGCACGGCACCCTCCCGCTGAGGCGAGCGAGCTGGGGGACGGTGTAGCCGTGCTCCTCGGACAACGAACGGACGATCAGCTTGGCGCCGCGCTTGTCCGAGAACGAGATGCACGCGTCCCGAGAGCGGTCGGAATAACCTCCGATGCCGAGCCCGAGGTAGAAGCCCGCCGTGTCGTAGCCGAGGTCCAACAAGACATCCCACAACGCGAGGGAGTCCTTGCCGCCCGATACCGCCACCAGCAAGCGATCGGACGGCTCGAACATCCTGAACTCGTGGATGGCCCTGGCCACCTGAGAATGGATATGGGCGATGAAATGCTCGGGGCAGAAG
>JACDAL010000038.1 GCA_013695465.1 Actinomycetota bacterium | reverse complement strand
CCGTCGTCCTTGGACACGAACACCTCGTGCTCCTCTGAAGCCCAGTCAATGCCTACGAACACACATGCCCCCCTTCCTCGCGAATACGACCTTGCATCGGCGAGGAGGACTCCGTCCCGGGCGGTCACTGACTGGCGCTCTACGGCGCGTCCCTCTGTTGCCAGTCTTTGGAGCCCTCGGAAGAGCCGGGTGAAGCAGTGTCGTCATGGCCCTCTAGGGGCAACCACTCGTGGCCTTCATCCCGGCCCTCACCGATTAGTGGGAGGGTAGCCCAGTGACCACTCGGCCCGCTCAGTCGTCGCCACAGGGCGTCTCGGCTTGGTTCCCGTCCTGCTGGCACGTGTCCCGGCCGTCCGTTGCCGTCATCTCGTCCACTCCGGGCCCTCCGATGAGGCGGTCGTCGCCCTGGTCGCGTCCCACCGTATGACGGATGCAGCCCTCGTCGCAGATGATGTCGTGCCCCATGCCGCCCATCATCACGTCGGACCCGGTCCCATCCTCGAACTGCGCGCTGGGAGAGTTGCCGCCGCCGATGAGATCGCTTCCCCTGCCGCCGTGGATGCGGTCGTGACCCGGACCTCCGAACAGGCCGCGCAGGTCGTCCGCGAGGGTGGGAGAGTCGTCCCCGCGTCCCCCACAGATGATGTCGTCGCCTTCGTAACTCTCGATCACATCGTCGCCCGAGAGCCCGTGGATGACATCGGTTCCGCTGGTGCCCTCGAGGTAGTCGTCACCGTCCGTTCCGGTGATCGTCACTTTGCGTCCGCCGCAACTCACGACCGCGTCCTGTGCCCCGCCCGGCATGCGCTTGGTGTGGGAAACTGCCTCACCGGCGAAAGTTGGAGGTGCTGAAGGGGCTCCGTGACATGCAATCGGTCCACCACTATCGAGGACAGTCCCGGATAGGTTCACGAACTCCCAGGAATAGCTGTTGGCGGAGAGCTCGAGCTTCAGCATCCCGAAGCTGCGAACTCCGAACTCGTAACCAGGGTCCTTGGCCGACAGCAGCCCGGTGAGGTTCTTGCCTCCGCCACCCGAGATCAGCTCCCTGATTCCCGAGGGCGACTGCACGCCCCCCGGCGTGAGGGGAGCGTAGCGCTGATAGTTGTGCTCGTGACCGTTAACGATGAGGTCCGCACCCGCGGCGTAGAGGTCGTCCCAGAACGCCCGCACCGGGGTGGTGTCGTTGTCGCCGTTGGCGCCGCCAGAGTTGAACAAGGGATGATGCCAGTAGGCGAGAACGCAAGAGGACTCCGGCACCGCGGCGAGGTCCTGCTCGAGCCAGTCGTTCTGAGGCGAACCCTCGGCGCACGAAGGGCCTAACTCACAGGGCACCTCATTGGCGCCGTCGCTGGTATTGAGTGAGACCAGGTGCCAGGCTCCGAGATCGAAGCTGTAGTACCCCGCTCCGGCCTCTCCGGTAGGCCGGCCCTTCGATGCCCAGTAGTCGAAGTAGCCCTGTGCCCCACCCGCTCCGTCCTGGTACTCGTGATTGCCGGGGGTCGGGTAGGTCCTGCTAGCGGCCGCCTGGCCCCAGCTGGGATCGTAGGAGGCGTTGAACTTTGCCAGCGACCCACTGGAGTACTGAAGGTCTCCCAGGGCCAGAACCGCATCGCTGCCCGCGAGGAGGTCGTCTGTGAGGCGATGCTGACATTGAGCGGGATTGCTGCCGTCGAAGTAGGTGCTGTTGGGATCGCAGGCGATGTCTCCTGCGGCCGCCACCGACACTCCGCCCGCGGCCGGATCGGTTTCGTCGTCGTCCTGAGCGTCCGTGCAGCCGGGGTCGCCGGGAAAGTCGGTGATGCCGTCCCCGTCGTTATCCAGCCCGTCCGAGCACTGAGGCGCCGTCGTTCCGGCAGTAGTGACCACGAGTTGGGGCCTGTTGGACGAAGCCTCGTCGCTGTTGAATCGGGTCGGCACAGAATCCGTCGTGCAAGCCGGCATCTCGAGGTACAAGCCGACGGTGCCGTTGGCCGCCAGCGCGCCCGTCACGTCCAGCTCGAGAAAGGAGTTGGCGGCGAAGCCGTCGGCACTCCCCAGAAGGGCCCCGGACTTGCCCGGAGCGTTGTTGAAGGTGATGCCGGACTCTGTCCAGCTATCCGAGGCGGCCCGATAGGCGTCCACTCCGGCGCCGGCGGTCCCACAGGCGTCGCCCGTGCTCGAGAAGAGACGCAGCTTCGCCGAGCTCACGGACTCCCCTGAGGGTATCCCGGCGACGTCGAATCGCAAATACGATTGGATCCGCCCATCTCTCACCCTCAGAGTGGGTGCGGTCCCGAAGTTCGTGCCGGGTGTGGACTTGGCGACGTAGGCGTCGGCGACAGGGGCGAAGGTCAGGGTCGTTGCCCCGGCTGGGGACGCCACCAGAGCCGAAGCAACCAATACCAGCAGGGCGCCGGTGAGCCACAGGGGCCGACGTGAATGAGCCATTGCGCAAGTCCTCCTCGCCCGTTGGCCCCCAACCGCTTGCAGTTCTCCGCTTCAGATGCTACCAAAAACCCGTCAAATCGGGCAAATTGCCCTGGCCGCAACTCTAACCGCGCCCGGCGCGGTGTCGAGCGGTGGTCACGCCACCCCAAGCTGTGCCTCCAGGTCGGAATCGGCACCAAGACGCACAAGTTGAGCCATCGACTGGCAGATTTCGAAGGTTCGGAAACCCGCCTACTCGGTGACGGACCTGCGCGCTGGTGAGATGGCGGCGCGAGACGGGTCGGGTCGAGGCGCGGCTACTTGACCGAGCCTGCCAAGAGGCCCTGGACAAAGTAGCGCTGGAAAGCGAAGAACACCAGCAGAGGTACGACCATGGACAAGAAAGCTCCCGGAGCGATGATGTCGATGCTGGTTCCGTACTGGCGCATCTGGCTTCGAATAAATACGGTCAACGGCGCCGATTGCGCCTGGCTGGCGAAGGTTAGAGCAACCAAAAGGTCGTTCCAGGTCCACAAGAACTGGAAGATCAGGAGCGAAGCGATCGCCGGCATGCCCAGCGGAAGCATGAGTCTCGTGAAAATCTGCACCTCGGAAGCTCCGTCGATGCGGGCCGCTTCTAGAAGATCGGCTGGAATACCGATAAAGAAATTGCGCAGCAAAAAGATGGCGAACGGCAGTCCAAAGGCGATGTGAAAAAGGATTGCAGCCCACACGGTCCCGAAGATGCCGATCGGGTTGAACAATCGAGCTACCGGGATCAGAGCCATCTGCAGGGGCACAACAAGCAGCGCTACGACGGTGAGAAACGCATAGTCACGCCCCCTGAAGTCGATCCAGGCAAAAGCGTAGGCGGCCATGGCCGCCACGAGCACCACCAGGATCGAGGCCGGAACGCTGATCTTGACGGTGTTGAAAGCTGCGGTCACGAACGCCTCGTTTGCAAGGATCTCCTGATAGGGCTCCAGGGAGAGGGCTCGAGGGTAGGAAAAAACCGTCCACCAGCCGGACTCGGCATAGTCGGCCACCGACCTGAAGCTCGAGACGAACAGCCCTACCGCCGGCGTCAGCCAGAACAGCCCGAGGAGAATCAGGAAGACATGCAGGGGCCCACCAGAGAGAACCCGGGCGAGACGCTGAGCAGCCGACTTCGGCGGAGCTTCGACGATACCTTCGGCGCGGAGCACCCTCATCCCTGCTCCCGCTTGAAACGCCTGAGGTTGAAGATCATCGCCGGAATGACCAACACGAACAGCAGCACGGCCACCGCGCTACCTACGCCGTAGCGGCGGGCGGTGAAGGATGTCTGGAACATCTCGAGGGCGATCACGTTCGCCTCGTCCTGGACGCTGTTGGGTGCGGTGACGTAGACGAGGTCGAAGATCTTGAGGACCCCGATGAGCTGCGATACGAACACCACCGTAAGCACCGGCATCATCAATGGGAACGTGATGCGTCGGAACACCTGCCATTCGTTGGCTCCGTCGACGCGAGCCGCCTCTAGTAGGTCGCGCGGCAGCGCTGCGAGTCCTGCCCCGATGACCACGACCCCGAAGCCCAACACGGTCCAGAAGAAAGCGAAGATCAAACCCGCCGTGACCAGCGCAGGACCCAGCCAATCGACTCCTTGAAAACCCTCCGAGAAGGTCTGAGCACCGACACGTACCCGGTAGGGGCCCCCACCAACGTCCTGGAAGGCGACATTGCCGCCGCCATCTGTCGTCTGTGTACCAACCACCCCGCCCGAACCATCCAGGAGCTCAACCATTGCTCCGGGAAGTCCGACCTCGCCGCTCTCGACTACGCCCGCCTTTCCACCTCCGGGTTTGAAGTCACGCCACACGAGCACCGCGATCTCTCCCGGGACAACTTGCGGCTGCTCAGCCTCCCTCGCCCCCGGCGGGACGTCTCCCTCGAGAATTGCTGTCAGCCCCACCGTCGCCGAATCGCCCGCCTCGAGCGCCCGATCGAGGGTCACGCCTCGGTCCGATTGAACAAGCGGCTGCTGAGCACCCGGAGTCGCGCCCGGATAAGGGCCTGGGCCTTTGAACACGTCGTAGGCGCTCCCCACGAGCGCATTGACCAACCCTCGATTGGGGTCGACCTCGTACATGATCCGCCAGATGACTCCTGTGGACAGAGCTGAGATCGCAAGCGGCATGAACAGCACCACCTTTAGAGCAGTTCCATAGGAGACCTTCTCGGTCAGCACCGCCACGATGAGCCCAGTGCCGGTGACCAGAGCCGGGACGATCACAACCCACAAGAAGGTGTTCTTGACCGCGGTCTTGATACGGTCGTTCTCGGCTATTTCCTGATAGTTGTCGAGCCCGACAAAAGCCGTGCGGTCGTCGTTCTGGAAGCTCTGAACGACGGTGTCCAGCATCGGGTAGACGACAATCGAACCGAGTGCCAGAAGCGCGGGAAGGAGGAAGCCCAGCGCCGCCCAGGTCTTGACTCCTCCGGGAGGGGTTTGCCTCTTGGTCGCCCGACGCGCGGGGGCCCGAGCCCCGAGCTCTGCGGTCCCTACCGCCACCTAGTTGCCTTGCTCTGCTTCGAGGAGTCGCCCAAATCTATTTGAAGGCTTTCTTGGCGTCCTGCTCCAGTCGCTGGGCGACGCCTTCGGCATCGTCTGGGTCCTCCACGAACTCCTGCATCCGTAGCCACATGCCTCGTCCAGCGGTGGCGCCGAACTCGGCCGGCTGAAGGTCGGATAGGTCGAAGCGAAACGCGCCCGACTCGGCAGCTCCCACGGCCCCTTCGGCGATTCGCCGACTGATCTCATCTGGGTATGCCGACATGTCGAGGCTGATGTTCGGAGAAATGAAACCTCCCTTGGACGCCCACACCTCTGCCGCCTCCGGCGTGGCGAGGAACGCGAGCAGCTGCTGCGCGCCCTCGCTATCTGTCAACGCCACCCCGGCATCTCCCCCGCCCACTACCGCGCCGGCCGCTCCGACGTCGGGGAAAGGAAAGAAGTCTGCCTCGGACCCCACCTTGGCCTCGGTCTCACCGCTGATGACTCCGGCCACGAAGTCGCCCTCGTAAACGCTGGCCGACTCGGGGGGCTCGGTGAAGGTTTGTGTTACAGAGGTTACGAAATCCGTCTTGAGCGCGCCCTGCAACCCGTCGGGAAAGTTGGCCGGGTCGGCAAAAAGCTCACCCATCGTGTTGAGGGCCTCTATTACGCTGGGGTCGGTCCAGGGAATCTTGTGATCGGCGAGCTGGTCGTACTTCTCGGGCCCCGCAGTCTGTAAGTAGATGTTCTCGAAGAGGTCGGTCAGTGGCCATGCTTCGGCGCCTCCGATCGAGGCGAAGGCGACTCCCGATTGATTGACGGTGCCGGCCGCGTCGAGCAGCTCGTCCCAGGTAGCGGGAGGCTGAACCCCTGCCTGCTGGAAGGCCGCTGTGTTGTACCACCACGTAGCCTTGCTCGCGGTCTTGAAGTAGACCGCGTACAGCTTGGCGTCGACGGTCCCCAGCTCTCTCCAGAAAGGGGCATAGTTCTCGTCGAGGGCGGAGGAGGCTTCGTCGCTTACCTCGATAAGCGAGCCGCCCCCGGCCAAGTCCCGGATCAGCCCCGGTTGAGGGATCATTGCGACGTCGGGAGGACTGCCGCCCTCGAGCTGAGTGCCCAAGAAGGTCCCTAGATCGGCCGAGGACTGGTAGGAGGTCTCGACCCCGGTTTTCTCTGTGAACGCATCGAGCACAGCCTCGAAGCTCGCCTGTTCGGCACCCGTCCATACGGCCGCGACCGAAATTTCTTCAGCGGCACCGCCGCCGCCCGAATCATCCCCTCCTCCCCCGCCGCCAACATCGCCAGAGGCGCAGGCTGCCAACACAAGGGCTAGTGAAACTGGAAACGCAAGCAATCCGGCTCGAAGCCTCATCTCAAATCCCCCTTCGGGTCCGTTATCTCGCGAAACTTTACCTCAGCCACAAGGTTCCGATAAATCCACGAGCTTGGCATCATCGGAAGATCGCGGATCAATGTGACCGCAGTGGAGAAAGCCAGGCCTCAGCCTCCTCCGCCCACGGCGACTCGACCGTTCTCTGCGCATGCCGGATCCACCGTCTTCGGAGCAGCTCCGGCCACAGATAGGCAACCAAGGCTCGGCCCCAGGATTTGCGGTCGCCATAGTGGTGCGCCACATGAACGTAGTTGCGAGCCGCCGCCCTCCCGTTACCCGCTTCTACCTGGCGGCGAGCGAACCACCTCAGCGTGGCGCCCGAGGCAGGCACTCCCCATTGCGCCCGGACTTCTTGATGCTTGCTCACCACCCACTCGAACTCATCCCTTACTCCTCGGGGATCTCCGGACAGCCCTCCTTCGTGCTCGAAGCGGGCAACGAGAGGTCTGTGAACCGTGGCCAGTGATGCCTTCAGCGACAACCTGATCCACATCTCCCAGTCGGCCAAATTGCTCAGCCTCGTGTCGAAGCCTCCGACCGAGCGCGCCAGCTCCGAAAGAACGGCGATTCCCGATGCCCCCCCCGCGATGAGGTTGTAGGCGAGAAGGTTCTGCAGCTCGGACTCGGGAGCCGGCGGAGTTACCGCAAGCACATTCAGCCCCTCGTCGACGTTGACCGAGCCCGTGCACACCCAGCCGGCCTCCCCGTGCAGCCTCGCCACGAGCTTGTGGGGAGCCCATAAGTCGTCGTCGTCCAAGAACGCTACCCACTCGGCTCGAGCCTCCAAGATAGAGACCTGCGAGCAGTGCCGAACCTCATGCTGCGATTGCCCGTGTACCACATCCGCCGGATGGCGCGGTGGGTTATGGGAGACAGGGCCTACCCTTTCTCGTTGTCTTTGCTCGAGATGCGTGGTCATTTGGTAGGCCCGGCGGTATTGCTGCAGTCCCGTCGCAGAGTGCGGCGACAGGGACGCTCGGCGCCGACGGTGACCGCCATCACCGGGGAGCAGGGAGCTGAAGAAACCTGAGAAGAGCACGTCGCGGCGAGCATGCATGGACACAAGACGGCGCCGGGAGTTTCGCCAAGGATTCGGCTGCAATCTCGGGACCTCACAAAGTGCAGTTGCCGAACCTCGCCCGGAACTCGTTCGACCACGGCCGTGCCGGTGACGGCCCCGGGATGAACTCTACCTTCGAATCCCGCGCCGCCTTCTGCTGGTTACCTCGGGAGTCGGCCCGAAGACATCCACGGCCCTGACCGAGGTGCCTCCGGCCTCTTCCGTCATGAACGAGTTGACGCCCATATGAATCCGATATCGGCAAAACTCTTGCCCGCCGCAGATCCGTCACGTACTCAGGAAGCCGGCGGGAGTCTACTGATATCGGATCGCCGCGCCCGCCTCGCGCGCCAGGCGCGCAC
>JACDAL010000018.1 GCA_013695465.1 Actinomycetota bacterium | reverse complement strand
GCAGACACCCCTCAGCAGCCGCTCGAGGCGGGCCGCGGCCCGGCGGCCGGCCTCGGCCACCTCCTCGTGGGCCAGAGGCTCAGAAGAGATCCCGGCCGCCGGGTTGGTGACCACCGACACCCCAAGCACCCCGGCCCCCAGGTAGCGGGACACGATCGCCTCGTGGACCGTCGACATGCCGACCAGGTCCGCGCCCATCCCCGCAAGCATGCGCACCTCGGCCGGGGTTTCGTAGGTGGGGCCGGACAGGCCTGCGTAGACACCCTCATGGAGGGCGGGGTCCACCTCGAAGGCGGCGGCGCGCAAGTCCTTGTTGTAGACCTCGGTGAGATCCAAGAAGCGCGGGCCCCGTCCGTCGTGCGGCCCCGTCAGGGGGTTCTGGCCGGTGAGGTTCAAGTGGTCCGAGATGAGGCAGGGGGCGCCGACTTCCAGAGCCGGGTTGATGCCTCCGGCGGCGTTGGTCAGAACGATTACCTCGCACCCGGCTTCGACGGCGAGGCGAACCGGGGTCGTGACCACCGCCGGCGAGTGGCCCTCGTAGAGATGCACCCGCCCGGCAAATACGAGCGAATCGATACCCGAAACCGACCCTGCGTAGAGGCTGCCCTCGTGCCCTGCGATGCCCGAACTGGGCATGCCCTCGATGGCTGAGTAGGGGATCGGTTGGGCTTGGGTGAGCGAGCGTCCCAGGTCGGAGAGCCCCGAGCCGAGCACCACGGCTACCCGCCACGTGCTGGATCCGGTGGCGGCCTCGATTGGGCCGGTCACGGCCCGCGCCTCGAGCCCGGTGCTACCGCCGGCCGCGACCAGCTGGACCCGGTGGCGGCCTCGATGGCCTCGGTCAAGGCCCGATCCGCTCGAGCAACAGCCTCGCAGGTTCGCACGGCTCCGCTGCGATGTCGACCGCCCCCTCGAGCGCCTGCAGCGCGGCCGCAAAACGCTCGCCGTCGTCCGCCCGGAGCTCCAGCAGCGGCTCGGACTCGCTGACCTCGTCGCCGGGTTTCTTGAGGCAGACGACGCCGGCGCCGGGACTGACGGGGTGTTCCTTGCGTGCCCGACCGGCTCCCAGCCGCCATGCGCACACTCCCACGGCGCGAGCGTCGAGTCTGGTCACGAAGCCGTCCGCGCCCGCCTCGAATACCATTCGCTCGGGGGCCTCCGGCAGGGGGGCATCGGGATCGCCGCCCTGGGCCAAGACCATAGCTTGAAACCTCTCGAGCGCGGCCCCCGATCTCACTGCGGCGCGTGGATCCCCTTCGATCCCGGCGAGCACGAGCATGACCTCGGCCAGCGCGTAGGTGAGCTCGGCCACGTCGTCGGGGCCGCTGCCCGCCAAGATCTCCAGGGACTCCGTAACCTCGAGGGCGTTGCCCGCCGTCCTGCCGAGCGGCGTATCCATGTTGGTGAGCAGGGCCACCGTCTTTACTCCGTGAGCCTCGCCCAACGAGACCATCGTCTCGGCAAGCGCACGTGCCTGCGAGACATCGGGCAGGAACGCTCCCGAGCCGACTTTGACGTCCAACACGAGGGCCGAGGCACCCTCGGCAATCTTCTTGGACATGATCGAGGACGCGATCAACGGGATCGATTCGACCGTACCGGTGACGTCGCGCAGGGCGTAGAGCTTCTTGTCCGCAGGCGCCAGCTTGGGCCCCGCGGCGCAGATCACGCAGCCCTCGCGCGCCAGCACCGACAACATCTCGGCCGAGGCCAGCTCGGCCCTGAAGCCTGGGATCGTCTCGAGCTTGTCGAGCGTGCCCCCGGTATGCCCGAGCCCTCGGCCCGACAGCATGGGAACAGCAGCGCCGCAGGCTGCAACTATGGGCGCCAGCGGCAGCGAGATCTTGTCGCCCACCCCTCCGGTGGAATGCTTGTCGACCGTGGGCACGGTGATAGAGGACAAATCGAGGCGCTCGCCGGAGTCGATCATCGCCGCGGTCCACTGCGCCAGCTCGTGATCGGCCATGCCCCGCCACACGATCGCCATGAGCAGGGCGGAGGCCTGCTCGTGAGCGACCTCTTCGGCGGTGTATGCGCTCACGAACCAACGGATCTGCTCGTCTGTGAGCGCGCCTCCGTCGCGCTTGGTGCGAATGAGGTCGACCGCGTGGAAGCTCATGAACGCTGTTCGAGGTCCGCGGAGGAGAACGAGCGGGGCAACAGCTCTGCCAGCTTCAAGGGTCCATCCGAGGACTGGACGAGCAGCTCTTCTCCGCCCGCCTCGAGCAGGAGCTGGCGGCAGCGGCCACACGGCATCAGGGCTTCGCCCCGGCCGTCGACGCAAACTACAGCCACGAGACGACCGCCGCCGGAGCCATGCAGCGCCGAGACCAACCCGCACTCGGCGCAAAGCCCAAGGCCGTAGGACGCGTTCTCGACGTTGCAGGCGCTCAGGATGCGGCCGTCGTCGACCAGGCCGGCGGCCCCCACGGGGAAGTGCGAGTAGGGGGCATAGGCGCGGTCCGAAGCCTCGATCGCCGCGGCCCGCAGCTCGCCCCAGTCGATCTCTTCTTGTCGCGATCCTCCAGCGGATCGCTCGTTTGTTTCCGGCACGGTCAGGTGGCGGCGCCCTCGTAGGCGCGGCCCGCAGCGGCCGGGGGTTGGACCCGGCCGACGAAGCCGGCGATGGCGATGATCGTGATCACGTAGGGGATCATGCGGATGAACTCCTCCGGCAGCAGGGAGATCACGGGTGCATCCTGGAGCCGCAGGGGGATGGCCTGTGCGATACCGAACAGGAGTGCACCCGCCATGAGCCGCAACGGCTGCCAGTTGCCCAGGATCAGGGCCGCCAAGGCGATGAACCCAAGGCCCTGTGTCTGGCCCTCGCGAAAGAGCCCATTGATCTCGATCGCGAGGAAGGCTCCCGCAAGGCCCGCCAGGGCGCCGGATATCGCCACTCCCGCGTAACGCAACGGCCAGATCCTTACCCCCAGGGAGCTTGCTGCCTCGGGGTTCTCACCGGCGGAGCGAAGGCGCAGTCCGAAGCGTGTCCGGTTGAGCACGAACAGGGCGGGGATCGTCATCAAGAACGCTACCAAGACCACCGGCGACATTCCTTTGAACGCCTGCCCCAGTCCCAGGGGAAGAGACGACAACAGCGGGATGTTGATCGTGGCGAAGTCGGGGATTCCGGGGTCGGACTGAGTCGCCTGGCCGAAGAAGAGCTGGGACAGGAAGCGGGCCAGGCCGATCGCGACCACGTTGATCACCACGCCCGAAACGATGTGATCGACCTTGAAGGTCACCGTGGCGAGCGCGTGGACGAGTGAGAACAGGAGTCCCGCGGCAGCTCCCGTCACGAGCCCTGCGACGGGGCCGTAGGCGATCGTGCCCCACGCACCCATGACGGTGCCGACGACCATCATGCCTTCGAGCCCGATGTTGACGATGCCGGAGCGCTCGCTGAACAGTCCGCCGAGGCCGGTCAGATAGATGATCGTGAAGTAGCGCAGTCCCAGGGCGATGGCGGCGCCCAGGTCGACGAGGGGCATCAGCTTGCCACCTGGCCGAGCTGGGCTTGCCTGCGCCGGGCGAGAGCGCTGCTCACGAGCTCGTAGGCCACCACGACGGACAGAATCAGGATCCCTTGCAAGATGATGAGGATCTCGATCGGCAGCTCCGTCAGGATGGCGAGCCCGTCCTGGCCTCTGAGCAACATGCCGAAAAGGATGGCCGCCAACGGGATGCCGGCGGGGTGATTGCGACCCAGGAACGCGACCGCGATCCCGCTGAAGCCGAGCCCGGTTTCATAGTTCGATCCGAGGTAGCCGGTGTCTCCCAGGATGTGATTGAGGCCGACGAGCCCTGCCAGGGCTCCCGAGATTAAGAAGATCTTGATCTGCGTTCCTCCAATGGAGACGCCGCCGGCTTCGGCGGAGCCCGGGGAAGAGCCGACCGCGCGCACCTCGTAGCCCAGACGAGTCCTGAACATCATGAACCACACGGCGAAGCACACCACCAGCGAGATCGGAAACAGCCACGTGAGGTGGGCGATCGAGTCGGGGATGACGTCCTCGATGCCCAATGATGTGGCCAGGTTCGGCACGAGAGCTTCATCGGGGAAATCCGTAGTCCTGAGGTCAGTGGTCTGCACGTCCGAGCGCAGCGGGTGCAGAATCAGCCACGCCACCAGGCTGACCGCGATGCCGTTCATCATGATCGTGGTGACGACTTCGTGGGCTCCGGTCTTGACCTTGAGTACAGCCGGCACCGCGGCCCACAGCAGGGCTCCTGTCATCGCCGCCACGATCACCAGCGGCAGCAGGAGCACCGTCGGCAGCCCACTCAGGGTGATCGCCGCAGCAGCGGCCGCGGCCATTCCCACGATGTACTGTCCCTCGACGCCGATGTTGAAGAGGCCCGCCTTGAACGCGACCGCGACCGCCAGTCCCGAGTAGATCAGCGGAGTGGCGTTCTCGAGCACGATCGCGAAGTCCTGGGGGCGCGAGGTACCAAATGCCCACACCGTGCGGTACACAAATAATGGGTCCTCCCCGTAGGCGATGACGATCACGGCGCCGATCAAAGCCGCGAACGCGAACGCGCCGGCCAGGGCGATCAACTGGGCGACCAGGAAGTCGATCCACTCGGGCCTGATCCGCGGCTGCGTTGCAGCCTCGGTGGCCATCAGCTCGCCTCCCGTTCGGCTTGCCTGCCCCCGGTCATGCCGATGCCTAACTTCTCCGGGGGGTCCTGCGGAGAGTACTCACCGGTGATCCGGCCTTCGTAGATCGTGACGATTCGATCCGAGAGCTCGTAGATCTCGTCCAGCTCGGCCGATATCAGCAGCACCGCACGCCCGGCTTCCTTCTGCTCGAGGATCTGCTTCCACACGAACTCGATCGCTCCCACGTCCAGGCCTCGCGTCGGTTGCTGCGCGATCAGTAACCGGGGGTCGTCCTCCAGCTCTCTCGCTAGGATCAGCTTCTGCTGGTTTCCTCCCGACAGCGTGGACGCCTCGTTGCCGATGCTGCGGGCGCGCACGTCGAACTCCTTGATGAGCCTCGTCGCCAGCTCCTTGATCCTCTTGATGGCAAGGACTCCCCAGCCGCCCAGGTACTGCGGGCGCGACTGCTGGCCGAGTACCGAGTTCTCCCATAGGGTCATGCTCAGCACCAGGCCTCGCTCGTGGCGGTCCTCGGGCACGAAGGCGCAGCCGAGGCGGCGATTCTGCCTGACCGATCGTCCGGTTATGTCTTTTCCATCCAGAGTGATTCGTCCCGAGTCGGGCGGCCGCAGTCCTATCAGCACCTCCGCAAGCTCGCCCTGTCCGTTGCCCTCGACCCCGGCAACGCCGAGGATCTCGCCGGCCCCCACCCGGAGATCGATGTCGTGCAGCTTGCCGGCGAGGTTCAGGCCCTCTACCTGGAGCAGTGGCGGCCCGGCATCGACGGCGGGTTTCTCGAGGCGGAACAGCACCTCGCGGCCGACCATCATTTCCGCGAGCTTTTCCTTGCTCGTTTTCTGAGGAGTGGTCTCGCCCACGACCTTGCCCCTCCGCAACACCGTGATGCGATCGGCGATGGCGAGCACCTCGTCGAGCTTGTGGGAGATGAACACGATCGTCTTGCCGTTGTCCTTCAGGGCGCGGAGGTTGGCGAACAGGTCCTTGGTTTCCGCCGGCGTGAGCACCGCGGTGGGCTCGTCGAGGATGAGCACGTCCACTCCCCGGAACAGTGCCTTCAGGATCTCGACGCGCTGCTGCTCTCCCACCGAGAGGTCGTCGATCCTGCGGCGTGCGTCGACCTTGAAACCGTAGCCTTCGGCCTGCTCTTCGATACGCTCGACTGCGCGATCGAGATCGACCAGGGGGCCACCCTCGGCGCCGAGGATGATGTTCTCGGCCACGGTGAAGCGATCGACCAACACGAAGTGCTGATGCACCATGCCGATTCCGAGTGCAAGGGCGGCGCGCGGCGAGTTGATCTTGACCTCCTTGCCCCGCACCTCGATGTGGCCTCCATCGGGTGGGTAGAGGCCGTAGAGCACCCTCATCAAGGTCGACTTGCCGGCGCCGTGCTCCCCGATCAGCGCGTGGATCTCGCCCATCTGGAGAGTGAGATCGACGGCGTCGTTGGCAACGACCCCGGGGAAGCGCTTCGTGACTTGGTGAAGCGCGATGAGCGGGGCGCCGGAGCGCCCCGCGTCGTCTTTCATCATCGGCTCGGCCACGTCGGGCCGCCTAGCCCTCGGGCTCGGTGGGCACCTTGATCTCGCCGCTCACGATCTGCTTCTTGTAGTCCTCGAGTTTCTTCTGGATGTCCTTGGACAGGAGCTGCTCGTTGTCGTTGAATTCATTGACCGCGTAGCCCACACCCTGCTCGGCGAGGCCGAAGACCTGTGTCCCCGGCTTGAACGAACCCTCTGCGACCTGCTGAATGGCGTCGTGTACCGCGGTATCGACGCGTTTCAGCATCGAGGTCAAGATTAGCTTTTGCTGTTCCGGGCTGGCGGTTAGAGATTGGTCTGAGTCGACTCCGATGGCGAGCTTGTTCTGGGAAACGGCGGCCTTGAACAGGCCCGAGCCGGACAGGCCGGCGGCGTGGTAGACGATGTCGGCGCCACCGTCGTACATCGAGTTCGACAGCGCCTCGCCCTTGGTCGGGTCGACGAACGCCTGGGTGGTGTCGCCGATGTATTCGACGAGGATCTCGATGTCGGGATTGACCGCCTGGGCGCCGGCCGCGTACCCGGCCTCGAACTTCTCGATCAGTCCCGTGCCCTGTTGTCCGCCGAGAAAGCCGATGGTGCCGGCCTCGCTCTTGAGCGCGGCCGCAGCGCCCACCAAGAAGCTGCCCTCGTGCTCCTTGAAGGTCAGGTTGGAGACGTTCTCGCACGGCTTGTCGAGGCAGGCAAAGCCGTCGACGATCGCGAAGTTCGTCTCGGGGAAGTCGGGGGCGACCTTCTGGATGCCCTCCGAGAAGGCGAAGCCCACCGGAACCACCAGGTCGGCGCCCTGCTCGGCGAGGTTCACGACATTGTCGTCGCGGTTCGAGCCGGACTGGTTGGCTTCGAGCTCGTTGGTGTTTTCCTCGACCACCAGGTTCTCGTCGATAGCCGCTTGCAGACCCCGGTAGGCGGCGTCGTTGAAGGACTGGTCGTTGCGGCCCCCCACGTCATATGCGATCCCCACCTGGACGTCACTGCCACCATTGCCCCCGCCGTTTTCCCCTCCACTGGGGGAGGTGTCGGCGGGATTTCCCCCTCCGCATGCCGCCGCCACGAGCGCAAGCGCTATGCCGGCCATGAGTGTTCTCTTAGTCCCCAACCCTCAGCCTCCTTGATTCCCCGGTCGTTCCCCGCCCGTCCTACCCGAGTAGTAGGTCTACCCCAGCAGCATATAGACACCGAGGCCCAAGCGGATAGGGTCGGCCGACGTGAAGATCTACACGAGGAAGGGCGACGACGGCACTACCGGCCTGCTCTATGGGGGCCGAGTTCCCAAAGATGACCTCCGCACCGAGGTCTACGGGACTCTGGACGAGGCCGTCTCCGCCCTCGGCGTCGCCCGCGCCGCAGGGCTATCGGAGCGGGGGCGGGAGCTGGTCGTGCGGCTACAGCGCGAGATGTTCGTCGCCGGAGCCCAGCTCGCCACCGCTCCGGAGAACCAGGCCAAGCTCAAGGACGGTATCTCCCGGGTGACCGACGCGATGGTGACCCAGGCCGAGGCCGACATCGATGACCTTCTGAAAATCCACCCCCTTCCCCAGGAGTTCCTGCTCCCCGGCGAGACCGCTCCGTCGGCCGCGCTCGATGTCGCCCGGGCTGTGCTGCGCCGGGGCGAGCGCCAGGCGGTTCGGCTCGAGCGCGCCGGGCTGCTGGGAGATCAAGTGGTACTGAGATTCTTGAACCGGGCCTCGGACCTCCTCTTCGCGCTCGCCCGCTACGAAGAGGCCGAGCTCGGTCTCAGGGCGCAGCCGTCGCGGCAGCGGTGACCAAGCCGTTCCGGTTCTGCCCCTCCTGCTCGAGCGGGCTCCCGGGCCGCGGCGAGGAGGGGACCATCGTGTGCCCCAACTGCCGGCGCCACTGGTACTACAACCCGTCGCCCGCGACCGGGGCGGTGATAGTGAGGGACGGGCGGGCGCTCGTCTGTAGGCGGGCGTTCGAGCCGGAGGCCGGCAAGTACGACCTCCCGGGCGGCTTCCTGCGGGTGGGTGAGCATCCTGTGGATGGCCTCAAGCGCGAAGTGTCGGAGGAGCTGGGGCTCGAGATCGATGTAGAGACGTCAGACCTGGTTCTCTTCGCCACCCACACCTACGGTGACGACGACACCTGGAACCTGTCGCTGTGCTTCGGGGCGCGACTGGTCTCGGGCGAGCCCACACCCGCCGACGACGTCGCGGAGGTTCGCTGGGTCACGCTCACAGAGCTCGACGACATCGAGCTGGCGTGGGCGCACGACCGAGAGGCGATTGAGCGAGCCCTTTCTACGCCGAGTGGTCGATAGATTGTCGCTATAGAGCATCTGATGACCACTCGACCCTAGGATGGGCACCGATGGTCTGCCTGAGCTGCCGCACTGAGAACCGCCCTGGCCGAAGGTTCTGCTCTCATTGCGGAGCACCTCTGTCGGTGGTGTGCGCGTCATGCGGGGAGCCGAACGATCCCGACGATAGGTTCTGCGGCCGCTGTGGAACTCCCTTGACCGCGGATGCTCCTCTCGCCGCCTCAACCTCGCCCCCTCCGGATCGAACACCGATGCCCGTGGCGGAGCGCCGGCTCGTTTCCGTCCTTTTTGCCGACCTGGTCGGCTTCACATCGCTGTCCGAAGAACGGGATGCGGAAGACGTTCGAGATCTGCTGAGTAAGTACTTCGAAGACTCTCGCCGGCTCGTCACGCTCTACGGCGGCAGCGTCGAGAAGTTCATCGGCGACGCGGTCATGGCGGTGTGGGGAGCACCCGTGGCCCAGGAGGACGATGCCGAACGAGCGGTGCGAACCGCCCTCGACCTGGTCGCGTCGGTCGACCGGCTGGGCGCGGACCTGGGCGTCCCCGACCTCCGGGCGCGCGCAGGTGTACTCACCGGGGAGGCCGCCGTCACCCTGGGAGCTCAAGGACAGGGCATGGTTGCAGGCGACCTGGTCAACAGTGCTTCCCGAGTGCAGTCGGTCGCCTTGCCGGGGCACGTCTATGTAGGCAAGTCCACGCGCCGGGCGACCGAGGCGGCCATCTCCTACGAGGACGCCGGAATGCACCAACTGAAGGGCAAGGTCGAACCCGTCCCGCTGTGGCGAGCGACTCGGGTGGTCGCCGGGCGCCGGGGAGCGCTCAAGTCGGCCGGGCTCGAAGCACCGTTCATCGGACGAGGGCGTGAGCTCAAGCTTCTGAAGGAGCTGTTTCACGCCTCTTCGGAGGAACGCCGGGCCCACCTGGTATCGGTGCTTGGTGTGGCGGGCACCGGCAAGTCTCGGATGTCGTGGGAGTTCTTCAAGTACATCGACGGGCTCGCGGGCAACGTCTATTGGCATCGGGGGCGCTGCCTGGCATACGGCGAGGGAGTTGCTTACTGGGCGTTGGTGGAGATGGTCAAGTCCCGCTGCGGCATCGTCGAGGAGGAGGAAGCTGAGTCGGCGCGCGCCAAGCTCAAGACGATGCTCCAGGAGCACCTCGCCGATCCCGACGAGCGGCGCCGTGTAGAGCCCCGTCTGGCGCATCTCCTCGGACTCGAGGAGGGTGCTTCTCACAGCCGCGAGGATCTCTTCAGCTCGTGGCGGCTGTTCTTTGAGCGCCTGGCCGAGGCAAGCCCCACCGTCCTCGTGTTCGAGGATGTGCATTGGGCAGATACGGCGGTGCTCGACTTCATCGAGCACCTGCTGGAGTGGTCTCGCAACCATCCCCTGTTCGTCATCACCTTGGCCCGCCCCGAGTTCACGGAGCGACGGCCCGGCTGGGGTGCCGGAGGAAGAAACTTCACCTCGCTCTATCTGGAACCACTCCCTGCTGAAACGATTCGCCAGCTCCTGACCGGGCTGGCGCCCGGACTACCCGACGATCTCTGCACGCAGATACTGACCCGAGCGGAGGGCGTGCCCCTCTATGCGGTCGAGACCATCAGAATGCTGCTGGACCGGGAGCTGCTCGTCCGGGAGGGCAACGTCTACCGGCCCTCGGGCCCGATCGAGACCCTCGAGGTACCGGAGACGCTGCTTGCCCTGGTTGCCGCCCGTCTCGACGGACTAACGGCTGAAGAGAGGAGGGTGTGCCAAAACGCCTCAGTTCTGGGGAGGACGTTTGCGGTCCCGGCACTCTCCACTCTGTCGGGCCTGTCGGAAAAGAAGCTCGAATCGATCCTCAGCACACTCGTGCGCAAGGAGCTGCTTTCCCATCAGGCCTCCTCGGCTCTTCCCGAGAGCTTCCACTACGGTTTCCTCCAGGACCTGGTGAGAAAAGTCGCCTACGAGACACTCTCCAGGAAAGACCGCAAGGCCAAGCAGCTGGCCGCGGCCGCGATCATTGAATCCACCTCCGGAAGTGATGAAAGTGAGACCGTGGAGGTCGTTGCCGCCCACTACTTGGCTGCCTACCGGGAGGCCCCTGCCGCCTCGGACGCTTCCGACATCCGGGACAAGACACGAGGTCTGCTGATTCGTGCAGGCGAGCGAGCAGCCTCCTTGGCAGCGCCGGCAGAGGCTCGGCGCTACTTCACACAAGCCATCGAGCTGACCGCCCAGTCGAACATGAAGGCCGACCTGTTGGAGCGGGCGGGGCAGATGGCATTGCAGGGGGGCGGGCTCGAACGGGCGAGAGCCGACTTCGAGTCGGCGATGAGCCTATTCGCCTCCGAGGGGAACGGCCATTCCTTTGCTCGGGTGACCGCCCGCTTGGGTGAGGTCGACTGGCTCGAGGGCAGGCTGGATGAAGCCGTAGAGCGGATGGAGGAAGCATTACCTGTTCTGCTGCGCCACAAGCCGGACGCCGATCTCGCTACTGTGGCTGCGCAGCTCGGCCGCCTGCATTTTTTCAGGGGCCACGACGCCGAACTCGCGCTTCAACGTATCGAGACGGCTCTGTCAATCGCCGAGCCCATGGGTTTCACCGAGGTTGTCTCCCAGGCTCTCAACACGAAGTCGTTGGTCCTGCTCTATCAAGGCCGCCCGGAGGAGTCGGTGGGACTGGTCAGACATGCCCTCGATGTGGCTCTCAAGAACGATCATTCGAGCGCAGCTCTGCGCGCCTACAACAATCTCGCCGAGCTCCTTTTTCGACGCGACCGTTACGAGGAATCGGTGCGGGTTCACGAAGAGGGGCTCGCCCTCGCCCGTCGCGTCGGGGACCGGCTATGGGAGCACCTTCTGCTCTCGGAGCTGACCTATCCGCTCTTCGTATTGGGTCGCTGGAAAGAGGCTCTGGAGAGTGCCGCTCAGGTACCCGAGGAGGAAATGGACAGGGCGGACAGCCTTGGTCTCTTGATGGTTGTTCCGGCAATTCTCGTGGCCCGCGGCGTTTCCGATGAGGCGCGACAGATGCTTCGCATCTTCGAGCGGTTCGAGGACTCGGCCGACGTACAAGAGCGAGCGGCTTACGAAGTTGCTCGTGCCACGGTCGAGAGGGCGGAGGGGAACTTTGTTAGCGCGCACAAGGCGGCGAGGGAGGCCGTCGACCTTGGCCGCCGTGTCGGGCCCGACGGTCACATGTTCAGGATGGGCCTCGAGCAAGCGATGGAGTCGGCGCTTGCCCTGGAGGACCTTAGCGAGGTCGAGGCGCTTCTGGCGATCGTGCACGATCTCCGCCGAGCCGAGATCACTCCCATGCTGAGGTCGATCGCCTTGCTGACGAGGGCTCGGCTCGACGCCATCGCAGGACGAGCCGAGGCCGTGGAGATGGGTCTCACGAACGCGGCAGCGCTGTTTCGAGAGATCGGCGCGATCCCGTGGCTCGGCGCGGTCCTGCACGACCTCGGCAACTGGCTCAGCGTTCAAGGGAGGGACGAGGAGGCTCAGGCTCTGTTGGACGAGTCTAGGGACATCGACGGACATCTAGGGGCCCTGCATCGGTTCGAGCACCATCGTCCACCCGCCGTGTGGTGGACTGAGGTGTCACAGGCACCAGTCACCTCAACTCGACCCTAGACTCGGCTCGATGCCCTCTGTAATCGTCTCCGCGGTAAGGACTCCAGTCGGCAAGTTCGGCTCGACCCTGCGGACTTGCTCGGCGGTAGAGCTGGGAGCAGTCGCGGTCTCAGAGGCCGTGGTGCGTGCCGGCGTCGAATCCACCAGCATCGATTACGTGATCATGGGCCACGTCCTCCAGGCCGGGGCGGGCCAGATAACCGCTCGTCAGGCGGCCATAGCGGCGGGCATCCCACGCGAGGTTCCCGCAATAACTCTCAACAAAGTGTGCCTGTCCGGTCTCAGCGCCATCGCGCTCGCCGACCAGCTGATCCGGGCCGGTGAGATCGAGGTGGCGGTGGCAGGGGGAATGGAGTCGATGTCGAACGCTCCCTTCCTGATACCCAGTGCCCGCTGGGGGGCCCGTATGGGCGACGGCGAGATGGTCGATGCCATGGTCCACGACGGGCTGTGGTCGACGTTCACCGAGCAGACCATGGGCGAGTCCTCGGACGAGGTGAACGAGGAGCTGGGTCTCTCTCGTGCGGACCAGGACTCGTGGGCTGCCCGCTCCCATCAGCGCGCGGGGGCCGCGTGGGAGTCGGGACGGTTCTTCCAGGAGGTCGTCGGCGTAGAGATCGAGGGCCGGCGCGGGGATACCTCGCTCGTCGAGCGCGACGAAGGCATCCGTCCGCAGACCACCTTCGACTCCCTGCAGGGGCTGCGCCCGGCGTTTTCACCGCAGGGGACCATCACCGTCGGCAACGCTTCGCAGCTTTCGGACGGGGCCGCCGCCACTATCGTCATGAGCGCGGCCCGGTGCGAGGAGCTGGGCCTCGAACCGCTGGCCGAGATCGTCTCCTACGGGATGTCGGCGGAGCGATTCGGCTATCTCCACACCGTCCCGGCGCTCGCACTGCAGACGGCGCTCAAGAAATCCGGCAAGGACGTCCACGACCTCGGTCTGGTAGAGGTCAACGAGGCCTTCGCCTCGGTCGCGCTTCACTCGAGCCGGATGCTGGGCGTGGATCAGGAGCTCGTCAACGTCAACGGTGGCTCGGTCGCTCTCGGCCACGCGATCGGCTCCACCGGCGCACGCTTGACGGTGACGCTCGTGCACGAGATGCGCCGGCGCGGCGTCGAGTACGCGGCCGTAACTCTGTGCGGCGGCGGCGGTCAGGGCGACGCCCTGCTACTGCGGGGGACACGAGTCAGAGCTGCTGGCGGATGATCTCGTTGAGCCCGTCGAGGGTGATCGGCCCCTCTATGCGGCTAGCCACGGCCCCATCTGAGGCGAACACGATCGTGACCGGCTGGTAGGGGACCTCGTAGAGCTCCCACACCCCGGGCGCGTGCGCCAGCGGGTAGGGAACCTCGAGCTCACTGGCGTAGGCCTCGCCGTCTGACACCGAGTCGTTATTCGAGACGCCGATGAAGGCGACTTTGCCCTTGTATCTCTCAGCCAACTGGTTGAGGTGCGGTTGCTCCGCCCGGCAAACCGTTCACCAGGACTCGAAGAAGTTGAGCACCACCGGGGAGCCGCGCTTGGCCGAGAGGGTGAAGTCCCTGCCCGCGAAGCTGGTCACGGAGAAATTGCGGACCTCCCCGCCCTCGGCGTCCTGCTGCTCGGCGGCCACGTTTGTGGGGCCGCCTGAGCCGGCGGCCTGGTCGGCCGGGGGGGCGGCACAGGCGAGTGCGAGCATGGAGAGCACCACCAGCGCAGTGATCCGAACGGTCGCTCTCATGCCCTCCATCATGGGGCATCCACCTCACTACTCGACTTCGGTGACTCGCACCAGTGCCGCCAGCTCGAACCCCACCGAGGTGACGCCGTCCGGTGTTACGACCGTCATGGGCCCATGCAGCGGGGCCAGGTCCTTAACCGAGACCTCGATCCCGGGGCGCAGGCCGATCTTGTCGAGGTAGGGGAGGACCTCCTCTTTGATCTCGGAGATCTGGGCCACGAAGCCCCTTTCCCCGGGCTCGAGCTCGCTGAGCCGTCGGGTAGTTCGGAGGTCGACGGGGCAGATGGGGTGGCCGTGGGGGCAGAAGTCGGGATAGTCGAGCGCCTTGGCGAGTGCTTCCTCGACCCGGGCCGAGATCGCGTGCTCGATCTTGTGGGCCTCGGCGTGGACCTCGAACCAGCCCATCTTGAGGACATCAGTGAGCAGGCATTCGACCAGGCGGTGACGTCTGAGCATGGTGTGCGCCAGCCTCCGCCCCTCCGGGGTCAGCAGGATGGACCCGCCTTGCTCTCTGATCAGGTATCCCTCCCCCGACAGGCGCTTGAGCATCTCGGAGGCCGAGGGCAGCGAGACGTCAAGGATGCGAGCGAGCACGGTGGCGGTGATGCGCTCGCCGTCCTCCTCGAGCCTCTTGATCTCCTCGAGGTAGTCCTCGACCCCCCTCATAGTCCAAAGTTTAGGCGCCGCCGGACCTCAGGTTATGCCTCGTAGGCAAGCAGATCAGCGGGCTGGCAGCCGAGAGCCTCGCATAGCGCGGTCAGCGTGGGAGAACCGTGGCGCAGGGGCCCGCTGCACGGGTTGTGCTAGCTTCCCCCGGTGGGTCGCCTCGGGAAATTGCTTATATTGCTGTCGCTCGCGCTCGCCCTGGCGACGAGTGGCGGCGCCCACGGGGAGTCCCTCAAGTCCCTGCAGGAGCGGATGGACGAGGTGCAAGACCGGCTCGACCGAGCCACCGAACGCGTCGAGTCCCTGCGTGACGAGGCCGGGCGAATCGATATTCGCCTGCGACGCAGCCGAGCGCGCCGGACGCAGCTTCAAGCCCGCCACGATGTGCTCGAGCGCAAGGCGGCCGCGCGAGCCGTGACCCTGTACCAGTCCGGACAGACCGACATGCTCGAGGTGTTTTTGGGCTCGAGCAGCATCTCGGAGCTTGCCGACGGCGCCATGATGCTGTCGCTAGTGGCGGAACAGGAGGACGAGGTCTTCACTGCGGTGGTCCGTTCCGATCAAGAGCTGGCCGCGCTCAACCGGGCGCTGGAAACCGACAGGGCTCGGTTGCGCCGCACGGCAGAGAGCCTGGAGGAGGAATCGGGTGAGCTTCAGGACACCTTTTCCGAGCTCTCCTCCGAATACGATGCTCTCAAACGAAGGCTCGAGGCGGCGGCCCGACGCGCTGCTCAAGCCGAGGCAGAATCCTCCGCGAGCACCACCTCCGCCCCGCCGCCCGCCGCCCCCGTTGCCGCCGCCCCCGTTGCCGCCGCCCCCGCTGCTCCGTCCGGCGGGATGGCATGCCCCGTGGGCGGTGCGGTGTCGTTCATCGACAGCTGGGGAGATCCGCGCGCCGGTCACACGCATCAGGGCGTGGACATGATGGCCGGTTACGGCACTCCCGTGATGGCGATCACATCCGGAGTGGTGACGCTGTCCTCCTACGGCTCCTCGTCGGGTAACTGGATCATCCTGTCGGGTTCGGACGGCAACGCCTACTGGTACATGCACAACGAGCAGAACCTCGTGTCCTCGGGCTCGGTGGCGGCGGGCCAGCAGATCGCCACAGTGGGCGACACGGGCAACGCCGCAGGCACCCCACACGTGCACTTCGAGTACCACCCCGGCGGAGGGGCGGCGGTTAACCCCTATCCGCTGGTGGCATCTATCTGCTGATTCGCCTTGCGCCCACCCCGGCGCGGTACCCTGGAACCATGGTAGAACCACGCCGCCGCCTCATCGAGAAGATCATGGAGCCCTCCTATCTGGGCGAATTCGCGGCGGTCGATATCCGCGTTTTGCGGGAGATGCGAGCGGAGTGTCGCGAGGCCGAGAACGAGCTCTCCTTCGAGCGCAGGCTGTGCCACGCCCGCATGGATATCCTCTCGGCTGAGCTCGACCGCCGTTCACAAGCCTCGGGCGACGACCTCATGGCGCGTCTGCCCGAGATACTGGGGGCGGGAAGGCGGGACAAGACTCCGAGAGGTCCGCTGCCCTCTCGGGCACCCGATTTCTCCATTCCCCGTAATGCCGACGTCCCTCGCCGGCGGGTCGAGGAGATCCTCGGCGAGCAGACACTGTCGCGACTGTCGCAGCTGCAGCCCGAGGAGATTCGCAGCCGCGTGGGATCGCTCGCCGAGCATGAGCGAAGGGTGTCGGAGCGCCGCAAGAAAGTACACGACGTTCTTGACCGCCTGCAGGCGGAGATCGTCCGCCGCTACACCTCCGGCGAAGCTGATCCCAGCGTCGCGCTGGGCTGACCCTTGGGTCTTTGTCGCTGACGGCGCTCGGCGTCTCCGCCGATTGCACTGAGAGCTGCTTCGAGGCGGCCGAATGGCGGGAGCTGCTGGAACGCGATCCCAACCGTCACATCTTCGTTACTCAGGAGTGGGGCGGGGGGTGGTGGGAAGAGTTCAAGGAGGGCAAGGATCTATTCATCCTGCGCGTCCGTCGCGGCAGCGAGGTCGTGGCCATCGTACCTCTCTATCGGAAGACGGAGGAAGACCGGCGCATCCTTAGGTTCTTGGGTGGGATAGATCTGACCGACTACCTCGGCCCGATTTGCTCGCTGGAAGACCGCAACGACGTAGCTGCAACACTGGTGCTGTGGTTGCGCGACACGGATGTGTTGTGGGACGAATTCGACGCCCACAACATGCCGGTTCCCCTGGGGTTCGCGGAGCACCTCGTCGATCACGTAGATCGCGCCGGCCTAGCTTTTGAGCTGGAGCAGGAAGAGACCGCGGCCGTCCTGATCCTGCCCTCGGACTGGGAAACCTATCTTGCGACACTGGCAAAGAAGCAGCGGCATGAGCTTAGGCGAAAGATACGACGACTGTGGAACGAGCACACCGATGCTCGGGTGAGGACCTCCGCACCCGATACTCTGGAGGCCGATCTCGCCACGTTCTTCGCCATGCACCGCGGCGCTCATGGGCACAAGGGACATTTCATGAACCCAGAGATCGCTACCTTCTTCACACGCATCGCGCGCACCTTCATGCCGTTGGGTTGGTTGAAACTCGATCTCTTGGAGGCTTCGGGAAAAGCCTTGGCGGCCACTTTCTCCTTCGAGCACAATTCCCGCTTTTACCTCTACAACTCCGCCTTCGAGCCGTCCGCGGCTGCGGTGTCGCCGGGGCTCGTTCTTGTTGCCCACTTGCTCGAGCGCTCCATTCAACAGAAGCTCGAGCGCTTCGATTTCCTGCGCGGGCCTGAGCGCTACAAGTATCAGCTTGGAGCGCAAGCCGTGCCCTTGAACAATGTCCGGGTGTTTCGTAGTCCGCGCGAATAAAAACAGTGCGCTCGCGAAGAAAGCTGAAGCGGCCCTGACCTGGAAATATGTGTTCTCATCTGCTGATTCGCACTGTTGACCGAACGGACCTCACATGGGTATCTTTCGTTGCATCTTGCTATCAGCCGCTGCAATTTTTCCCGTTGCGACGGAGGGTTGGCGAGATGGAGGCCCCAGAGGCTGGAGGCGCCACATCTCATGTGTGGGGAAGTACATGGGACGTGTCATCCGAAGGTTTCTGGGGCCTCTGCGCGCGTAGAGGGTGTCAGTCGCGCACGATGGCGCGCAGGAAGAAGCCGAGGTTGGCGGGGCGCTCGGCCAAGCGCCTCATGAGATACGGATACCACGCCGATCCGTAGGGAACGTAAGTTCGCACGCGGTGTCCGCCGGCGGCAAGTTTCTCCTGCATCTCACGGCGGATTCCGAAGAGCATCTGAATCTCATAGGAGTTCTTGGCGAGCCCGGCATGGGCGGCCGCGGACTTGGCGTGCTGAATCAGCTTGAAGTCGTGCGTGGCAAGTGCCGGATCACGGCCCTGCTGGAAGAGCCAGTCTGTCAACCAGATGTATTGAGCGTCTATTTCCACGCCTTTCTGAAAGGCAACGGCTTCCGGTTCGGCGTAGGCTCCTTTGACAAGCCTGACCTTCGGCCGCATCGCCGCCATCATCTGAAGATCGACCGGGGTGCGCCTGAGATACGCCTGCATCGCCAGGCGCAGCTCGGGGAAATCGGCGTGTAGCACGCGATAGACGTCGAGGGTGTCCGAAACGTAATCGGACTGCTCCATGTCGATCTCTACTACGGCTCCGATGGCTTGCGCCTCGGCGGTCAGAACTCTCAAATGGTCAATGCACGACCCCTTGTCGAAGGCGAGGCCAAGCTGAGTGAGCTTGATCGAAACCGTGGTGTCGACCTTGGTCTCGTCGATACGCCTTATTGCCGACAGGTAGTCCGCTGCCGCAGCGCTCGCCCCCTCCGCGTCGGCTACGCCTTCGCCGAGGAAGTCGAGAATCCCTCCGATGCCCTTCGAGTTCAGGTCCTTGATGGCGGCGATCGCATCCTCGAGCTTGTCCCCCGCGACGAAACGGTCGACCACGCGGCGAGTCAATGGGGTCTCGGTGACCAACTCCTGGACGCGTGGCTTTTGAGACACCCACAGCAGACTGCGAGAGAGCAAGCGGTACTCCTTCTCTAGCTAGGTGATCCTCGCGGATCGATTGGGGGTGCAATCATAGGCTCGCTCATGTCTCGGTTGGCAGTTCTCGGTGGCGGCAAGATGGGTGAGGCTCTGCTCGCCGGACTGCTCGCGTCCGGGTGGCGATCGGCCTCCGAGATCACCGTGACGGCCCGCGCCCAGGAGCGTTTGGAGCACCTCCGCGCCACCTACGGGGTGGACGTCACCCTCGACAACAGCGCCGCCATCTCGGGAGCCGAGGTGGTGGTGGCGGCCGTCAAGCCTCAGGACATCGATGCTTTGCTGGCGACCGTCTCGGCCGATCTTCATCCCCAGCAGACACTGTTGTCGGTCGTGGCCGCAATCCCCACAAGCTTTATCGAGGCGCGGCTGTCCGAGCCTGTGCCCGTTGTCCGCGCCATGCCCAACACCCCTTCGGTGGTGCACGAGGGCATGGCCGGGATCGCGGCCGGTCGCTACGCCGATGAGGCTCATCTCAAGCTCGCCTCCGAGATCTTGAGCCACGTCGGGAGGGTGATCGTGGTGCCGGAGAATTACCTCGACGCGGTCACCGCCATCTCGGGCTCGGGCCCTGCCTACTTCGCCCTGCTGGCCGAGGCCATGATCGAGGCCGGCATCCTGTTGGGTTTGTCGCGCGAGATCTCGACAACGCTGGTGGTTCAGACGATGCTCGGCTCGGCCAAGCTGTTGCGCGACGAGAAAATGCACCCGGTCGAGCTCCGGGAGATGGTGACCTCTCCGGGAGGCACGACGATTCGGGCGATTCATGTACTGGAGCAGTCCGGGGTGCGGGCGGCGTTTCTCAACGCCATCCAGGCGGGCATGGAGCGAAGCCGGGAGCTGGCACGAGGGGAGCCGGAGGCGTGAGCAGCTCCGTCGCACTCATAACCGTCGAAGACATCGCCCGGGCCTACGACTTCGGCTCCTCACACCCTCTGCGCCCCGAGCGTGTGCTGCTCACCTACGACCGCATCCGCGAGCTCCGTCTCACAGAGCGGGACAACGTGCGGGAGGTGGCGGCCCGCGTAGCCACAGACGAAGAGATAATCTCGGTCCACGACCCCGAGTTCGTCGCCTGCGTGAAAGAACTGGACGCCGGGCTGAGGAGCCGCTCGGAAGGTCTGGCCTTCGGACTCGGAACCCCGGACGACCCTCTTTTCGAGGGCATGCACCGCGCTTCCGCTGCGGTATCCGGCGCTTCGGTGGTGGCCGCCGAGCAGATCGTCTCCGGAGCTGTGGAGCACGCCTTCAACCCGGCCGGGGGACTGCACCATGCCCGCGCTCGGGAAGCGTCGGGGTTCTGCATCTACAACGATCCCGCGGTGGCGATCGCCGCCCTCTTGCAGGACGATCCCAGGAGGCGGGTGATGTATGTCGATGTCGACGTGCATCACGGCGATGGAGTGCAGTGGATCTTCTACGACGAGCCGCGAGTCGCGACGGTGTCCCTGCACCAGTCGGGCCGCTATCTCTACCCCGGGACCGGTTTCGAGGACGAGATCGGGGAGGGGGCCGGATCCGGTACGTCGCTGAATATTCCTCTAGCCCCCTACACCTCCGGCGAGGACTATCTGTGGGCGCTCGAGGCACTCGTGGTCCCGGCGGCGCAGGCGTTTCGCCCCGACGTGCTGGTAACTCAGCTCGGCGCCGATACTCACTACGGCGATCCTCTGGCGAATCTGGGGCTCACGATGTCCGCCTATCCGCCCATGGCGCGGCTCCTGCACGACGTCGCCCACCGCTTCTGCCGCGGCCGCTGGCTCGCGACCGGAGGCGGCGGCTACCAGTTCGACACGGTGGTGCCGAGGGTGTGGGCGATTCACTTCGCCGAGATGTGCGGGGCTGCGGAGGCCGTCCCCGCCGGGTGGCTCGAGGACCTGCCTTCCGAAGACGTCTCCCGTTCCCACCGGTCTGAGCTCGAGCGCTCGGTCGAGCAGGTGCTGTCGGCCTGCACGCCCAGCCTCGAGGCCGCGGCGAGCCTCTCCACCGCGTGACGGGGACCGGCTCATGAGCTCGATCCATGGCGTCATCGCGTGGGCGATCCCGGTGGGCTTCGGTGTCGTCATGCTGTGGTCGCTGTACTGTTTTTTGAGGAACCGACCGCCCGTCCCGGCTTACTGGAACTTGCTCGGTGTTCTCCAGGTCTTGCTCGCTGTTCAGCTGGTCGTGGGCGTGATTCTGTTTGTACTCGGAGGACGTCCGCCGTGGCTTCACTATGCCTACGGTGCGTTCTTCCCTGCAGCGCTGCTGGTTGCCGCCCACCGCTTGGGGGGGCGCTTCGAGGACATCCCCTGGGTTTGGTTCGGGATTGCCTCGGCGCTGATCTGCGGGCTCACGATCAGGGCGTTGATCACGGGGCAGGGCTGAAAAGACTTGAGGGTAGGCATTGCCGACGTCGTCATCGTGGCGGTCGGCCTGGTGGCCGCCTTCCGCGGCAGCCGCCGCGGCCTCCTGGCACAGGTGTTCGAGCTCGGCGGCGGCTTCTTGGGTCTGGTGGCGGGGATGGCGTTCGCTCCTCGAATCGTGTCCCTGTTCACGCAGGAGGCAGGCCTCAAGACGGCTCTGTTGACGGTGCTAGGGGTGGTGATCGCAATCGCCGTGGGCCAGGCAATCGGCCAGACGATCGGCCGCCGCTTTGGGCTCGCCGCTCGGAGGCTACGTCTGGGGGGCCTCGATAGGGCCCTGGGCGCGCTCTTCGGGGCCGCCCTGGTCCTCGCGACCTATTGGCTGATCGGCTCGCTGCTGGCTCAGGGGCCGGTCAGGCCGCTCGCGCGCGCCCTGCGTTCTTCGAGAGTGCTGCGCGCTCTCACCGACGTCCAGCAGCCCCCAAACGTGGTTGCCTTTGTGGGCCGTTATCTGCAGACCACCGACTTCCCACCGGTCTTCTCGGGCTTGCCGCGGCCTACCGGGCCTCCCGTAAAGTTACCCGCCGGTCCCCTAGCCCGTAGAGCCATTCGCGCCGCCAACGACTCGACGGTCCGAGTGCTTGCTCCCGCCTGCGGCGGCAACCAGCTGGGCAGCGGCTGGGTGGCGTCGAGCTCGACCGTGGTGACCAACGCCCACGTGGTTGCCGGCGGCTCGAACGTCACTGTGCAGGAGAAGGCGAGCAGATTTCCCGCCACGGTGGTGTTGTTTGACCCCGCGACCGATGTGGCGGTGCTCCGCGTCGAGGACCTCGCAGCGCCTCCGCTCAGCCTCTCCGGAGCGCTCGACAAGGGGGCGGTGGGGGCGGTGTTGGGCTATCCGGGACGGGCGGAGGGACGTCTTTCGGTGGGCCCAGCTGCCGTCCAGGAGCGTTTCCAGGCCCGCGGGCTCGACATCTATGGACGGGAAGAGGTGACCCGTGAGATCTACCAGCTGAGGGCCCGGGTCGAGGAGGGCGACTCTGGAGGGCCCTTCGTGAGGCCTTCGGGCCGGGTCGCCGGCATGCTGTTCGCGGCTTCGACGTCCGACGCAAGAGCCGGCTACGCCCTCACCGCGGCGGAGATTCGAGACGAGCTCGCTCGCAGCGAGACCCGGACCGAGGCGGTCTCGACCGGTCCCTGCACCCACTAACCGTGTCGAGTGGTCATGAGAGCTGTATAGCGACATTTGACGACCGCTCGGCGGGAATCGGTTTGAACGGATCGGGTGTTCCGGTGACCACGCCTCCCCTTCCGACCGGTGGAACTGGACGCGACTCTAAGATGGCCGGCATGGACCACATCGGACTGGGCGAGGCGGCCGATGCGCTGGTTGCGGGAGGCATAACCGGGCCGCATGTGAGCCATCGCCGCCGCAGCAACATCACAAAGATCCACTCGATGCTGAGAGACGACGTCGAGTCCCGCTTCGGCCTCTCGGGCTTCGAGCGCTACTCGGCCCCCCAGATCCTCGAGCTGATGGCTCGGCTCACGGGGTGCTCCAAGGACCCGGACGACCCCTTGGAGCAGGACTACATAGACCCGTCGCTCACGATCGCGGCGATCGTTGCGGCCGCACGGCGGCTGCGCCGGGCCGTCGACGGGGGTCAGAGCCTGCTGGCTGCGACCGGGCACCCCACCGGTCTGCTCGAACATCACATGCGCGTCGTGGACGCGTTCCGAGCGGCGGGCGGGAAGGTGGTTTCGCCCCGGGAACAGGAACTGTTTGCTCGCGGCGGAAGGGCGCGGATCCGCTACGTCGGCTCCGTGGCGTGTCTGTGCGACGGGGCCTCGCTTCTCCACACCCATTCCTCGGAGGCCATGGAGGCGTTGCTCGAGGCAAGGCCGTGGCCCGAGATCGTGCTGGCAGACCACGGCTTCGCGGGGGCCGCCCTCGAGCGGGGGATCCCGGCAGTGGCGTTCATGGATATCAACGACCAGGCCCTGGTGGTGCCCTGGGACGAGGATAAAGACGTGGTCATCGTGCCCCTGGACGACAATCGGCAGCCGCGTCATTACGAGCCCTCGTGGAAGCTGTTCGAGCTCATTCTCGCGGGGGGCGAGCCGGGGGCCTAGCCGGCGAGGGCGACCTCGCCGGCCCTACCGAGTACCAAAACGTGCGCTACGCGCGCAGGAGTCGGATTCCGTACTCGAGCGCGCGCAACGCACCTTTCGATCTGCCGGGGGAAAATGGGCCATGTGAGAGGAGTTCCCTGTGATGGGGGTGATACTGGCGAACTCTTCCTGATATAGTCGATCCATGAAGGATCCGATCGAGTCTGCCATGGGCGCCTCCCCGCTCAAGACTCAGTTCTTGACCGTCGCCGAGGTCGCGCGCCTCCTGCGAGTCTCGAACATGACTGTGTACCGCCTTGTCAAGGCCAACCAGCTGGCCGCCGTGCGAGTGGGTCGCGGCTACAGGATTCGCGAGGAAGACGTGCGCAAGTACCTCGAGCAGCGATATATGGACGCGGGCTGACGCGCAAGCAGGACCCTCGAGCTCATCGGCCGCCCCTGGGGCGGTCTTTCTTTTGCCCCCCGGCCACCTTTTAGGGGCCTCAGAGTGCAGAAAACTGCACCGAGAGGCGCTCAAAACGCGGATAGGGGAGTCCGGCGGTCCGGGCGGAGCATGAGGTTGAATGCTCGGGTGACGCACAAGGAACCGGCAGCCGGAGCGGAGAAGGAATGAGCTCCGAGCTGGAGGAATTTTACGAGCGCGTGTTGGCGCGGCCCGGCATCGTGCTCCTACTCGGAGGCATCGATGCGGGGAAGACGACGGTCGCCGTCGAGCTGCTGCGCCGGGGCCTTCAGAGTGGGCTCAGCGTGGGCCTGGTCGACGCAGACGTGGCCCAATCGTCGGTTGGTCCTCCGACCACCGTGGGCCTCAGATGCCCAAGCGCGGAGGAGCTCACCCGGGAGAGCCTGCGGGTCGCCGACGAGCTCTCCTTCGCGGGGACGATCACGCCGCGGGGCCACCTTCTATCTCTGGTGGCCGCTACCTCCAAGCTCGTCTTGGCGGCGCGAGCCCGCAACTGTGATCTCATCGTGGTCGACACCACGGGCTTCGTCTCCGGTCTCTACGGGCAGTTGCTGAAGTTCCACAAGCTGCAGCTGACAAATCCCGACTACGTCCTTGCGTTCGAGCGGGGTGGCGAGCTCGAGCCGCTGGTGGGAATAGCCCGTCGCTTCACCTCCGCCGAGGTCGTCGAGCACCATGTCAGGCCGGACCTTCCGGCCCGCACGGTGGAAGAGCGCATGATCTTTCGCGAGGAGCAGTTCGCGGCATATTTTCAAGGGGGCGTATCTCGCTGGAAGGTCAAGCCGAGCGTCTTCATGCCCACCCTGCCCCCTGAGTTCGACCTGGCCCTGCTCGATGGCATCGTGGTAGGGATGGAGGACGGGCGGGGTTCGTGCGCAGGGATCGGCGTCCTTGAGTACGATGACTCCCAGAACGTCTTGCGGATGGTGTCGCCCGTCACTCAGGGGGTCCGGGGCCTGCGGCTCGGCTCGGTGAGGATCGCGACCGACGGGAAATCGAGGGGGCCGGTCGACTTCCGCAACCTGTTCCGCACCGACTAGCTCTCGCAAGAGAGCCCGCCCGACCGAGAACCTGGACGATCGAAACCTAGAGGAGTTGAGGGATGCCGTCGCTGGTCAAGAAGCGCCGTAAGAAGATGCGCAAGAAGAAACACCGCAAGATGTTGAAGCGCACTCGTTGGCAGCGCCGCCAGCAAGGCAAGTAAGCGTCTATGGCCGTAGGGATAGTCACCTTCACCTCGGACTACGGGTGGGAGGACGAGTTCGTAGGGGTCTGCCACGGAGTCATGTTGAGCATTTCCCCTGAGGTCCGCATCGTCGATCTCCACCACAGCATCGCCCGTCACGATGTGCGACACGGGGCGGTCGTGCTCGAACAGTCGGTTCCCTACATGCCGGATGCGGTTCATTTGGCGGTCGTGGACCCGAGCGTCGGGTCGGAACGACGTGCTATAGCGGTCGAGACGGCAGAGGGAGCTGTACTGGTGGGCCCGGACAACGGCCTCCTGCTCCCCGCTGCCGATGCCTGTGGCGGGATTGCCGCCGCCTACTCGCTCGAGGAGGCGCGCTTTCTACTGTCTCCGGTTTCGCGCACGTTTCAGGGCCGGGACGTCTTCGCCCCCGCCTCTGCCCACCTCGCCTCGGGAGTGCCGGCGGCCGAGCTGGGGCCGCCTGCGGAGGTCTCGAGCCTGGTCCGGCTCGAGATTCCGAAGGCGTGGGAGCACGATGACCACCTTCACGCCGAGGTCCTTCAGGTGGATCGTTTCGGGAATCTTCAGCTCAACTTCGACGGCGCTCGGCTCAAGAAGATAGGTCTGTCGGAAAGCTCCTCGTTGGAGGTGCGCCTCGAGGGGCACAGGTTGCAGATCCACCACGGCGCTACCTTCGCCGATGTTCCCGCCGGTGACTTCGTGTTGGTGGAGGACTCCTACAAGCACCTCTCCCTGGCGATAAACAAGGGAGACGCGGGCGCCAAGTTGCGGGCCGCGTCGGGATCGACCGTGATTGTGGGGCCGATCAATACCTGAGTTTACGAGTCCGTAAGGAGCGTCAGCCGGAGCCCAGCCCGTAGATTTGCAGAACCCCCAGAGTGCCGGCTATGGCAATGGCGGCCAGCAACAGGACGAGCGCCAACAAGGTGTTTCTTCTCATTCGTTCCTTCTCTAGATTGGGTGAGCGATCTTCGCGCGGTCACCCGCGCTACCGTGCGCTTCTGGCGAAAAAGTCCGGCATGGTCGTCCCCGCCGTACCCCCTTCACCCTATCCATGGGCCGGGCCATAATGGGTCATGACCAACTTCTGGCGAACGGCGGCGCCGGCGCTGGCCGTGGCGCTGCTCCTGAGCGCCTGCTCGACCTCCGGCTTCCAGTACGTCTCGAGTCCCGAGACCAACACCGTATTCAAAGTGCCGGAGAAATGGACGCTGTTCTCGGAAGACGATGTCTTCCAATTCCGGCCCCCTGAAGTCTCACCCCAGCAGGAGGCCGCCAACCGAGCCTCGCAGTGGGTAATGGCCTTCGACGGCGCCTCCGAGCCGACCCTCACCCACCTCTTCAACCCCGATTCGACCGAGCCTGCGGGTTACGCCAAGGTCCGGATCCTCTCCGAGCAGGAACGCGCGGCCTACTCACTGAGCTCGCTGCGCAATGAGGAATTCGAGATCGACAAGTTGGGCCGCCGGCAGCAGCTCGAGCTCTTGAGCGAGGAGGAGGTCAGCCTCGACGGCGGGGTCAACGGCGTCAACCTCGTCTTCAACGTCCGACAGGGCTCGGAATTCATCACGGTGAACCAGACGTCACTAAAGGACCCACAGACGCGCGTTCTCTACCTCTTTCTCATCGGCTGTCAGGCCGACTGTTACGAATCCAACCAGGACTTGATCGACGAGGTCGTGAACTCCTGGACTATCAAGGAGCGGTGACAGATGAGCTCTAAGGGCAACGGCAAGCCGGGGCTGGCGTGGCCCGATCATGACTCGGGCCCGGTGCCTCCGGGCGAGTATCAGAGTCGCGAGCGCGAGGAGGATCGCAAGACCCGCCGGCCCCTGGCGCTGTGGGACAGGGTAAAGATCCTGGTCCTGCTTCTCGGCGTGTGGTTCATTCTGGTCTGGTACACGATGGTGCAGTTCCAGGGCATCATGCCGTTCGCCGACGCCCTCAACCAGACGGCTCGGGCGCAAGGGTGGCTCCTGGTGCTCGCCGGACTTGAGCTGGTGCGGCAGATCCATTACTTCGTCGCGGAGCACTGGGCTGCCTACTATCGCTTCTTCACCGAGCGTCTCTTCGGCGGTTGGGACCGGCGTCTCCACAGGATCAACGACTGGAACCGCTTTCGCATCGCCCGTGCGCTCAAGTGGGTGCTGGTCCTCGTGGTGCTGGATCTGGCGGTCGCCCAGATTCTCGGAGTGTCGCCCGCGCTCGCCTTGTTCCAGCTGCCGGTCCTCGCCTTTCAGGCTCTGCCATTCGCAGTCCAGCTCGTCTTCTACTTTTTCATCATCATCTTCCAGTTCGTCGGTTTGTTCTGGTTCCTCTCGCGCGGCGGCGTGGACGTCTACTTCCCCGACGACGTCAAGACTCGGTTCACCGATGTCTGGGGACAGGACAACGTGCTCTCGAAGATCAAGGAGAACATGGTCTTCCTCGAGGATCCCGAATCGATCGAGGAGCGCGGCGGCTACGTCCCCGGAGGCGTCCTGTTGTGGGGCCCGCCCGGGACCGGCAAGACGCTCATCGCTGAGGCAGTTGCGGGCGAAACCGGGAGACCGTTCGTGTTCGTCGACCCCGGCGCCTTTATCCAAATGTTCATGGGAGTTGGCATCCTCAAGGTCAAGTCGCTCTTCCGGAAGCTGCGCAAGCTGGCCGTGCGGTACGGCGGTGTGATCGTGTTCTTCGACGAGGCCGACGCACTCGGGAGCCGGGGGGCAATTGCCCAACAGGGGCCTTGGGGCGGCCACATGTCCGCCGGAGTTTGGGAGCACACCCCCGCCTGCAACGGGCTGGGCTATCTTTCTCATGACACTGCGTCCCTGCTGCTGCAGTCCAGCTTGGGCACCGGCGCCGAGGAGCGGCGCGGCCCCCAACGTGATCGCATCATGATGGGCGGCATGGGCGGCGGGGGTGGGGGCATGGGCACCCTCCAGGCGCTGCTGACCGAGCTCTCTGGGCTCAAGAAGCCGCGCGGCTTCATCAACCGAGTGGTCCGCAGGATCCTCGGCATGCGCCCCAAGCCGCCTCCCAAGTACCGCATCCTCGTGATGATGGCGACCAACATGCCCCAAGCGCTCGACGAGGCCCTGCTGCGTCCCGGCCGTATCGACCGTATCTACAAGGTCGGCTATCCCTCCAAGGTGGGACGCATCCGGACCTACGACGGCTATCTCGCCAAGGTCACACACTCGCTCAACGAGCAGGAGATAGACAAGCTCGCCACCATCACCCCTTACGCCACCGGAGCGACCATCAAGGATCTCGTCAACGAATCCCTGATCAACGCCATCCGGGATGGCCGTGACTCGATCACCTGGCGCGACGTGGTCAAGGCCAAGCAGCTGAAGGACCTGGGTCCGCCGGAGGACGTCGAGTACATTGAGCGCGAGCGGCATGCGGTCGCGGTCCACGAGGCCTGTCACGCGGTCATCGCCCACCAGGCGCGCCGCCACCTCACGATCGACATCGCCACCATCGAGAAAGGCGGCACCTATCTCGGCATGGTCGCGTCAATACCGCCGGAGGATCAGTTCACGAGATGGCGCTCGGAGTACGAGGCCGACATCATGGTTAGCCTCGCCTCTCTGGCCGGAGAGCGCCTCTTCTTCGACGGCGACAACTCCTCGGGTGTGTCGGGCGACCTCGAGAGTGCCACCAAGATCGCCACGCTCATGGAGGGCTACTGGGGAATGGG
>JACDAL010000006.1 GCA_013695465.1 Actinomycetota bacterium | reverse complement strand
CTCGCGCCTTGCCCACGGCTCCGCCGAGGTCGGAATCGGGATTCAATCTGCCGCGCAGTGCCGCCCTGGATGCAGACGTTACTTCCGCGCAGGAGCACTAGCGCCCGTGTCCAAGTCCCGCCCCCGTGTTCCCGGCCACGTCGCCCTCATCATGGACGGCAACGGCCGCTGGGCAACCGGGCGCGGGCTCCCGCGCACCGCCGGCCACGAGGCGGGGGAGCGGGCGCTGTTCGACGTCGTCCAGGGCGGGCTCGAGGCGGGCGTGCGCTACATGTCCGTGTACGCGTTCTCGACCGAAAACTGGGTGCGGCCCACCGATGAGGTCGACTTCCTGCTCACCTTCAACCGGGTACTGCTGCGCCGCCGCCGGGACGAGCTCGGCGCCATGGGGGTCCACATTCGCAGGGTCGGCCGACGGGAGGGCATGCCCACAGACCTCCTCGAGGAGTTCGACGAAGCCGACCGGCTCACAGCCCACGGCGACAAGCTCGAGCTGGTGGTGTGCTTCAACTATGGGGGCCGGGCCGAGCTCGAAGACGCGGCCGCCTCCGGGCCCATCGCGGAGAACCTCTATGCCCCCGATCTCCCGGACGTGGACCTGCTGATCCGAACCTCGGGGGAGCGGCGCCTGTCGAACTTCTTGCTGTGGCAATCCGCCTACGCCGAGCTCTACTTCACCGAGGTCCTGTGGCCCGATTTCGACCGCCACGCTCTGTTCGAGGCGCTCGAGGATTACGCGGCCCGGGAGCGGCGCTTCGGGGGCCTCGAGAGCTGAGTTTTCATGCAGGAGCTTCAGCCGCTGACCCCCTTAGAGTGGTCCGGGGCACCCCCCGCCCCGGTGGGCACCGGCTCGTTTTCCCTCTCGCCTTCATCCGCATCGTCTTCCTCGGGAGACTTAGCCCCCGGCCCGATCGCCGACATGAGCACGTGTGCGTTGGGCAGCGCCACGGGGCCGGTCTCGGTGACCATGCCGATGTAGAAGAGGGAGATGTCGGTGACGCGGCCGTCGAACTCGCCGCCCAGGGGGCCGGAGCGCAGCACGATGTGCTCGCCCACCGCGAAGGGCCGGTTGATGAGCAGGACCAGGCCCGCAAAGAGGTTGCCGAGGGGCTGCTGGGCGGCGATGCCCAGCACGACGCCGGTGATGGCGCCCCCAACCAAGAGACCACCCAGGTCGACCTTGAGCGCCTGAAGCACCAGGAGCAGGACGAGCCCGTAGCCCGCGATCGTCCACACGAAGGCGAGCGATGCCCCCCGGGCGTCGCCGATGTGCTCCTCGCCCAAGCTCCGCAACGCACGGGCTATCGACCGGACCGCGACCAGTCCACCGAGCACGATCAGCAGAGCTCCTCCCACCACCAGGAGCTGCTCGGTGGTCGTTACGACGTCGCGCAGGATGAGGGGATTGTTCCGGAGGCGTCCGTTGGAGGCTGCGATGAGCCCGGCGACTACTGCGACCATGCCTAGGGCCGCCCGCACGAGGCAGCGCCGAGTGAGCTTGCTATCGATGGTGCTCATGAGCCGAGGCTACCCTCCGGGCGCGACCCCGGCCCCCTCTGGCTCCGCCTCTTCAGTCTCGGTAGCGGGCTCGATCAGGACTCGGACCACCCGGCGCCGCTGCATGCTGCGCACTCTCAGCCGCCATTCGTTGTGCCGGACGGAATCACGGCGCTTGGGAATGCGACCGAGGCGATCAATGACGAATCCGGCGACGGTCTCGTAATCTCCTTCGGGGAGCTGCAGCCCGACGTAGTCGGCGACCTCGTCGATACGCAGCGAGCCCGGCACGACGTAGCGGTTGTCCGAGAGTTGCTCTATGCCAAGCTCCGAGGCGTCGTATTCGTCGCGAATCTCCCCGACCAACTCCTCCAGCAAGTCCTCGATGGTCACTATTCCCGCGGTGCCGCCGTGCTCGTCGATAACCAGCGCGAAGTGCCGGCGCTCCCTGCGCATATCGAACAACAGTGCGTGGAGGCGACGAGACTCTGGGATGACGAGCATGGCGCGGATGAGGCCCCGCTCGAGGACGTCATCGCGTGCGGACCCATCGACTCGCAGCAGGTCTTTGGCGTGCACGAAGCCAAGGATGTGATCGATATCCGAAGCGAACACAGGCAGGCGTGAGTGACCGGTCTGGAGGACCATTCGCTCGACATCAGCGGGGGTCGACTGGGCCGGAACCGCGTTCACCTCGGTTCGCGGCACCATCACGTCGGCGGCGTCCTTGTCACCGAAACCGATGGCTCCCGACAAGAGCCGATGCTCGATCTGCCCCAAAAGACCTTCGCGCGCCGAGTCGGAGATAAGTGCGGAGATGTCGGCTGCGGAATGGCTCTCCTCGAGCTCGTCCTGAGGCTCTACTCCGAAGAGGCGAAGGATGCCGTTGGCAACGGCGTTCAGCGCACGAATGAACGGCCGAAAGAGGTTGACGAAGAGGCGGAAGGACGGCGCCAAGAGCCGCGCACTCTGGTCGGGGTGGGCAATGACCATGTTCTTTGGCGCCATCTCTCCCACGACCATGTGAAGGAACACGACTATGACGAGGGCAATGGCGAATGCGACTGAGTGCAAAGCAGTCTCCGACAAGCCGAGAGGATGCAGCGCATCCTCGATGAGCACTGCCACCGACGGTTCGGCGATGAAGCCGAGGAGAAGCGACGCGATCGTGATGCCGAGCTGTGCTCCGGCAAGCGAGAAGGACAGCTCCTTGATGCACAGCAGAGCGGTCCTGGAGGCGCCGTCGCCTTTTGCAGCCATTTCCTCGAGGCGAGAGCGGCGCGCGGCCGTGAGTGCGAACTCGGCCCCCACGAAGAACCCGTTGGCGATCAGGAGAAGGACCGCAGCCATCAGGTACCAGAGCGTCATTCTTCCCGGGCCTCCCGGCCCCGGTCCCCGGCCTCCGGGCCCTCTTCGCCTTCCGCCGCCGGCGCCACCACGAGAACCTCGGCTATGCGCCTGCCCTCCATTCTCGTAACCTTCAGCTCCCAGTTCCCGCAGGCGACGTGATCACCCTGCCGGGGGATGCTCCCGAGGGCCGAGAGCAGGAAACCGGCGAGTGTCTCGTAATGCTCGCTTTCGGGAATTTGAAGTCCGGTCTGCTCCCAGACCTCGTCGGGATGGAGACTTCCGTCGACGACGTGTATACCGCGAGTGGGCGAGGTCAAGTGCGAGGGCCGCGCCTGCGGGTCGTACTCATCCTCGATCTCCCCGACGATCTCCTCGAGAAGGTCCTCGAGTGTGATGATCCCGGCGGTGCCGCCGTATTCGTCCACGACCACGGCCAGGTGCTTGCGCTGCCTGCGCATCTCGGCGAGCAGTGACTTGAGCGGTCGCGACTCCGGGACGAACAGGGCCTCCTGCATGACCGCCGAGACCTTGGCCGAGGCCCGCTCCGAGAACGGCAATCGAAAGCCGTCCTTGACCAGCACCGTGCCGACGATGTCGTCTATCCCTCGGTCCCCTTGCACCGGGAAGCGGGAATGACCGCTCTCGAGGGAAACGCGGGCGAGCTCCGCCAAGCTCTGCGCCGCACTCACTGAGATCACGGACACGCGCGGGACGAGGGCGTCGCTGGCGGTCTTTCTTCCGAAGTTGATCGATTTTGTCAACAGGGCGAACTCTTCCTCCGGGAGGATGCCTTCGCGGCGAGACGAGGTGATGAGCCGCTTGAGGTCGTCCATGGACAGGACCCCGAGGAGCTCCTCTTGCGGTTCGATGCCGAAGCGCCGCACCGTCCAGTTCGCGGTGCGGTTCAAGAACGTGATCAGAGGCTTGAAGGCGCCGTTCGCAAGCCTCAGCGGGCCGGCAATGGAGGTCGCCAGAGCCAGAGGGCGGGCTATTGCCAGGTTCTTTGGGACCAGCTCGGACAGCACCATCTGCAGCGCCGTGACCAGGAGGAGGGCTAGCACCGTGGAGACCTGCAGCGAGGTGGCTCCCGGTACTACGAGCTCGACCAGGGGCTGCAGGGCCTTACCGACCGTGGACTCGATCACGAAGCCGACGAGCAAAGAGGTCACGGTGATGCCGAGCTGGGCACCCGAGAGCTGAAAGGACAACGTCCTGAGCGCGCCTAGAGCGGTTACGGCTCCTCGGTGGTTGAGCCTTGCCATCTGCTCGATGCGATTGCGGTCGACGGCGATCAGTGCGAACTCGCCTGCGACGTAGAAGCCGGTGAGAAGGATGAGGAGCAATACAGCTCCGAGGCCCAGTGCGAGGCCTATGTCGGGCCTGCCTCGGTGGTACGTAGCGAAACGCGCATAACGCGCGCCCGAGTACCGGATCCGGTCTCGGACGCGCCCATCGCGCGATTCACTGCCGCGGGGGGTCGGGGGCGCGCCGTTTCCGCGACGGGCCTGCCTAGTTGGAGGCCGGGAGCTCGTCCCGACGTTCGACCTTGATGTGGCTGCCGACGACGGTGGCGAGCGCCGCAACGGGCACAGCCAGGAAAGCGCCGGCGATCCCGGCCAGGACTCCGCCGGCGGCGAGCGAGAGAAGCACCACCGCCGGATGCAGCTTGATCGCCCGGCCCAGAACGACCGGCTGCAGCACGTGGCCCTCGACCTGCTGCACCACGAGGACGGCCACGCCGACGAGGAGCGCGTCGACCACCCCGCCCGAAACGAGGGCGACTAGTGCCGCCACGACGCCCGCAACCGTCGCACCTATCAACGGTAGAAAGGCGCCGAAGAACGTCAGCACGGCCAGAGGTATTACCAGAGGTACGCCGATGAGCAGGAGCGCGATGCCGATGAGCACGGCGTCGACGAGCCCGACGAAGGCTAGACCTCTGAGGTAGGCGCCGAGTGTCTCCCACAGCCTCATTCCGAGCACGTTGAGGCTCTCGCGCCGCCGTTCCGAGAACTGGCCGGTGAACCATGAAAACATGGCGGCACCGTCCTTGACGAAGAAGAACGTCAGAACGAACGTGAGGATGATGCCCACGAGGAGCTCTCCCAGCTTGATGGCTCCGGCGAGGACCCCTGAGGTTATCGAGCTCGAGTTCGCCTGTAGCTGCTCGTTGGCGCGGTCGACGTAGCGGTTCAACTCGGCCCTGCTGAGCTCCAGCGGTCCGCGACTGAGCCACTCGATGACCTGCCGGGAACCCCGGCTGACGTCGCCCGACAGAGTGCCGAACTCGTTGGCGACTTGCGGCGTCAACAGGGCGGCGACTCCGGCGAGCAGCAGCACGCTCCCCAAGATTGCGACCCACACCGAGGCCAGGCGCGGCAGTCCCCGCCGGTGCAGCCACTTGGCCGCGGGGTGGATCAGCGTGGCCGCGAACAGCGCGGCGATGACCGGAAAGACGACCACTCGCAGCTTGACCAGCGCATAGACGATCACTGCGAGCGCAAGAGCGATGACCAGGAACTTCCAGCTGATGGAGGCGACCGTGTCCAGCAGCGTCCGGCGCGGCCACCCGCCCCGCCGGGATCCGGTAGGTGTGGCTTCAGTCTGCTCTGCAACGCTGGGTTTCATCCGCCCCGCAAGGGCCTCATCACCGCCATCTCCTGAGATATCGACGACTATCATGCCTGCATGGCAACCCCCTCCATGGACACGATCGTCAACCTGTGCAAGCGCAGGGGCATCGTCTTCCCCTCGAGCGAGATTTACGGAGGTCTTCGATCGGCGTGGGACTGGGGGCCGCTGGGGGTCGAGCTCAAGCGCAACGTCAAGCAGCAGTGGTGGCACGCGATGGTGCACTCACGGCCGGATGTTGTGGGACTCGAAAGCTCGATCATCATGTCGCCTAACGTGTGGGAGGCATCGGGACACATCGAGACCTTCACCGACCCCCTGGTCGAATGCACCAACTGCAACAAGCGGTTTCGTGCCGACCACATCGATCTCGAGCGGTCCTGCCCCCATTGCGGCAACGGTCCTGCCTGGACCGAGGCTCGCCAGTTTCACCTCATGCTCAAGACCCACATGGGTCCGGTCGAGGACTCCGCCAACGTCGTCTATCTGAGGCCCGAGACCGCCCAGGGGATGTTCGTCGATTTCGCAGCCGTACAGCAGGCCTCCCGCAAGAGGATCCCATTTGGTATTGCCCAACAGGGAAAGTCGTTCCGCAACGAAATCACTCCGGGGAACTTCGTCTTCAGGACGCGCGAGTTCGAGCAGATGGAGATGGAGTTCTTCGTCGAGCCGGGCACCGACGATAAATGGCACGAGTACTGGATCGAGCAGCGCATGAACTGGTATTTGGACTTGGGCATCCGGCCGGAGAATCTGAGGCTGCGCGAGCACGAGGCGGACGAACTGTCGCACTACGCCAAGCGGACATTCGACATCGAGTACAACTTTCCGGGCATGGGCTGGTCCGAGCTCGAAGGCATCGCCAATCGCACGGACTTCGACCTCAAGGCGCATTCCGAGCGATCAGGTCAAGACCTTTCCTATTTCGATCCCGATACCAAAGCCCGCTACTTTCCCTACGTCATCGAACCTGCGGTCGGAGTCGAGAGGCCCCTATTCGCCTTTCTCATCGACGCCTACCGTGAGGAGGAAGCGCCCACCGCTGGTGGCAAGACCGAGAAGCGCGTGCTGCTGAAGCTCGATCCCCGCTTGGCGCCGACCAAAGTCGCTGTATTGCCGTTGTCGAAACACCAGGACCTGGTGCCGGTGGCGGAGCGGGTGGCGGATCGCCTTCGTACCCGCTTCGTGACCGATCTGGACATCACCGGCTCGGTGGGAAAGCGCTATCGACGCCAAGATGAAGTTGGCACGCCCTATTGTGTAACTGCGGATTTCGATACGCTCGACGACAATCAGGTCACCATCAGAGAGCGCGACAGCATGGATCAAGAGCGAGTACCGGTCGATGCCCTGCCGGAGCATCTTGCAAAGAGGTTTGAACATTGAGCAATACCACCGGCGCGAGAGGATCTGGCGATATGACGAAGTGGGTCTACGATTTTGCCGAGGGCGACGCCTCACAGAAGAATTTGCTCGGAGGCAAGGGTGCCAACCTGGCCGAGATGACCAATCTCGGGCTTCCGGTGCCTCCGGGCTTCACGCTCACGACCGAGGCGTGCAACTCTTACCGTGAGGACGGACAACAGTTTCCCAGCGGGCTCCTGGACGAGGTCGCGGAGCACCGCAAGCAGCTCGAGGAGAGGATGGGCCGCCAGATCGGCGACGCTCGCGATCCGCTGCTGGTATCTGTGCGATCGGGCGCGCCCTTCTCGATGCCGGGCATGATGGACACGGTCCTAAACGTCGGGCTCAACGACGACAGCATCAAGGGACTCATTCGCCAGACGTCATCCGAGCGTTTTGCCTGGGACTCCTATCGGCGCCTGCTGCAGATGTTCGGGAAGACGGTTATGGGCATCGACGGGGACTTGTTCGAGGAAGTGATCGAGGAAGCCAAGGACAAGAAGGGCGTGGCCAACGATGTCGATTTGGATACCAAGGACCTGGAGGCCCTGGTCAAAGTGTTCAAGTCGATCATCAAGAAGCAGACGCGTCGAGGTTTTCCCCAGGATCCGACCGAACAACTCCATCTCGCGATCGAGGCGGTGTTCAAGTCGTGGGACAACAAGCGAGCCCAGGACTACAGGAGGCGGAACCGGATAGCCGACTCTTTGGGGACTGCGGTCAACGTTCAAGCGATGGTGTTCGGAAACAAGGGGGACAATTCCGGCACGGGCGTCGCCTTCACACGTGACCCTTCGACCGGAGCCAACGAACCCTACGGCGACTACCTCGCCAATGCGCAGGGCGAAGATGTCGTTGCGGGCATCCGCAACACGCTCAAGCTCGAAGAGATGGCCACGGTGCAGCCGGGTCCTTTCAAAGAGCTCATCGGCCACATGGGAGCGCTTGAACGCCACTACCGGGACATGTGCGACATCGAGTTCACTGTCGAGGACGGCAAGCTGTGGTTGTTGCAGACGCGTATCGGCAAGCGTACCGGGGCCGCCGAGTGGATCATCGGCTTCGACATGGACGACGAGAACCTCACCGACGCCGACACGGTGGCCCGAGACCGCCTCACCGCCGGCCGGCTCGAGGAACTTTCCAAGCCCAGCATCAAGGCCGACCTCAAGAAGAGCCAGGATCCCATCGCCACCGGGCTCAATGCGTCTCCCGGCGCGGCCGTGGGAAGTCTCGTGTTCAGCGCCGCCGACGCGGTCAAATGGGCGGAGCGCGGCGAGAAGGTGGTTCTGGCGCGGCGCGAGACGAACCCCGACGACTATCACGGCATGGTGGTGTCCGAGGGCATCTTGACCTCGGCCGGGGGCACCAACTCTCACGCTGCGGTCGTGGCGCGCGGCGAGGGCATCTCGGCAGTTTGTGGCGCGGACGCACTGCGCATCGACGTGAAGGCGAAGAAGCTCTCGGTCGGCAAGCTGACCCTGGCAGAAGGCGATCCCATCACGATCGACGGCACCGACGGAACCGTCTACGGAGAGGCCTTGGAGCTCGAGCCGTCGCCTCTCGAGGCCGCCATGGGCGGGAACAAGCGGGCGCGCAAGGCGAAGCTGTGGCGAGCTTACGAGCGCTTCTCCACCATCGCAGACCGCGAGCGCAGGCTCCGGGTGCGCGCGAATGCGGACACTCCAGAGCAGGCCAGAGATGCTCGCATCCGAGGAGCCGAGGGCATCGGGCTGTGCCGAACCGAGCACATGTTCATGGGCTCCGAGAGGGTCGAGGCGGTGCGGCGGATGATCTTTGCCGATAGCGGCTCGGACGAAGAACAGGCCGCTTATAAGGCGCTGCTGCCGCTGCAGCGAAAGGACTTCACCGGCATCTTCAAGGTGATGGACGGACTCCCGGTGACTGTGCGCCTGCTCGATCCCCCCTTGCACGAGTTCCTGCCCAACCATGTCGACCTCGAGGTCGAGGTGGCCCTTGCCGAATCAGGCGCCAAGAAGATGGGAAAGAAGAAGCTGGCTCAGCGCAAGGAGCTGCTCGCCAAGGTGAGAGAGCTGCACGAGGCGAACCCGATGCTGGGCTTGCGAGGAGTGCGACTGGGAATCGTCAAGCCCGGGCTATATGCGCTACAGGTGCGAGCGATTGTGGACGCCGCGGTGTCGCTCAAGAAGAAGGGACTCGACCCGCGCGTAGAGATCATGATTCCCTTGGTTGCAACAGCTGAGGAGCTGCATCAGATGCGCGAGGAGCTCGAGCCACTGGCGGACGCGATCGTAGACAAGGCCGGAGTCGAGCTGCCTATCCTCTTCGGGACCATGATCGAGCTGCCGCGCGCGTGCATGACCGCCGGCGAGATTGCGCAGCACGCCGATTTCTTTTCCTTTGGAACCAACGATCTCTCGCAAACAGCGTTTGGCTTCTCGCGCGACGACATCGGCAAGTTCCTCGGTCTTTACGAGGAGCGCAAACTGGTGCCGACCAACCCGTTCGTCAGCATCGACGAGCCCGGCGTCGGCCGTCTCATGCAGATCGCCGTGGAGGAGGCCAAGGCGGCCAAGCCCGACATCCACCTCGGTATCTGCGGCGAGCACGGCGGCGACCCCGAATCGGTGTGGTTCTGCGAGAGGCTGGGGCTCGACTACGTGTCCTGCTCACCGCGCAGGGTCCCCACAGCCCGACTGGCGGCCGGTCAGGCGATCATGGGCGAGGCTCAGTCGTCTGCCAATTAGGTCGGTATTCGGGTGCGGAGCACTGAGCGTCACAGGCTTCCTGTAGCGTGGCGCAGGTGCACGACCGATACCGACTGGCGGCCGAGGTCGCCGAACTTGCCTCATTGGACGAGCGCGCTGCGTTGGCGTCGCGCTCGCGCGGGCGCAGTCTGGTAGAGCCGGAGGATGCCCTTCGGACCTGCTGGCAGCGCGACCGAGACCGCATCGTGCACTCCAAGGCCTTCAGGCGCCTCGCCCACAAGACCCAGGTCTTCCTGGCGCCGGAGGGGGACCACTACCGGGTTCGGCTGACCCACACACTCGAGGTCACCCAGGTGGCCCGGACCGTCGCCCGCGCCCTGAGGCTCAACGAGGATCTCGTCGAGGCCATCTGTCTCGGACACGACCTCGGGCATACACCCTTCGGGCACCTCGGAGAGGAAGTGGTGGCCGAGTTCATGCCCGGTTTCCGACACAATCTGCAATCCGTTCGCATTGTCGAGGTGCTCGAGGCGCTGAACCTGACCTGGGAAGTGCGTGACGGCATCGCGCATCACACCTGGTCGATGATTATGCCTTCGACGCTCGAGGGTCAGATCGCCCGCTATGCCGATCGCATCGCCTATTTGAACCACGACATCGACGACGCAGTGAGAGCAGGCATCCTCGACGAGAAAGAGCTTCCCTCAGAGACGCTCGAGGCTCTGGGCACTACTCATTCCCAGCGCATCGAGACCATGGTGGGCGATCTCGTGGGTCGTTGGCAGGACGCAGGAGAGATCGGCATGAGCGCACCGGTGTTCGAAGCCATGGGAAGAACGCGCGAATTCCTCTTCGAGCGGGTCTATCTGGGGCGCATCACGACCGCCACCAGAGATGTCGTGGGACTCGTCGTGGGCACTTTGCTGACTCATCACGAGGGACTTGCGGCCCCCGGGGCAGAGGATCCGAGGGAGGGAGCGGTCGACTACGTGGCCGGGATGACCGACCGCTTCGCCCTGCGGGCCTTCGAAGAGCTGGCGGGGAGCCGTGCCCCCGCCTTCGGGGCTCTAGGATGACGGGACTTCCCCCGTTCTTTTCGGCGAGTGCTTAGGCGCGGGGGAGGGTCATGGCGAGGATAAGAGCCGAAGACATTGATGCTCTGCGCGAGCGCGCGAGCATCGTCGAGCTTGCCTCGGGCTACTCCAACCTGAAGAAGACCGGTGGGCACACCTTCAAGGGATTATGCCCGTTTCACTCCGAGAAGACGCCTTCGTTCACGGTGGACGAAGCCAAGGGTCTGTGGCATTGCTTCGGCTGTCAGGAGGGCGGAGACGTCTACCGCTTCGTGGAGAAGGTCGAGAGCCTGCCCTTTTCGGAAGCCACCGAGTGGCTCGCACGTAAGGTCGGCTTCGAGCTGCACTACGAGGAGAGCCGGCCGGGCGAGCAGCGAGCACAGGGTCTCAGGGCGCGTATCGTGGCGGCCAACGAGGCCGCAGCTCGCTTCTTTCACGATTGTTTGATGAGTTCTCCGGATGCCGTCCAGGCCCGCCGTTATCTCGAGGGCCGCGACTTCTCGAGCGAGGTGGCGCAGCGTTGGCAGCTCGGTTATGCACCGGGAAGGGATGCGTTGTGCAAGCAACTCATGGGACTTGGCTTTACTCATCAAGAACTGGAGCGAGCCGATCTCATACGCAAGAGCGAGCGCGATCTCAACTTCTTCGACGCGTTCAGAAACCGCATTATCTTTCCCACGTGGAACCTACAGGGAGACGTAATAGGTTTTGGAGCGCGCGCTCTGGGCGATGCGCAGCCCAAGTATCTGAACACTGCTGAGACACCTGCTTTTTCGAAATCGCGCGTGCTCTACGGTTTGAACCGAGCCAAATCGGCGATCGCACGCGAAGCGGCAGTCGTGGTCGAGGGCTATACAGATGTGATCGCTTTGCACGAGGCCGGCGTGAAGGAAGCAGTCGCAACCAACGGGGTGGCTCTTGGCGCGACTCATTTCGAGTTGCTCAAAAAATTCTCGCAGCGGGCCGTTCTGATGCTGGACTCGGACGAGGCCGGCAAAGGAGCAACGGAACGTGGTTTCGACATCATGCACCGGATCGGGCTCGAGGTTCTGGCGGCGTCGCTGCCGTTGGGGCGCGATCCCGCAGAGGTAGTGGCAACCGATGGCGTCGAAGGGATACGCAAGGCGATAGAAGCCGCCCGGCCTCTGCTCGAGGTCAAGCTCGAGCAGACGGTCGCACGGCTACTCCTGGACACCCCCGAAGCCCGCTCGCGCGCAGTGGGTGAGGCAGTCGGGGTGCTCGGCCTCCATCCCGATCCGATTGCCCGGCACGAGTATGTTTTCAGCGCCGCACGGCTGATTGGAGTCGAGCCTGATGTTGTGCGGCGCGCCTTGGCCGAACAGCCGTGGACCTCCGGGGAGGGAGGGGGAGGCAGAGCAAGCGTTCAGGAGCGTCGCCTTCCGGGGCACGTAAAGGTCGAGCGAGAAGCCCTGTTGTTGTTGACGGGAGCGAACGATGCGGCATTACGGGCGAAGGATCTCGACGATACGTACTTCACGTCGGCGACTCGCCGTGAGCTGTTCCGCTTCTCGCGTGACCAAGGCGAGGTCGGATCGGCCGTCGAACGAATGGCCGGCTTGTCTCCGGATGCACAATCTTTGTATACCGACCTGTATCTCGGAGAGAGGATGTCGGTCTCCGATGATCCGGAGGCGCGTGTGCGAGAAGTGTTCACACGCCTTAGAGTTTTCAGCGTGGAGCGCGAAATCAAGGCCCGTCGGGATGTGCTGGAGAAGATCAATCCTCTCGAGGACCCGACCCGCCACGATACGCTGTTCACCGAGCTCGTGACTCGCGAAGCGCAGCGCAGAGAGCTCTTGAAACAGATGAGAGGGACGCCGTAGATGGAGGAACCGAAAACAGTTCAGCCAAACAACGAGGCTGTTCCGCCCCTCCCCGAGCCGGCCAAGAGTCCGCTCGGGGATGGTGTTGCGGCCACGGAGCCGACCGGAGCTGCGGATCTCGAGATCCAGGCCATCATCAAACAGGCTCAGTCCGAGGGTTCCATAACCGCCGCCGAGCTGGCCGAGAGGTTGTCGGTGCTGGATGTCACCACGGATGCGACCGACGCCGTCTATCAGCGACTCGTGGAATTAGGCGTTGAGGTTGCCGAGGATGAAGCCATCCTCGCGGAGCAGCCCGAGGATGTGACCGTCGACGTGGATGAGGATCGCGTGCGTGCCCAGCGGGAAGTCGACCAGGCTCTCAAGGCGCCCACCAACGACCCGGTGCGCATGTATCTCAAGGAGATCGGACGGGTCGCGCTGTTGAACGCTCAAGAAGAGGTTGAGCTCGCCAAGCGAATCGATGCCGGACTACAGGCTGCATCGGTGCTTCAATCCCTTCCCGACAAGCTGAACGCCCCCGAGCGACGCGGACTCGAGTGGCGCGAGTACGACGGGCGCAGGGCCAAGCAGCATCTCGTAGAGGCGAATCTGCGCTTGGTTGTTTCCATTGCCAAGCGCTACGTGGGCAGGGGCATGGCTTTCTTGGATCTGATTCAGGAAGGAAACCTCGGGCTCATAAGGGCTGTCGAGAAGTTCGACTACACGAAAGGTTTCAAGTTCTCCACGTACGCGACTTGGTGGATACGTCAGGCGATAACTCGAGCCATTGCAGACCAGGCGCGCACCATTCGGATACCTGTGCACATGGTCGAGACCATCAACAAGCTGGCGCGAATCCAGCGGCAGCTGCTCCAGGATCAAGGCCGCGAGCCGACCGCGGAGGAGATCGCGTCCCAGATGGAGATGCCGCCCGAGAAGGTGCGGGAGATCCAGAAGATCTCGATGGAGCCCGTTTCTCTAGAGACGCCCATCGGCGAGGAGGAGGACTCGAATCTCGGTGACTTCATCGAGGATTCGGAGGCCGTGGTCCCGCTCGAGCGGGCTTCGTTCCGCTTGCTACAAGAGCAGTTGAATACGGTTCTTTACACACTGTCGCCGCGCGAGAAGGAAGTCATCGAGATGCGCTTTGGCCTGAGGGACGGGCAGCCCCGCACGCTCGAGGATGTCGGCAAGCGTTTTGGAGTCACCCGGGAGCGCATCCGTCAGATCGAGTCGAAGACGCTCTCCAAGCTGCGCCACCCGTCGCGCAGCCAGAAGCTGCGCGACTACCTGGAATAGGGGCCCCCGGCTCCCGGCTTCCGCTCAGCCCCCCGGTTCTCAAACGCGCGCAGTGCGCTCCCAGGCACCGAAACCGTACCCAGACGCGCACGGCGCGCGATTCGCTACCTCTCTTGCAGCCCTCGCAGATGTGCCTATGTGGGGGGAGGTGCCACCTGAAGGCTCGAGCGAGGGTCCGTGCGACGCTCCTTGACGGCCCCGGAGACCTTGGAGGCACCCTCGGAGGCGAAGCCCTTGGCCTGCTCGTAGCCCGTCCCGGCGGCCTCCCGGGCCTTACCGGTGGCGCCCTGGAAGGTCGGGGACGACACCAGGTTGTCGTAGAGGCGACGGAGCTGCTCGTAGCGCTCGTGTCCCGCCTGGGCGCCGAGCACGTACCCTGCGCCGAATCCCATCAACAATGCCAGCCGGCCTCTCATTGCGCCTCCCATAGTCGTCTGTGGTCGTGCCCATCGTATGCGGCCCCGGGGGCCTGCGCCAGTTGGGGAGCGCCGGGGGTACTTTTCTGTGTTCAGCTCGCTCCAGCGAGCTCAGGGAAGGTCGAAACCTACGGGGACGACCCTTCCGGCAATTATGATGTATTGAGCCCTTTTCCGGGGTAGCTCAATTGGCAGAGCAACCGGCTGTTAACCGGTAGGTTGAGAGTTCGAGTCTCTCCCCCGGAGCCTTCACGCTAAACGTCCGTTGGAATCTGGGACCACCCCGGGTTGGAAGAAGAGGCCCGCCAACCACGGCAGCATCGTCAATACGCCACTTAGGAGCAGCACCGTCGCTAGGCCCAATGGACGTACGTCCGTTGCCGGGCCTCCGACACTCAATGAGCGCATCGATGAAATCAAGAGGGCGACCCCTCCGGCGGGCAGAAGAAGACGCCACGACAAGCGCCGACGCTTCGGGACCGCGATTCGTATGACGCCGAGCGGCTCAACTATCACTCCCTACAGTCCCAGCAATGAGGCCGACACCGCCAGGAGGGGCACCACGAGGACCACAAGTACGGTCAGCATGACTTCTGGGCGCGCCTCCGCTGGGAAGACACTGATCCCTTGCACGCTCACGACCTCTAGTAGCTTGCGCCCCACGGCGAAGAAGAGGCTGCCGACCAACACTCCGATCAAGTGCCGCGATGACGGCTTCGGTCGAGGCGACGGCTCGGGAGGTGTTCGCGTCGACTCCAACCAGGCGCAGGGCAGCGAGGCGTCGGTCGCGTCGCTCGACACCGAAACGGGTGGAAGTGGCGATACTCGAGGCCTCCGCGACCCGCGGATAGTCGATCTTCTCCCGCGTAGAAAACAAGCTCGTCCGGACCCAGGAGACCGTCGTCGGAGATCGTGCCTACTACTTCATAGGGAATCCTGGCACGAACCGCGGCCGCGTCCGGGGCTGCCAGGATCTCGCCAGGGCAGGGGAGACAACGGCCTGCCCGGGTGCCGGGAGCGAGGCCAATCCTGGCGGGATCGGGGCGCTTGAGCAATCGGCGAGGCCCACTCCGAACATGTGGCCATGTAAGCATACTGGTGTATACATAGTCAGGAATAGCTCCGAAACCGAGATGACCGCTCGTCTCACACGTCGTAGCGATCCCGTTCAAGTTAGGGGCAGGACCGCCGAGGATCATCCGTAGCCACCCCGCATGGGCGAGAATGAGGCCCGTTGGTAAAGAGCACCTAGGGGGCGTAGCTCAGTTGGTCAGAGCAGTCGACTCATAATCGACCGGCCGCAGGTTCGAGCCCTGCCGCCCCCACTAGAACTTGTTGATGTCCGATGGATGTCCTTGATCTCTGAAGCGTCCCTCGAAGCGATCCTGGTCGAGTAACGCCATGAAGAGCTGGAGCTGCCTCCTCTTTGCGGCGTATCTCGGACCCGGTCGCCGCGGTTAGGTCCTACTCACAACTCGACCGTGCATCGATGAAAACAGATGGACCTCGTCGTGTCGTCACGACGGCAGGTGGCAGACTGCCTCGACGTTGTTCCCATCCGGGTCGCGAACGAAGGCCCCGAAGTAGCTCTGGTGATACTCGGGAAAGACCCTGGGCTCGTGGAGAACCTCGGCTCCCGCGGCCACCGCTACGTTGAGAAATTCGGCTACCTTGTCACGATCGGCCGCCTCGAAGGCCACATGCACCTCTCGCGCTTCCCCGCTCGACGTCACGGGTCCGAGCCAGAACTGCGGCCGTCCGTCACGGCCGAACCCGACCACTTCCCCGAAGTCCAGCACGCGCTCGTAGCCCAAGGGCGCGAGAACCATGTCGTAGAACTTCGCGCTCGCTTTCACATCGGCGACCTGGATCGACAAGTGATCAAGCATCTCCGTCTCCTCCGTCGTTACCGAAGCCCGCCAAGTCCTTCAAACGATCGTACCCGGAAAGTCGCGGGATGATGAGTTTCCCATTGCGTCTCGCAAGACCTACCAGGTTCCAATTGGGTTCTCGTCGCCCGACGAATGCTGCAGACTCGAAGCGTGTCGCACATAGTCTGGTTTGTCGATGTGATGAACGTGGTGGGGTCGCGCCCGGATGGATGGTGGCGAGACCGAGAAGGCGCGATGGCCGATCTCGTCGCAACGCTCGATGATTTCGCCAGCTCCTCAGGAGACGAGGTGATCGCCGTTCTTGATGGGCGGCCATTCGCGCTTGAGGCCGCCGAGGTCGAGGTCGTCTTTGCCCCCGGCGGCCCCAACGCCGCAGACGAAGAGATCCTCAGGCTGATCGCTGCGGACGCTCGGGACAAAGTCGTGGTGACGTCGGATCGGGCCCTGGCTGAGCAGGCGAAGGCGTTGGGGACTCGTGTGGTGGGGGCCGGGGAGTTTCGCGGCCGCCTCGACTCCTCCTGACGATCCGGACGCTGGCGGTGAGCAGGCATGGGTTTGACGCAGAGCCCGACGCCGCTCACCCTCGCTACTTCATCACCGAACCCGGCATGGGCTATCGCTTCGAGCCGGAGACAACAGCGTGAATGGCGGTTCTGTGAGGGTCGGCGTAAAGGAACTGCTCGCTGGTGGCCGGCGCATCCAGTCCGCCTCGATTTCGTCGGCTAGCGTCTCATCGCCCCCCTTCACTTGGAGCGGAGTAAAGTTGCCTCGATGCGGCGTGCGGAGTCTTCATCTTCTTCAGCACGCCGCGATCGAATGCATCGAGCCCCGCGTTCTCGTCCTTGGCCATCACATCAGCATAGAGTTTTCTTGGGCCTCAGCGTAAAATGCCTTCACTGGAGTTGCACGGAACTCTCTGTGCGGGCCGGCGGGCAGGGGAGGGCGATGAAAATGACACCTACGTGCTCCTCTCCGGAACAATATGGGAGAGTGAGCGGTTCACAGAGGTGGAGGTGGTGGAAAGATGTTCAATCGCAGCAAGACCAAGATGGTGGAGGAGAACAAGGCCCTGCCGGGGCGGGACCAGCCCGCTTTCCCGATCCCGGAGGGGCATGCGGTGCTCGGCACGCCCCTGAAGCCGCCGTTCCCGGACGGGATGGAAACAGCGGTGTTTGGGTTGGGATGCTTCTGGGGTGCAGAGCGCCTCTTCTGGGGCCTTGACGGCGTCTACACAACCGCGGCTGGATACGCAGGCGGGATCACTCCTCACCCCACCTACGAGGAAGTCTGCAGCGGTCGCACGGGCCACGCTGAAGTCGTGCTCGTCGTATTCGACCCCAGCAGGATCTCGTTTGCCGACCTGCTCAAGGTGTTCTTCGAGGCACACGACCCAACGCAGGGCATGAGACAAGGCAACGATGTCGGTACGCAGTATCGTTCGGCAATTTTGTACGCAGATGAGGCCCAAGAGCACACCGCGGAGCAGGCCCGAGCCGACTACGAGACCGCGCTGCAGGGAGTGGGCTACGGTGGAGTGACGACGGAGATAGCTCCCTTCGGTCCCTTCTTCTACGCCGAGGACTACCACCAGCAGTATCTGCATAAAGTCCCGTGGGGCTACTGCGGGATTGCAGGCACGGGCGTGTCCTGCACGGTGCCCGCCTCGGGTGGCTCGAATGGCGGCCCGAAGGAGCAGCAGGCCTAAGGCGGTATCAGCGGGCCGGGCTCTGGGCTAGGCGTCCCTTTGGGGATCAACTTCCTGGTGCCGGCCCATCCAGGGGTCGTAATCGACCTCGAGAGCTTCCTGGGGCGGCCGCTCGGCCTCCGGGACGCTGCGTAGGTTGAGTCGAATCCGGCTCCAGGTCGTGCTCGCCCCGCGCATGGAATCGACAAGCACATCTGAGGGAGCCAGATGCGGCCACACTTCCGGGTGTCGATTCTTCCACCGCTCGAGCCCCTCCATCGCCTCCGCTTCCGAGGCGGCGCGGGCGATCTCGATCAACGGCATGGTCGTGCGGCGCCTCCCGGTCGGCCCCGTTGACTTGCCCGGAGCCGGCGGCGACACGATCCCCTCGCGCTTTGTCGCGGCCCCCCGGCGCTTGGACGGCTGCGCCCGAGGAGGTTCGCCTGCCTGCTTGGCGAAGTGTGGCGGCCACGGGGCGTCTGCAAAGCCGGCGGCCTCATGTTGCTCGGCAAGCTCCAACAACGGGGTGAGCGAGCCGGGCGTCTCGTCGATGCCTTCGCCCGGATCCCCCATCTGCGTGAACCTGGCGGGAACGGTGTCGATAGTGAACGCCTCAGGCTCGCATTCCGCTACCTCGTCCCACAGGAGCGGGGTCGAGACACGTGCATCGTGAGTAGGGCGGATCGAGTAGGCCGAGGCGATCGTGCGGTCTTTGGCGTTCTGGTTGTAATCCAGGAAGACTCCGTGGCGCTCCTCCTTCCACCACTTGCTGGAGGCAATGTCGGGAGAGCGCCGTTCCACTTCGCGAGCAAGAGCGACCGCGGCACGGCGGACCTCGGTGAACGCCCACTTCGGCTCGATGCGGCAGTAGATGTGTATTCCTCGTGAACCCGACGTCTTGGGCCATCCCACGAGCCCGACGTCCTCCAGCGCTTCCTTAGTGACGAGAGCGACTTCCCGCACCTGTGACCACGGCACCCCCCTCACAGGGTCGAGATCGACTCGGAGCTCGTCCGGGTGTTGGAGATCCTCGGTGCGCACCGGATGAGGGTTGAGGTCGATGCAACCGAGGTTGATGATCCAGACGAGCTGAGCTTCGTCCCCAACTACGATCTCATCAGCCGTCCTTCCCGAGGGAAAGCTGAGCTCGACTGTCTCCACCCACTCGGGACGGGACTTTGGCGCCCGCTTCTGGAAGAAGGCCTCTCCCTCCGCCCCGTTCACGAATCGCTTGAGGGCCATCGGCCGGTCCCTGACCCCGCGCAGAGCTCCTGAGGCCACGCTCAGGTAGTAGTGGATGAGATCCAGCTTGGTGTGGCCCGTCTGGGGGAAGAAGACCTTGTCAGGGTTGGTGACGACGACCTCGCGACCGGCCACCTCCAGGACTTCCTTTTTTGCCGGCATCCGGACACGATACGCGATGATATTGGGGGCCGCTACGCATCGGCGGCACTGCCCCTACTAGTCGAGTTCCCTTACCGTGTAGTCGCCCTCGGCGTCTTGAGTCACCTCGATGCCTCCACCCTTGGCAAGAGGCTCAACGATCGTTCCCGTCAGGCCGTACACGGCGACCTCTTGCATCGGAGAATGGCCCACCACGAGCGCCCGGTGACCTGGATTCAAGTCTGTAAAGAGGTCGTTCAGCGCGCGGCCAAGCAGGGCGGACTCCTTCTTCACCAGATCGAGGTCGGCCTCCAGGAATGAGGCGATGTCTCCGCCCCCGCCGCTCTGGTATGCGCGCTTCCAGCGGTCCTCGTGCTCGCTTCGGAACCGGGGATCGACGACAACTCCCCGCGGCACGGTTTCAGCAAGTGCGGCAAGGAAGCAGGCAATCGTCTGAGTTGCACGCTGCGCCCCCGAGGACACCATTATCTCGTAAGGATCACGCAGCGAAACGCCGATATCAAACGCAGTCTCGACCCCCTTGCGACTCAGTAGGTCTCCGTCGCTGTCCGTGTGCCGTCTTAGCTCGATGCTCTTCACCACGTATCTCATCTCCTGTCTGGCTGGCTAGTGAGGGGAGGCTGCAACTGGGAACAAGCTTCGCATGAGATGCCTGCACAAATCGCCTGAGGCGGCATGGACCCCAAGTTGACTAACCGCCCAAACGCAAGGGAGTATGCGCAGTGTGCCTACACTTTCGGATCCCGGTCCCGGCCCACTCGCCGGCGTTCGTCTCATCGAGCTTGGGACGCTGCTGGCGGGCCCGTTTTCGGGGCGGCTGCTGGGCGACATGGGAGCCGAGATCATCAAGGTCGAAGCTCCCGACAAGCCAGATCCGATGCGTGAATGGGGACACGCTCGTTACAACGATCGAGCACTGTGGTGGCCTGTGCAATCACGAAACAAGAAGTGCATCACCCTCGACCTGCGATCGGAGCGGGGGCAAGAGTTGATGCTGGAGCTCGTAGCGCACAGCGACGTCGTCACAGAGAACTTTCGCCCGGGCACGCTCGAGAAGTGGAATCTCGCATACGAACGGCTCAGCGAGGCCAACCCAAGAATCATTCTGGCGCGTGTATCGGGTTACGGGCAGACGGGTCCGTACCGAGACCGAGCGGGCTTCGCAGCGGTTGCAGAGGCGATGGGAGGTCTGCGCTACATCAACGGGTTCCCAGGCCAAGCACCCCCGCGCACCGGCATCTCACTGGGGGACTCGCTGGCGGCAATGTTCACAACGCAGGGGATCCTCGCCGCGCTGTATTGGCGGGACGCACTTGGTGGGGGCCGCGG
>JACDAL010000166.1 GCA_013695465.1 Actinomycetota bacterium | reverse complement strand
CCCTGCTCACATAGCGGCCCCACCCCGGCTCGCCCACCGGCTCGCCGGAGCGCGCCACCGCGCGGCCCCGGCTGAGCACCAGCTCGGGCCAACCACGCACGACCACGTCCTCATAGGGCGAGTAGTCGACGTTCATGTGCAGTCTCTCTGCCACCAAGGGGCGCTCCTGCGCCGGGTCGAAGACGACCACGTCGGCGTCCGAGCCGACGGCCAGCTCGCCCTTGCGTGGGTGGAGGCCGAACAGCTTCGCCGGGGCGGTGCAACAGCGATCGACCCACGCCTCGAGAGTGAGCCGTCCCTCGACCACCTGCTGATAGATGAGAGCGAGGCGGGTCTCAATCCCGGGAAGGCCGCCGGGGATGTCTGTGAAGTCCGCCCAGCCCTCTCCGGAGAGGCCTCGGTCCTTGTCCGTTTGCGTAAACGGACAGTGGTCGGTCGCGACGACCTGGAGGTGGCCTCGGGCGAGTCCCTCCCACAGCTCCTCGGAGTGATGGGGATCGCGCAGAGGCGGCGCGCAAATGAAGCGAGCTGCCTGCGAAGCGAGGTCCTCGTAGCGATCGGCCGACAAATAGAGGTACTGGGGGCAGGTCTCGGCGTAGAAAGGCTGCCCCGCCTCCTGTGCGACGCGCACCTCGGCAAGGGCATCTGCGCTCGAGAGATGGACGACGTAGCAGGCACTCTCGGCCTCCGCCGCCATACGCACCGCGCGCGCCACCGCGTCGGCCTCTGCACTCGGGGGCCGCGACCACGCATGCCAACGCGGCTCAGTGCGGTCGGAAGAAAGCGCCTCCGCTCGCAGTCTTGCCACCGTTGCGTCGTCCTCGCAGTGAAGGCAGACGAGACAACCTCGCTTCCCCGCCGCCTTCAGCACCGAGGCGATCACATCGTCTGACACCATCAGGCGCTCCGGGTAGGTCATGTAGAGCTTGAAGCTCGTCACCCCGGCCTCCGACATCTCGTCGACGACGTCCTCGGCGGGTGCCGTGAGCTCGGTGAGCGACATGTGGAAGCCGTAGTCGATCACCGCCCTGCCTGCCGCTTTGGCATGCCACGTCGCCAGTCCCTGAGCAACGGACTCCCCTCGGTATGCGGTAGCAAAGTCAAGCACCGTGGTGGTGCCGCCGCAGGCGGCCGCCCTCGTGCCGCTGGTGAAGTCATCGGCGGAACGAGCGGCTCCGACCTCCATGTCGAGGTGCGTATGGACGTCGACGGCACCGGGGATCACTAGCTTTCCGGAGGCGTCTACGACCTCGCCCCTGAAGTCCGTCTCGGAGCCGGGCGGCTCCACGGACGAGATGCGTTCCCCATCGATGAAGACATCCGCCGCTTCAATGCCGGTCGAGCGAACGATTGTTCCGTTCCTGATTACCAGCGACCCCGTCACCATTGCCACACGGTACCGCCGGGCGACCGCTCGGCTTCATCAAGCACGGCCCCGCTCAGCGCTCTCGTTGAGAAGATCAGTTGCTACCCCACGTTGCTCAAGGCTCCAGGATCGAACGCAGGGCAGTGAGCACTGTATCCATTCGGGCGACGGGTTGGCATGTTCAAGTTCCATCGAGCCGATTGGCCGGGCTCGATATCGCTTGCGATAAGCAGACTGATAACAGAGTTGGAAAGCGGCACTCCGGTCAACCTGATGGTGCAATCGGTATCAGCAGTTCTCTCTCCGACATTCCTCACGACGATCGTCGCCTTGGTGCAGGGTTCACCTTCGCACTGCTCGATTGAGCCTGGTCCGAACGTGACCTCGGCCTCGAACCGGCTGATCCCGGTGGGACTCACCCTCTGGGTGTCTTCCCCACAGCTCGACGAGCCCACCGCCGCGACAAATGCAGCAACGAGCAGCGCCGGGGTCCTCACTCGATGAGAGAGCTGATGACACCGCCCCGCCACGCCAGCTCAACCCCCGATGAGTTGGTCGAGGTACCATCCCCGCGGCGTGCCGTCGCCCCGATAGCGATGCCGAATCTGCGCGGGAGTTAGATGCGTCTCGAAGTGCATCGGATCGGGCCGGTTCCAGTCACCTCCCCACTCACCCCCCTCGGTCTCCCACTGCCGCACAACCTCGTCCGGTATATCGCCGGAAGTACCGACAGGATTCGCGAGTGCGTTTATGTCGACGGCCAGGCCGAAGGCATGGTTCGACTTCACATCCGCCCCTCTCACGTTGCGAAGGTCATAGCTCCAGTCATCAAGCTCCCCAGCGGCAACCGCAGCGGCGTAGTCCGGAGCGCGCGCTTCGAACAGCCGTTCCAAGCGCAGGAAGTGGCGACTTGCGTCGCGATGCACGAACATGCTTCGGCCCAGGAACTCGATCTTCACGATGTTTCGCCCTTCGAATCCGGCCTTCTGGGAATTGCCGTAGTGCTCCTGCGCCCATGCCGGCGTCCCGGGAACCTTCTCGGGCACCGGTGAGCGAGAATCCTCACCACCCCGCATCAACAACGCGCCCACTATCAACGCGAGCAACCCAGCAGCGCCGATGGCCACCCATCGCGTAACTGATGGTCCGGAAGGCCTGCGGGATGGCGAAACGGGCCGCGGCGGAGCGCCCTCAGTCGGCCGATACACTTCAGTTGCTTGACGCATATTGCCCATTCTCCATCGAGTGGTGGATAAGGTTTCCTCCAACCACTGACCACCACCCGGCTCGGTGCAATAGGATCGGGCCGTGAAGGAGCCTGCGAACCTCGACGCTCCCGTCACCGTCATAGCCCTCGGCGGTCACGCCATCTCCCGCATAGGAGATGAGCCGTCCGTGGCTGCTCAGTTCGAGCGTATGCGAGCCACCGTAGAGCACCTCATGCCGGTCATCGCCTCACACACCCGACGACTCGTGATAACGCATGGCAACGGGCCGCAGGTCGGCAACATCATGCTTAGATCAGACCTGGCAGCAGAGTCCGGCGAGCTTCCTCCCCTGCCGCTGCACGCCGCCGTCGCCGACACCCAGGGAGCAATGGGCTACATGATCCAGCAGTGTCTGTCGAATGCGTTGTGGGAGTCGGGTATGCACATTCCGGTGGCCACCCTTGTGACGCAGGTCATCGTCGACGAAAACGACGACGCTTTCAGCCATCCCACGAAGCCAATCGGCACCTTCTACACAGAGGACAGGCTCGATGAGCTCAGAGAGAGGGACTGGATCCTCATGCGGGACCCCCAGGGCCGGGGCTGGCGCCGGGTAGTGGCTTCGCCGGAGCCCCTGGAGATCGTCGAGGCGCCCGTCGTGGGCATGTTGCTTCAGACCGGGATGATCGTGATCGCCTGCGGCGGTGGCGGGATCCCCGTGGTGGCCGGCGAGGCGGGATCGCTCCACGGAATAGACGCGGTGATCGACAAGGATCTCGCCTCGGCGCTGCTGGCGAAGACCCTTCACGCAGCCGCGTTCGTGGTCCTCACCGATGTCGAGCGCGTCTACCTGGGCTACGGGACCGACGAAGAGAAGGGCCTCGGCCTCATCGCAGCCTCCGCACTGAGGCGCCACCACCGGCAGGCTGAGTTCCCAGCCGGCTCGATGGGCCCCAAGGTGGCCGCCGCGCTTTCCTTCGTCGAGAGCGGCGGAGGGCGCGCCATCATCACCTCTCCCGAATGCCTGGCCGACGCGCTCTCGGGCCGCGCCGGCACACACGTGGTGTCAGACCAGCAGGACCACGCAGCATGAGGTTCCTGCAGCCGCAGACCCTCGAAGAGGCGCTGGCGCTCAAGTCGCAGTCCCCCGAAGCGGTGCCCCTGGCCGGTGGCACGGACCTCATGGTCGATCTCAACTTCGACCGGCGCCGGCCCGAGGCGGTCATGGACCTCACTCAGATCGAAACGCTGAGGCAGTGGCACCGAGACAATGGCGAATTCGTGATCGGGCCCGGCATGACCTACGCGCGGCTCCTGACGGAGCTGGGCGGCGAGCTGCCCGGGCTGGCCATCGCCTCCCGCACGGTGGGCTCGCCTCAGATCCGCAACCGCGGCACCCTGGGAGGAAATCTCGGCACCGCTTCCGCTGCGGGCGACGCCCTGCCCCCGCTTGTCGCCGCCGGAGCGAGCATCGAGGTGGCCTCCCAACAGGGGTCACGCACGCTCTCCATCACGGACTTCCTCGTCGGCGCCAAGAGGAACGCTCTCGAGCCCGACGAGCTAATCACCGCGATCAGGGTGCCGGTGGCGCATGGCCCCCAGCAGTTCTCGAAGATCGGCACTCGCAATGCAATGGTTATCGCCGTGTGCAGTTTCGCCCTGAACCTCAACCCACAGGCCCGCCAGGTCGGCACGGGAATCGGGTCAGCGGGACCGGTGACCGTGCGCGCCGCCGCCGCCGAAGGCTTCCTTCAGGACGCCCTCGAAGAAGGGAGACTGTGGGAGTCGCACGCCGAGATCCCCGACTCTGCTAGCGCCCGCTTCGCAGAGCTGGTCGCCGAGGCCGCCTCCCCCATCGATGACGTCCGAGGGACCGCCTCCTACCGGCGCCGGGCGCTGACCGTCATGAGTCGCCGCACCCTGAACTGGGCGTGGGGCGAGTACCGAGGCATGAAGTGAACCTCAGTCTTCGGGTCAACGGTGCCGAGCAGGAGGCCCTCGGAGTCTGGGAGGGCGAAAGCCTGCTCTACGTGCTGCGCGAGCGCCTCGGGTTCCCCGGCTCCAAGAACGCCTGCGAGCAGGGTGAATGCGGCTCCTGCTCGGTCTATCTCGACGGCGAGCTCGTGTGCGCGTGCCTCGTGCTCGCGGCGCAGGCTCAGGGGCGCGCCGTGATCACAATCGAAGGGCTCGCACAAGGCGACGAGCTACACCCCATCCAGGAGGCGTTCCTGGAATCTGGAGCCGTGCAATGCGGCTTCTGCACTCCTGGGCTGATCGTTGCGACACACGAGCTGTTGGGGCGTAACCCCTCTCCCTCAGACGC
>JACDAL010000141.1 GCA_013695465.1 Actinomycetota bacterium | reverse complement strand
TGGCGTAGGTGCGGGTTTCGCTGCGTCCGTTGATCGAGGTGATGACCAGGCCATCGCCGTTTTCGTCCACGAATGCCGCCGAGAACGACATCTGGCCCCCCATGTCGGGGAAGGCGTCGAAGCGCACTACTGCGAACTTCGAGAGCGCGTAACGCACGATTGCGTAGATCTCTTCGTGGGAGGCGACGACCTCATCGACGCGGTGCTCCATGGCTCCCAGCCGCTCGAGGCAGCGCCCGACTATCGTGAACAGGTCTTGAGGGGCTTGGTCACCCCGCAGCACCGCATACTCGTGGCGCATCGCGCCCAGGCGCATCTGCAGCCTGAGACAGAGCAAGCAGGCGATGAGGGTGAAAGAACCGGCAACCGCAAGGCCGATCGTGAGTTGCTGTGGGGTCAGGCTCGGCACGATAGGTCATCTTACACTGGGGCATGCGCCCGGACGAGGTACGAAGTCTCTTGGAAGAGGTCCGAAGCGGCGCCGTGGAAGTAGAAGAGGCGGCACACAGTTTGGAGCGCTCGCCGGTGGAGGACCTCGGCTTCGCCCGGCTCGATCTCCACCGGGAGCTGCGCCAGGGGATGCCCGAGGCCATCTACGCAGAGCACAAGACCCCCGCCCAGGTCGTGGCCATCGCCGCCAAACTGCTGGAGCAGACCTCGGCCCCCGTCATCGCCACCCGCGTTACCCAAGAAACGGCCACCGAGCTCTTGAACAGCTTCCCCGATGCCCAGCACGAAGAGCTGGCTAGGCTGGTGATCCTGCGCTCGGACGAGCACCGCGAGCCCAAGCTGGGAATCGTCGCAGTCGTCTCCGCAGGGACCTCCGACCTGCCGGTCGCCGAGGAAGCAACGGCCACGGCGCGAGCTCTGGGGGCCGAGGTCGACTCGATCACCGACGTTGGAGTCGCCGGGGTTCACCGTGTGCTGGCCGTGGAGCAGCGCCTGCGCGACGCCGGCGTTGTCGTCGTCGTGGCCGGCATGGAGGGGGCCCTTCCTAGCCTCGTCGGCGGCCTCACTCCGGCCCCCGTGGTTGCAGTTCCCACCAGCGTCGGCTACGGCGCCTCCTTTCAAGGGCTCGCCGCATTGCTGGGAATGCTCAACTCTTGCGCCGCAGGGGTCGCTGTAACCAACATCGACAACGGCTTTGGGGCGGGGGTCTTCGCGGTCAAGGCCCTCCTCCACAATCGCAAGTGAACGTCCTCTTCTTCGACTGCTTCTCGGGAGCCGCCGGCGACATGATCCTCGGCGCCCTCCTCGACCTCGGGGCTTCGGAGGAAGAGATCCGGGGCTGTCTCGGCGGACTCGAAGTGGGTGAGTGGCGCCTCGAGGTCTCGGAGGTGGACAAGGGCGGCTTTCGCGCCACCAGGGCCCGTTTCTCGATACCAGAGCACGATCTCACTCGCACCTACCCCGAGGTTGTCGCAAGCGTGACCGAGGCCACGCTTCCCGACGCAGTCAAAGCGTCGGCGGTACGCTCTTTCACTCTGCTGGCGGACGCAGAGGCCACGGTCCACGGCACTACCAGGGACCAGACCCACTTTCACGAGGTCGGCTCCGCAGACGCAGTCTTGGACGTGGTGGCGGCGTTCGCGGCCCTCCACTTCCTGCGTCCCGAGCGGATCGTGACATCCGCCGTCGCCACGGGCGTCGGGGGCCTGGCCCAGACTTCGCACGGCCGCATCCCGATTCCGGCCCCGGCGGTGGCAGAGCTGCTCGCCGCCCATCACGTGCCGACCTTCCAGCGCGGCTCAACCGAGCTGGTCACCCCCACGGGCGCCGCCATCCTGATTGCGGCCTCCGACTCCTTCGGCTCGCTACCCGAGATCGCCTTCGAACGCGTCGGCTACGGCGCCGGGCACAAGGATCTCGAGCACCCCAACGTGGTGCGGGCCATCCTGGGCGAAGAGGGTACGAAGAAAGGGACGGAGGTAACGTTGATCGAGGCCAACCTCGACGACATGAGCCCCGAGCTGGTCCCCTACGTGATCGAGCGCCTGCTCGAGACCGGGGCTCTCGATGCCTGGGTGACGCCGGTCGTGATGAAGAAGGGCCGCCCCGGACTGCTCCTGTCCGTGCTTGCAGAGGAGGCGTTGGCCTCTGCCGCGATCGATATCCTCTTCGCCGAGACCACCACCTTGGGGGTGAGGTCCTCTGTCGTCGCCCGCCAGGTTCTCGAGCGCGACCTGACCCAGGTCGATGTCGAAGGTATGCCCGTCCGAGTGAAGCGAGGGTGGCGCGGGGGCCGAGTGGTAACCGCAGCCCCCGAACACGACGACGCCCGCCGTGCGGCTCAGGTCAGCGGACTGCCTCTGAAGGAAGTCAACGCGCGCGCCCTCAGGGAAGCAGAACGCAGGCCCTGAACGGCACTCTCGTCAGGCGAGGGACGCCTTGAGCGTGATCTCGACGTTGTTCTTGAGCGCATTCGACACCGGGCAGCCGTCCTTGGTGCCTGGGCCGCCTC
>JACDAL010000122.1 GCA_013695465.1 Actinomycetota bacterium | reverse complement strand
TCGTCACGCCCAGAAGGGCCATGGCGTTGAGGACCTCGTCTCGGAGAATTTCGAACACCCGGACCACACCGGCTTCGCCGGCGACAGCAAGCCCCCATAAGTAGGGGCGTCCGACGAACACCGCCCGGGCGCCCAGAGCCAGTGCAGTAAGGACGTCGACGCCGCGCCTCACACCTCCGTCGAGATAGACCTCCGCCCGGCCCTCGACGGCAGTGACGACTTCCTCCAAGACATCGATCGCCGCCGAGGTTCGGTCGAGCTGACGGCCGCCGTGGTTAGAGACCACTATGCCCGCGGCCCCGTGCTCGATCGCCGCGCGGGCGTCTTCGGCCGTCATCACTCCCTTCACCACAACGGGCAGCTTCGAGACCTCTGCGATCCAGGGCAGGTCGCCCCACGTCAGGCCCGGATCGGTGAATCCTTCCAGGAACTCGACCGACGAGCGAGAGCGATCCCGGGCGTAGGCGTCGAAGTTGGCGGGAGCGACATCCTCGCTCGGGTTCATCTCGTGTCGAAACTGTGACTCCCGGTAACCCAATACCGGAAGGTCGGCCGTGACCACGACCGCCTCGTAGCCCTTTTCCCTGGACCTCTTCAGAAGGTTCTCCACCAGGCCGCGGTCCCGGTTGACGTAGAGCTGAAACCAGCGCAGGACGCCGCCCGCCTCGTCGTGTGCCGCGGCGACGTCCTCCAGAGAGAAGTTCGAGCCGGTCGACAGACAGAGGGGCACCCCGCAACGCCCCGCTGCACGTGCACTGGCAAGTTCGCCATCTGCATGGACGAACCGCTGCCACCCGGTGGGCGCCAGCCCCACGGGCAACGCCACTCGCCGGCCCAGGAGCTCGGCCGAGGGGTCGATATCCGAAACGTCGACGAGCACGCGTGGCCGCAGCCGGTAACGGGTGAAGGCGGCCTGGTTGTCGGCAACGGTGACCTCATCCCCGGCCCCGCCCGCCACGTACGCGTGGACCTCGGCGGAGAGCTGGTCTCGCGCCAGAGCTTCGAATTCGTGAACGCCGAGCAATCGTTCGAGCTTTACCACTTTCCTCCTTCTCAGGAGATTCACCCACATCTGGTGTGGGTGAATCTCCACAGAATGCCGGAACATCCCGGCTCGGCCAATGCCAGAGTCGAGCATCAAGGTAACGCTGCTGTGTGAGCGTGCGGCGAACTCCAGCATAGGTACTCTCGCCTATGACGACGAACGGATACAACCGGTTAAGGAGCCGCGCCAACACGTTACTCGGGGCAGGGGTGATTGGCCTGTTGTTCTTGATGCTCAGGCCGTACTCAAGTCTTCCTAGTTCGACGACGAGAAAGTTGAGCTCTAGTTCTCCACAGCCGGCGGTCGCGTAGACCGAGGCCACAGGCACAGTCGGACGCTCACTCAGCGTTCTGTTCGACTTGCAGGTTAGCGAATACCTGAGTCGAGGTTCAGCGTGACCCGGCTGTACTCACCGGCCTCGACGGTCACCTGCACCGGCCTTGCGAATGGAAGGCCCGACTCAGATACCACCGGGAGCACCTCGTAGGAGCCCGGGTCCAGATCGACACGGAAGCGACCGTCCTCCTCCGAATCCGTGCTCGTCACCAGATCATCAGAGCCTGCTTGGAAGACCTGAACCTCGGCCGCAACCGGCTTGTCGGGGCAGGGGGTCCCGGCTTGCTCGACGGGGCACTGGGGACCGAGGCGCACCCTGCCCCTCACACCGGACAGCTCTGCTCTGCCTTCCGCCGCAGGAGCGCAGGAAGCAAGCATCAACAACATCAGGAGGCAGATCGGTGTCCTTCGCATGGGGGTTGGACGGAATCTCCGTCCCCCGTTGTTCCCGAGGCCGACTGATGCTACGTGGCTCTAGACTCATTCAGCGAAATGGCAGATGACCCGATCGCCCGAGAGGCAGCCGAGGTTGGCGTTCGCACATTTCTCATCGCCGACATCCGCGGGTACACGCGCTACACGGGGCATTTCGGCGACGAAGCGGCCACCGAGCTAACAGCGAGGTTCGGCGAGATTTGCGGGGTCACCGTGACCTCACACGGTGGACACATGGTCGAGACGCGGGGTGACGAGGTACTGGCCGTGTTCGCATCAGGCCGGCGGGCGCTGCGGGCGAGCATCGAGCTGCAGCGAGCTTTGAGAGCTCCCTCGGACGGAGGGCGACCGCTGCCTCTTGGGGTCGGGATCGGGCTCGACGCAGGGGAAGCGATTCCCCTGGAGCAGGGCTATCGAGGGGCGGCCCTCAACCTGGCCGCGAGGCTCTGCACCATTGCCAAACCAGGCGAGATCCTCGCCAGCGACGGTCTCGTTCGGCTCGCCGGTCCGGTCGAAGGTCTACGAGCTTCGCCCCGCCGGCCGGTGCGGTTGAAGGGTGTCCAGGACCCGGTGCGTCTCGTGGCGGTTGAACCCGATACCCCTCTGCCGCCGTTACCGCCCAGCCCCCTCCCCCCAGAGCCCCGCAGGCGCTCACGCAGGTTGAGCGCGGCCATCTCAGTTCTCGCACTGCTGATGGTGATCGCGCTTGTCCTCCTTTTCCGGCTTAGAGCTTCGGACGAATCAGTTGCCATCAGCGCCCAGGGTGTGGGCGTACTCGACGGCGCCAGCGGCGAGGTGTTGGGCAACGTCCCACTCGAGGGTCGCCCGGCCGGCGTCGCGATCGGGCTCGGGGCCGTCTGGTTGACGATTCCCGAGCGCGACACGCTCCTCAAGATCGACCCCTCCACACGCAGCATCACAGATGAGATCCAGGTCGGCGGCAGCCCGGCCGGCGTGACGATCGGGGATGGAGCAGTGTGGGTGGTCAACGGCGAGGACCGCACGGTTTCGCGCGTCGATCCCGAGTCCGGCCGGGAAGTGGCGAGCATCTCTGTGGGCACCGGGCCACTCGACGCTGCCTTCGGTGGAGGCGCGGTGTTCGTGACCAACACCACCGATGGGACCGTGTCGAAGATCGATCCGGTCGAGAACCGGGTCGCAGCCACCATCTCTCTGGGGCAGACACCCAGCGGGATCACGACCGGCTTCGGTTCCGGCTGGGTCACGAGCGAGGCGACCGGTCTTCTGATGCGCTTCGATCTCGACGACGGTGCGGTGACGGAATCGATCCCTGTCGGCAACGGCCCCACCGGCGTAGCGGTGGGAGACGGGGCCGTGTGGGTTGCGAACACTCCAGATCGCACGGTTTCACGTGTCGACCCGGTGACGGCTTCGGTAAGAAAGGTCAATGTGGGGGGCGCGCCGAGCTCGTTGGCGTTCGGACCGGAAACCCTGTGGGTGGGGAACGGCCTTACGGGTTCGGTGGCGGCGATCGATCTCTCGACGCGAGCAGTGTCGAGCTCGGTGACGGTGGACAGTAGCCCTACCGCGCTGGCAGCGAGCGAGAACCGCATCTGGGTATTGACAGCGCCGAAGGCGAGTGCTCATCGCGGCGGCTCTCTTCGCGTGCTGCTGAAGAGCGAGGATGAGTTCGATGTCGCCTTCGACACCATCGATCCTGCATCCGCTTACCGGGAGGCGAGCTGGCAGTTCCTCTCGATGGTTTACGACGGGCTGGTCACTTACCGGCGCACTGCCGGCGCCGGTGGGGGCACAGTGGTGCCCGACCTTGCGCTGGCCGTGCCGGTCCCGAGCGACGGTGGAAGAACCTACGCCTTCAGAGTGCGGAAAGGGATTCGATACTCCAATGGGAATCCCGTTCAGCTCGAGGACTTTCGCTCCTCGGTCGAGCGCCTGTTCCAATCCCCGACTCAGGCCGGCGCCTATGTCGTCGCGCAGTCAATCCTGGGAAGCAAAGCGTGCTTCCGCCGGCCCCGAGCGTGCGATCTGTCGCAGGGCATCGAGGTAGACGAGGGGGCCGGTACGATCACGTTTCACCTGGCGACTCCCGATCCGGACTTTCTCTACAAGCTGGCGCTTCCTTTCGGATCGGTGGTCCCGAGCGGATCGCCGCAGCCGGATGCCGAGACAACTCCGCTGCCGGCCACCGGCCCTTACATGATCGACGCTTACCGGCCTCGGCAAGATGTCGCGCTGGTTCGCAACCCACACTTTCAAGAGTGGTCCTCCGCAGCGCAGCCAGCGGGTTTCCCGGACCGCATCGTTCTGCGATTGAACGTAGAGCCCGACCGCCAAACAACTCTTGTCGCAGGAAACCGCGCGGACATCATGCTCGATGCACCACCATCCGAACGCCTCGAGGAAATCACCACTCGCTATCCCTCGCGTGCCCATGACTACGCTCGTGCGCAAGTCTACTACCTGTTCATCAACACAACGATCCCTCCCTTCGACTCTCTCGCTGCGCGCCGGGCGGTGAGCCTGGCAATCGATCGCGCGGGTATGACGCGGCTGTGGGGCCATGAGCGTCTGTCCGAGCCCACGTGCCAGGTGCTTCCACCGAACTTTCCCGGCTACAGCCCCTACTGCCCGCACACAATGAACCCCGATGCAACAGGTGTTTGGAAGGGACCCGCGCTCGGGAAAGCGAAAGCACTGGTAGCGAGCTCGGGCACGAAGGGTGCGCGCGTCACGATCTGGGGCTACAAAGGCGACCCTGCCCCCGGCGGGAACGAATCGTTTTACGAGGAATCCGTCCGCGCGGCTGCATCGCTCCTAGCCCGCCTTGGCTACCGGGCGGCAGTGGAGATACTGCCTGATCCCGGGGCCTATTACGAGAAGATAGGTCAAGCGAAAACGCGCGCGCAGATCGGCGTATGGGGATGGACGGCGGACTGGCCTGCGGCCTCCAACTTCTTCTCGCTTCAACTGAGCTGCGCATCCAACCGCCCGCAAGATCCCTTCAACCTGAATCCTTCGCTGTTCTGCGATCCGGCCATCGACCGTCGTATGAACAAGGCGCGCCGCCTTCAGCTCACCGACCCCGCGGTCGCGAATGGACTGTGGCAGGAGGTGGATCGAATGATCGTCGACCGGGCCGTGTGGGCACCTCTGATCAACGCGTCCGGAATCGACTTCGTGTCCGAGCGCGTGGGGAATTACCAGCGCAATCCGCAGTTCGGCGTCTTGCTCAGTCAGCTGTGGGTCGAGTAACCCATATTGTGAACTAAGTGCTCCAACGCTGTGATGAGTAGCTCAGGCTCAGCGTTATCCCTCGACGATTTCCGGGTCGGCCCCGGCCCTCGAGATCACAGAGGCCGGGTCCGAAGACCCGGCCTCCACTCCGCATCAGGCCGTTTTCTGCTGTCGGCCGATATCTAGTCGTGGGCTGGAAGTAGTGATCGAGCGCCCAGTCGCCCACCTGCTTGCCCATCGCCCTCCCAACAACATCTGCGGTACGGAAGTGACCTTCCCGAGCTACCAGCCTTACTGCCCTTTCACCTCCGGCCCGGCCGCCAGAGGAGAGTGGAGAGGCCCAGACCTAGAGCGAGCTCGAGAATTGATCGCCGCTTCGGGAACCAAGGGAATGAAGGTCACTGGTACAGCGCTACGACCGCTCCGCCTGGAGCGAGCTCGGCGACCGACCCGACTTCGACCGCAGAAAGAAGAGGGGGCTGGCGGTCACATCTGGATCGCTACCCTTTACGGGTGCAAGTCAATCTCCTCGCCACGTCCTGACCACCGACGCTCCAGAAAAATCCCAAAGAAATCTGAGAATCATCCTTTCAGAGGCCGGTTTGGACCCCTGAATTGTCACAGCCCCCTGTCATAGTGACTCCTATGGAGTTCACGGCGATGGACGAGGCGATCAGGCAGATCGAAAAGTCCAACATCGATCTCGAGCCCGAGGTGTTGGACGCTCGTGCGGCGCGGGAGCTTCTGTCTCTTTATGCGAAGGCCAAGAAACTGGCGTCCTACGGCGAGACCATGTTGGCGGCAAAGCTCGACGACGCTACGGTAGTGGCGCGCGCAACCGGAGTGTCCCTGGGAAAGGCCAAGGCCGCGGTGGACACCGGGAACTCCTTGAAGGGCGCCGACCACGTTCGAGACGCGTTCAAGTCGGGCGAGATTTCCCTGGACCAGGCTAGCGAGATCGCCAAGGCCGACCAGGCCTCCCCCGGTTCATCGACAGGACTCTTGAAGGTGGCCCAAGAGGAGTCCTTTCAGGCACTCAGAGAGAAGTCGAGAAAGGTCGTCCTGGAAGCCGAGCAGCACCGGGGTTTGGCCGAGCGCCAGCACGACGCCCGAAGGGCTCGCAGCTACCAGGATGAGCTCGGCATGATCACCATCAACCTCCTGCTGGAACCTCATGTTGGAGTGCCCATCGTCAACCGAGCCGAGACCGAGGCCGAGCGCCGCTTCCGTGCGGCCAAGAAGGGCGGCCGCCCAGAGCCCTTCGATCGTCACCTCGCAGACGCCTACGCCTGTTTGCTCTCTAAAGGGACCACGATCAAGGCTCGCAAGCCCGAGCTGGTTGTGCTGGTCTCACACGAGATCGCCAAGCGGGGGTGGAACGATGTAGTGGAGGGGGAAGTGTGCAAGATTCCCGGAGTCGGCCCCATTTCACCTCAGAGGGCCAGTGAGATCGCCTCAGACGCCTTCTTGAGCGGGCTGTTCTATGACGGCACCGACCTGCGTCACTTTCACCGCTGGACTCGCAACACTCCCCCAGAAGTTGTGTTAGCCCTTCAACTGGGAGAGCCGCCGGGCTTCGATGGGGTCAAGTGCCTCGATTGCGGCTGCCGCTTTCGGAACGAGAAAGAACATACCGCCCCTCATGTCGCCGGAGGTCTGGCATCGACCACCAATCTCAAGTGGCGTTGCTACGGGTGCCATCAGAAGAAGACCGCAGAAGATCGGAGAAAAGGGAAGCTGACGCCTCCTGACCCGGATGCCGAGCGGGGACCGCCGTGGCCGTGACCGCCGAGCGTCCTGTCGTATAGCTGAACCTCACGACCGCACGCTTACGTGGTTGAGCTCAGGGAGAACGACTACAAGTGATCATGAGCGCGACCGCACCGTCGCCAAGGCGGCGGGATCATCCAGCTCTCAAGAATGCCCTGCAGGTGATGGAGGCGAAGTCGGCGGACAACACACGGTTCCCGTTACGTGAAGGTTTCCCGGTCCGAGGTACTCAAAGTCCCAGGATGGGCCTGGAGGTACCGTTTCGGTACCCAGGGGCCCAAGTTGGGCAATCGACTACCTGAACCCGGCCGTCCGGATCGTTGCCCTCAGCTCACGTAGTCGAGCCAGTCCTCGTACTTCTCGTCCTGCCCCTTGACGATATCGAAGTACTTCTGCTGCAGAGTGAGTGTGATCGGCCCCGGCTCCCCTATGACGCGGGAATCGATCTCTCGCACCGGTGTCACCTCGGCTGCGGTTCCGGTGCAAAAGATCTCCTCGGCGACGTAGAGGTCCGCTCTCGTCATGAGCCTCTCGAACACCGGCATCCCGAGGTCCGCTGCAATCGCCATGACCGAGGCTCGCGTCACACCCGGGAGGGGACCTGCGGCAAGCGGGGGCGTCAGGAGCTCGCCGTCCTTGACCACGAACAGGTTTTCGCCGGTGGCCTCGGAGACATAACCGTGGGGATTCAGCATGATCGCCTCGTCGAAGCCCGAACGAACCGCTTCGAGCTTGGCCATCGACGAGTTGATATAGGCCCCCGTCACTTTGGCCTGAGGCGGGATGATGTTGGGATCGTGGCGGCGCCACGAGGAAACTGTCATGCGCACTCCGTGCTTCAGTGCGTCGTCGCCGAGATATGCGCCCCACCCCCACACCGCAATACAGACGTCGACGGGGTTCAGCTCGGGGTTGAGGCCCATCTCGCCGTAGCCGCGATAGGCAATCGGTCGCACGTAGCATGAACGAAGGCGGTTGACCTTGATGAGCTCGAAGGTTGCGTCCATTAGCTCGTCGACCGAATAGGGGATCTCCATCATGAAGATCTTGGCCGACCGCTCCATGCGTTGGAGGTGCTCGCGCAAACGAAACACCGCGGGCCCCCGCGGAGTCTCGTAGCAGCGAATGCCTTCGAACACTCCCGAGCCGTAATGAAGCGCGTGCGTCAACACGTGCACGGTGGCGTTCTCCCACGCCACCAGCTCGCCGTTCATCCAGACTTTGTCGACCGGGGCTATGGGCATCTCTTCTCTCCTGCCTCTTCAATCATCGGGACCTCTATTTGAGATCGGCTGGGCCGAGCACGATCAGCCGGGCGTCTCGCATCTTCGCTTGAGCAACTATCTCATCCAGGACGCCATCGGGTATGGGCGAGTCCACCGACATCGTCATCAGGGCCTCGCCGCCCTCCGAGAGCCGCGCCACCTGCATGCTGGCGATGTTCACCCGGGCCCGCCCCATCAAGCCTCCGACTATGCCGACGATCCCGGGCCGGTCCTCGTAACGGAACATCACCATGATCGGCGAGAACGCGGTATCGAGCTCGTATCCGTAGGCCCTTACAAGACGCTCGTCGTTGCGCTTGCCGACCAACACTCCGGCAACCGAGACCTCCTCGTTCCTGCAGAGAGCGTGGACCTCGACGAGATTGACGTAGTCGTGCGATTCGGACGAGCGCCATTCCTCCACCGAGACGCCCCGGTCGCGCGCGATCAGAGGAGCGTTGACGAAGGTCACCGGCTCGTGAACGACCGCCGAAAAAGCTCCCCTGAGCCCCGCCAGTGTGAGCGCACGGGTGTCGTGCTCTGCAATGCGGCCGTAGTACTCGAACCGGAGACAGTCGACTCCAGAGCCCGCCAGTGCCACCGCAACCCGGCCCAAGCGCGCGGCCAGCCCGAGAAACGCCCGCACCGCTTCGGGGATGTCGGGGCCAACCTCGAGGTTCACTGCGTAAGGGGCGAACTCACCGCGCAACGCCAGCAGGACCTGTTCTGCGATAGCCGTCCCCGCCTTGTCCTGCGCTTCCTGCGTCGATGCCCCGAGATGGGGGGTAACGACGACCTCCGGAAGGTCGAAAAGACGATGGTCGGTCACCGGCTCGTCCTCGAAGACGTCGATTGCCGCACCCGAGATCTGGCCCTGCTCGATGGCATCGGCAAGTGCATTCTCGTCGATGAGGCCCCCGCGCGCAGTGTTGATGATTCGCAGGCCCGGCTTGGCCCACGCCAGCTCTTTAGCCGAGATGATGCCGATTGTCTCCTTGGTGCGCGGGAGGTGGATGGTGAGAAAGTCCGCGCGCTCCACGACCTCCTGCACAGAGGTGAGCATCTCCACGCCCACCTGGGCGGCGCGCGTCTGCGAGATGTAGGGGTCATAGGCGACGAGACGCATGCCGAAGGCGGTGGCTCGCTGCGCCACCAGAGTTCCCACCCTCCCCAGGCCCACGATCCCGAGCGTCTTGGCGTGGAGCTCGACCCCCTGGTAGCGCTCACGCGCCCACGAGCCCTTGATCAGAGAAGCGTGGGCCTGGGGAACGTTGCGGGCCTGGGCCAGCATCAGGGCGAAAGTGTGCTCGGCGGCCGACAGGACGTTCGACTGGGGGGCGTTCACCACTACGATGCCCCGCCGGGTGCAGGCGTCCACGTCTACGTTGTCCAGGCCGATCCCCGCCCGGCCCACGACCTTGAGCTTGGAGGCATGCTCCAGTAGCTTCTGATCGACCTGCGTGGCGGAGCGGATTATTAGGGCGTCGTAGGAGTTGATGACCTCTAAGAGCTCCTCGGCGCCGAGCTCAAACTTCTCGTCGGCCTCGACCTGCTCTCGAAGTCGCATGAGCCCGGCGGCGGCGAGCGGCTCGGTTACCAGGACTCTCATCGGCTCACTCTCATTCATGCATGGTACCGACCACGAAATCCACGCAGCGCGTCAGCCGCTCCACGTCCGATGGTTCGACTGCCGGATACATGCCGATCCGAAGCTGGTTGCGTCCGAGCTTTCGATATGGCTCGGTGTCGACGATGCCGTTGCGGCGCAGGATTCGTGCCACAGCGGGGGCGTCCACCGAGTCGTCGAAGTCGATCGTCCCGACCACAGGGCTGCGGGCGGATTCCTGTGCGACAAAGGGGGTCGCATAGGGCGAGCGCTCCGCCCACGAGTAGAGGCAGGAGGACGACTCCAGACAGCGGGCTGCTGCCCACGCCAGACCGCCCGCCACCAGCATCCATTCGATCTGGTTCAGCATTAGGATCAATGTCGCCAGTGCCGGAGTGTTGTAGGTCTGGTCCTTGCGTGAGTTGACTAGAGCAAGCCCCAGATCAAGCGACGGCGGCACGTAGCGCCCACTGGTGACCGACGCGATCCGCTCGACCGCTGCCTCCGAGCACAGCGCCACCCACAAGCCCCCGTCCGAGGCGAAGCACTTCTGCGGAGAGAAGTAGTAGACGTCGAACTCGAGGGGGTCGACCCACATTCCACCCGCAGCGGAGGTCGCGTCGACTACAACCAGGCCGCCGTCGACTCTGTGTACCGGGAGGCACACCCCCGTGGAAGTCTCGTTGTGGATGAGCGCGTAGACGTCCACTTCGGAGGATGCCCGAGGGTCGGCGGCGGTGCCGAGGGGGGCCTCGATGAGCTCGGGGGTCGCCAGGTGGGGAGCCGCGGCGATCACCTCGGCAAAGCGGGCCGAGAACTCGCCGATAACCACGTGCTGGCTTCTGTTCTCGATGAAGGAGAACGCCAGCGCGTCCCACAGCAGGGTGGCCCCGCCTAGGCCGAGCACGACCTCGTATCCCTCCGGCAGGCCGAAAAGGTCGGCCAGGCACTCCTTGAGCCGTGCCACCAGGGCGCGCACCGGCGCCTGGCGGTGGCTCGTGCCCATCACGCTCGAGTGCTCGTGCGTCAGCTCGTGCAGCGCTTGGGGGGGAACCTTCGAGGGGCCCGAGCCGAAGCGCCCGTCGTGCGGCAGCATGTCCTGCGGAATAACGATGTTCTCGTCCATAACTCTCTTGTTATCGGCTGCTGGTCGTGGTTCGGGCCTATCATGCGGCCCATGCCCTCTCGCCGAGTCCTCGCCATCACCGAGTCACAAACCCTTGCCATAGATTCCGCCGCCAAGGCGCTCAAGGCTCAGGGTGAGAACGTAGTTTCCTTCGGTGCCGGAGAGCCCGACTTCGCCACACCCGACCACATCGTGGACGCCGCGGTGCAAGCCTGCCGCCACGTCCCCTACCACCGCTACACCCCTGGGCCGGGGCTTCCCGAGTTGCGCGCCGCCATCGCCGAGAAGACCAGGCGGGACTCCGGCCTCGAAATCTCTGCTTCCCAAGTGCTGGTGACCAACGGCGGCAAGCACGCCCTCTTCAACGCCTTCACGAGCCTGGTCGACGAAGGCGACGAGGTCCTGCTGCCGGCCCCCTATTGGGTCAGCTACCCCGAGATGATCTCGCTGTGCGGGGGCAAAACGGTGGCGCTTTCAACCACCGCGGAGACCGGATTCAAGGTGACGGTCGATCAGCTCGAGGCCGCACGCACCGAGGCAACCAAGGCCCTCGTGTTCGTGTCCCCGTCGAACCCCACCGGAGCCGTCTACAGCCCCGAGGAGATCGCCGAGATCGGGCGCTGGGCCGTGGCCGCCGGCATCTGGGTTGTCACCGATGAGATCTATGAGCACCTCGTCTACGGCGACAACCTGTTTTCGTCCCTGCCCGTGGTCGTTCCGGATGCCCGTGAGCGCTGCATCGTGGTAAACGGAGTCGCCAAGTCCTACGCGATGACGGGCTGGAGAGTGGGTTGGATGATCGGTCCACCCGAAGTCGTTAAGGCAGCCATCTCACTCCAGAGCCACAGCACATCGAACGTCTCGAACATCGCCCAGGCGGCCGCCCTGGCCGCCGTCAGCGGCGACTTGGAGGCCGTCGCCACCATGCGCGAGGCGTTCGATCGCCGTCGCCTAACCATGACCAAGATGCTCAATGACATCGAAGGCGTTTCCTGCGTCGAGCCGCAAGGGGCCTTCTACTGCTTTCCCTCCTTCGAGGGCGTGCTGGGGCGGACGATCGCAGGTCAAGAGCCGTCCTCGAGCCTCGAGCTCGCGGCCCTCGTCTTGGATCAGGCAAAGGTGGCAATCGTCCCCGGAGAGGCGTTCGGTGCTCCCGGCTACGCCCGGTTCAGCTATGCCCTCTCGGACGACGACATCGTCGAGGGGCTCAGGCGCCTAGGCGAACTCCTGGGGTGAAGCTAGTTCTCCTCGGTCTCTGCATCGGCGTGGTCGCCGGCGTAACGAGTGGACTGCTTGGGGTGGGAGGCGGAATCATCATCGTCCCCTTGCTGGTGGCGTTCGCGGCGTTGTCCCAGCATCAGGCGAATGCCACCTCGCTCGCGGCCATCGTTCCGATTGCGGCGGTAGCTGCGACGCGCTTCGCCCTCGACGGCCGCATCGATTGGGTGCTGGCAGGGCTCCTGGCGGTGGGAAGCCTCGCAGGTGCTCCCGTGGGGGCGCGCATCATGTCTCGCTCGAGCCCGGGCTTGCTGAAAACCATGTTTGGAGCCCTCATGATCGCCGTAGCGCTTCAGCTGCTGTTTACGTGAGTCCCGAACTCATCGCCCTGGTGGTCGCGGCGGGGGTTGCGACCGGGGTCCTCTCGGCGCTGTTCGGCGTCGGGGGTGGAATCGTAATGGTGCCCTTCATCGTGATCGTCCTGAGCCGCTCCCAGCACGTGGCCGAGGGCACCTCGCTGCTCGTCATCGTGCCGACCGCCGTCGTCGGCGTGCTCTCACACGTGCGCAACGGCTACGTCTCCTTCCGCCACGCCGGCCTGGTTGCGGCGGGGGGAACAGCAGGGGCGTGGGCGGGTGCCGAGATCGCCCTGCGCATCGATGCCGACGCTCTCACGAAGGTCTTCGCCCTTTACTTGCTCGTGATGGGGTTGCGGACCGCCCACCAGGGGGCCGTCGCAATGAGGGCCACCCAAGCCGCGTCGGTGGCTGAAGGTCCATAGCGGAACTCAAACGCGCCCAAAGCGCGCCTGAGTACCGATTCCGTACCCCCAGGCGCGCCGAGCGCGATCTACCTACCTGAGCCCGCCCCCGGCCCTGTGCACCTCACAGGTGGAGACGGCGATCAAAAGTTCGAGCCGGGGCCGCCACCGGCATCGACAAGCCCCCCGTGCGCTAATTGCGCTCTGCCAGCTTTTGGACGAGTGATTCGTCTTCGAGTGCCCCTGACAACGCTAGGCCTTGTCTCCGGGAACAGAGGGATCGAACCCCATTCGGAAGGTGGGGGTCTCGAAGGATCGGGGCTCGCCCTCCGCCAGGCCCGCTCTTATCGCCTCATTAACGGCTTGCGGGAAGGACAGCCCCTGCTCCCGCATTCGCTTCTGAATTATCTCGGCTACATCCGGCTCCAAGGTGATAGTCCTGCGCATGTGAGCATCATCGCATCCATTCAGCGGAGTCCAGGAGTAGCGAGCGAGCCTCATACCGCCGAGCCTGATTGATCACGGCTCCTGATCCCCCCAGAGTCCACCAGCTCTGGCGCGAACTACTCCGATCCAAAGGCACGGGGAGGAGCCAGGTGGCAACCTCGCTGTCTCGGTCATAGCCTCCAAGGTGTCCAAACAAGAGGAGGGCCATGACCGATCGCGACGCTACTACGGGACCGTACGACCCTCACTTGCAGGTGCATCGATCGGATCTTCCTGCAGGCCTACGTCCCCAAGCTCCAATCGGTCGGCCAGGTGTGTAACTTCCTGCACTATCAGAGGGGTTTCCCGATCCCGTCGTCGGCTGCGATCGGCAAGATTGGGGACGCCTACGTCAAAGACATCCACCGCTACGTCGAAGCACAAGGCGTGCCGTCGTCCACTCCGAGAGGTCCGACAAGAAGGAGGAGATCGCCCGCCCGCTCATCGAGGCTGCGGCCCGCGAGGGGGGAATGGCCAAGGTGGTGCTGCTCGGCATCGCCCAAGAGAAGGCCTCGGCGTGGTGCTCGTAGGTCGCCAAGGGCCAGAGACACTTGCCCCACCCACACATGGAGTGGGGCCGCCAGATGAAGTTTCCCAACCACTTCTATTGGTACCTGTGGGACGAGGAGTGGGGCGGCTCGTTCATCAAGACCAACGCGTACGCGCCCTACCGATGTGGATCTGGCTGAACGGACATTCGTGGGCTCAGCGCCAGCTCGTCAAGGCGGGCATCACCTACCAGGCGGCAGACAACATGCTCCTGTCGTGCGAAGACCCCGTTGCCCTTCAGAGGACCTGCGATCGCCTCGGCACCGGAGCGGTCAAGGACTTCTTCTGGCGCTGGCAGCAACGCCTCCCGTCACCGTTCACGCGCGAGGACCTGCGAGCCGGCTATATCCACGATCTCGCCTTCCGCCAGTTCGAGGTCTCCGACACACGCGTCTTTGACCGGCCGCAGTGCGGGCGCGCTGTCTTCGAGGGCGTCATCCGCGATCACCTCGACGTCGGTCGCCCCGACTCCGTGGAATTGGTCTTCTCGCGCAAGATCACCAAGCAGACCCGGGGTGTGTTCCGCACCCGCGTCATCACGAAAGGAGTGGAGCCTCATGTGACCGCGACCTAAGTCCAGCCGGATCAAGCAGTACTTCAAAGAGCACAAGGCGCTCCGGACAGAGACGACGATTAACGACACCCGCGATTTCGGGATTGGGCGGCGCGTCCTGAAGGAGAACTGGAGGGCCTTACGGTCCGTTGGCGGCACGCCAACATGCGTCTGCTGGACGCACAAGCACAGGACGCCAACCCCGGCCTCGATGTGGTCACCTTCGAGAGGGTGACCCGGCCGAGCACCAGCGATAACGATAACCGCCTACGCCCCGAGTCTGCGGTTCGGGGATCCGCGGGTGATGTCGATCCTCATTGCTCTGTGCCGCTTCTCCCACGTGCTGGCCGGTTTCACGAACGCATCCCTGTGCACCCTCGTCAACGGGATCCTCGACTGCGACTACACCTCACGGCAGGCGACCTATGACCTTAGGCGGCTTGTTCGCAACGGACTCATCGAGCGCATCGACGGGACTCACCGCTACCAGCTGACCCCTCTCGGGCGGCGCATGGCGGTGCTTTTCACTAAGACCTATGGCCGCGTGCTCACTCCCGGGTTGGCCGCGTTGAACCCTGATCTTCCTCCCCAGCTCGGCCAGCGCAGCCCACTCTCAATCGCATGGCGAAAGCTCGACCAAGCCCTCGACGAGTACATCGCTCGGCAAATGATCGCGGCCTAAACTTGACCATTCCGTGAACCCGTGGAGGCAAGACGACCTAGTCGACGGTGACCTCGACGAGGTCCCTGGCTGGCTGGCTGCCATACCCCCGCTGGTAGTCAGGTGCAACTAGCAGCCATTCGGAGAAGACCTGCTCCTCGGTACAACTTTCTCCCTGACTCGCTCCTCCACCAAGGGGCCTCCACCAATGGAGCCGTAAGCACATCCTCACCGTTTCAACCGGATGATGCCCCGATCGAGAGCAACCGTGACCGCCGCCGTCCGGTCATCGACGCCCAGCTTGGTGAAGATGTGGGCCACGTGAGTCTTGACCGTCGTCTCGCTGATGTAGAGCGACCGCGCGATGTCCTTGTTCGGTCTGCCGTCGGCCACCAACATCAGCACCTCCAGCTCCCTGGGGCTGAGCGACTGACCGGGTGGCGTCCTCATCCTCCCCATGAGACGGGACGCCACCGCCGCCGCCAGCAGTGGCTCGCCCTGAGCGGCGGCGTGCACGCCCCGGAAGAGCTCTTCCCGGGGAGAATCCTTGAGGAGATAACCGACGGCACCGGCCTCGACCGCTCGGACGATGTCCTCGTCGGTGTCGTAGGTGGTGAGGACGAGAACCTGGACTCCGGGATGCCGGGCCAGAATCCGTTTCGTGGCCTCCACCCCGTCGATGCCGGGCATGCGGAGGTCCATGAGCACGACATCGGGGTTGAGCACCTCAACCTTGCCTACCGCGTCCTCGCCGTCTGAGGCCTCACCGACCACCTCGAAGTCTGCGTGGCTGGCGAGCATTCCCTGAACCCCGGTCCGCACGACGGGGTGGTCGTCGACGACGAGTACCCGGATCGACGGACTCACGTCTTGCCACAGCCCTCTGTCGCCGGCCCGACAGCTCCGATCGGCACCTGGGCGACGAGCACCGTCCCCTCGCCGGGCGTGCTCTCCACGTCCAGCCCACCCCCGAGCAACGCCAGGCGGGCCTTGAGCCCACGTAGGCCGAGCCCACCGCTCACCTCGGCCCGATGGCTCTCGGCGGCGTCGGGGTCGAAGCCGCGGCCGTCGTCTCTCACGTCCAGGATCACCCGGTTGTCCAAGTAGGAGAGCGTGAGAACGGCCTCACTTGCCTGGGCATGCTTTCGGATGTTGGCCGTGCCTTCCTGGGCGGCGCGCAGTAGGGCGACCTCGGCCCGGGCGCCCAAGGGTTGAGGGGCGCCGGTGGCCAGGAACCGAGCCGTCATGCCCGTCTCGTCGGCCAGAGTCTTGGCCAGCCTTCCCAGCGCCTCCGCCACCGACCCTCGGTCGAGCGCCTCCGGCTGGAGCGCCCAGACGAAGCGACGGGCTTCGGCGAGGGTGTCCCGGGCGGTGCGAAGGGCATGAGAAAGGTGACGACGCGCCGTCGCCTGTCCCGGAGCGAGCTCCGCTTCGGTGGCCTCCAGGAGCGTCACGACACTGGTGACGCCCTGGGCCAGCGTGTCGTGGATCTCGTGGGCCAGGCGTTGGCGCTCGCCGAGGGTACCCGCCTGTCGCTCGGCCGCCGCCAGCTCGGCTCGGGTCGCCTCCAGCTCCTCGATCAGGCGATGGCGGTCCTGGCTCTGGCGCATGATGGCGTCGATCCACAGCGAGCACAGGATGCAAAGGCCGGCGGAGAGCAGCGCGATCAGCAGGGACAGCGCTGATGGCTGCCCCGCATCGAGGAGCTCCATGGTCAGCAACAGGCCGGTGAGGACCACGACCCCCGGGATGGTCGAACGGGGAGATGGCAGGTAGGAAAAGACCTGCTGGTAGGCGCTGAAGGCGATCAGGAAAAAGGCCTCGTTGAGCGACACCAACGCGAGCCACAGCGCCCCCGCGCCGGCGAAGTAGGCGAGGACCTGCAGGATGGGTAGGGTCCAGATCCGGCGCCGGACCACCCATAGCCAGTACCAGCCGCCAAGGACCAAGCCCAGGCCCGAGATGGCTGCCCGCCCGGCCCAAGATGTGGTCGGGTCGGCCAGGGCCAGCACCGTGGCCAAGCCCAGCACTCCGTAGAACACACCGTGCCAGGCGGGAGCCCACCGCTCCCAGGCGTGCACCGGGGCCTGCCGGCCCGAAGAGGTCTCTGCAGGCGATTCTGTTACCACTGACTTGGCCATCCCGTCGCTATCACGCCGTTCAGTGCCGAGACTATTCCCAACGGAACAGGCGGGTGGAAATCGCCACTCCGGCAGCCAGGACACCTACCAACACCAACATGGCTGCGAGGTTCAATCCCGCACCCGACCATGCATCGTCAACCAGAGTGACCACGTGAGTGAGAGGCAGGGCCCGCGCCACGTCCTGGATCGTCTCCGACAGAAGCGGCCGGGGCAACGCCGCGCCGGAGAGGAACATCATCGGAAAGAAGACCACCATGGCCACGGACTGGGCTGTCCGGGCATTGGGCAGGACGCTGGCCAGGATGAAGCCGAAGGCGAAGATGCTCGCGGCGCTGAGCAGGATCGCCCCCAGCACTACCGCCGGGTCCTCGGGCAGGCGAAGGCCGAAGAAGATGCGTCCGGCGACCACCAGCAGCGCCGAGCTCACGGCGGCGAAGACCAAGCCCACGGCCACCTGGGCGCCGAGGACCACTGAGGGCCGCAGGGGCGTCGCCCGGAACCGACGCAGGACTCCACCAGCTCGGTAGGTGGCGAGATTGATGGGCAGCCCCATGATGGCATTGGTGCCGATGATGATGGCGATATAGCCGGGTACCGAGACGTCGACCGAGCCCCGGCCACCGAGGTCCGGGTCAGGCTCGTTGCCGAAGATACTGCCGAACAGAAACAGCATCATGAGCGGGAACAACAGCGTGAAGAACACGGCCATCGGGTCCCGCAGGAAGAGCTTGAGCTCGGTCTTGGTCATGTTCCATGCCTCGGTCATCGTGTCACTCCTCTTCTTTTCGGGTCTGTCGTTCGGTTACTACTTGTGACAGGCGGCCAGCGCCATGACCAGCAGCGGGACCAGGGCGTAGAGTCGAACTCGCAGTCCAAACACTCTATGCAGCGTGTTCATCGTTCACCTCCCTTGGACTCGCGAAGGCTCAGTCGCGGATCTGCTTGCCGGTGAGCGCCAAAAAGACGTCCTCCAGGCTGGGCTGCTCGGCTCGAAGGTCGAACGGGTCGATCTCGTGCTCTGCGAGCGCGCTGGCGACCCGGGCCAGAATCGGGCCGCGGCCGTGGACGACCGCTTCCCCGCCCTCGCGCATCACCCGGCTCACCCCCGCGACGGCCTCTAGGAAGCCGAGTGCCGACCCGTTGGCGGTGAAGCGGACTCGCGGTTCCACCCCAAGCCCAGCGATCAGGTCCCGAGACGAGCCTTGGGCGACGATGCGCCCCTCGTCGATGATTGCCAGGCGGTCGCAGAGGCGCTCCGCCTCGTCCATGAAGTGGGTGACCAACACGACTGTGGTTCCTGAGTCACGCACAGCGCGAACCAGTTCCCACGTTGCTCGGCGGGCCTGTGGGTCCAGGCCACTGGTCAACTCGTCGAGGATGACCACCTCGGGGTCGCCCACCAGGGCCAGGGCGATGAAGAGGCGCTGGCGCTGCCCGCCCGAAAGGCTGGCGAACGATGCGTTCCGCTTCTCTGTGAGATCCCACTGCTCGACCAGTCGACGCCAGTCGCCCGGCGCCTCGTAGAAGGAAGCGAAGAGCTCGAGCGCCTCCCAGACCTTCAGCCGCTCCGGCAGGGCGGCCTGCTGGAGCTGCACGCCCAGGCGCTGGCGAAGCCGGCGGCCGTCCAGCTCCGGATCGAGGCCGAGCACGCGAACGACGCCGGCATCCGGCCGCCGCAGCCCGGCGAGGGACTCCACCGTCGTCGTCTTGCCGGCGCCGTTGGGCCCCAGGATGCCGAAGATCTCACCGGGGCGGACGCTGAAGGAGACATCATCTATCGCCACCAGAGACCCGTAGGTCTTCCGCAAGCCGCTCACTTCGATCACGTTGTCCACGCCAAGCCTCCGATCTGCCGTCCGATGCGCTGTTGGAGTGATCATGCGACGAGGAGAGGTTCGCGTCATCGGCGTGGCGAGCGATTCCCGCCTCGCCAAGTCGGACGGTGTCCCTATCCTCTGGATGGAGGATGCATCCCCCGTGCGGCGGCAGCTCGGAGAGCTCGGTCAGCCGAAGTGTGTGAGCCGGCGATGCGCAGTTGATGCAGCGTCCAGCGGCGTGCCGACGAGGTCCGGCGGATCGGCACCCTGCCCGAGAAGAGTCGCCCATCGGCCATTCGGACGATCCCGACATCGTCCTGACCGCCGGTCTCGAGATCAGCCACCCTGCCGAAGACGCGCCCCCGCGCCCCGTTCATAATCGAGTCATGCAAGCGAGCTGCGGCTCCTCACACGAAGGGATGGTAACGATGAGCGACCAACGGCGTTGGGCGGTGGCCGTCTTCGGTGACAGCACCGAGTCGGGACAGTGGCAGCCTGGGGCGACGATCCGCGCCCTGGCGGTCTTCGGGGACTGCACTCTCGACATGCGCCAGGCGATCACCTCCGGGGACAAGATCACCGTCCGTGCCGTGGCCGGCTTCGGCGACGTTCGGGTGATGGTGCCTGCCGGCAGCCGGGTCGAGATCTCCGGCCTTGCCCTCTTCGGCAGCAAGAGCAGCGAGGTCATCGGCGACCCGACGGCCGGCGGCCCGGTCGTGAGGGTGAATGCGTGGGCCCTGTTCGGCGACGTCAAGGTCGCCTAAGAGGGCTCACCGGCGTATTGCACCTGCAAGCCGGCGGTGGCCCGCTGAGCGTCCCACCCCTGCGAGGGTTAGCTGATAGTCCCACGTAGGTTCGACAAATGCCTTGAGGTATCGGCGCAGACGTGAGTTGGAAGCGCCGGAGCGATCGCCTTGGCCAACAGTGCGACCCACGCGGTCACATCATTGGACTTGGGGGGTGCGATGCCGTCCGGCACCGGGTCGTCCTCTTCTGCGATTTCGTGGGCGAAGGAAATCAGGCACTCGAAGAAGATGAGTGCCTACCGCCTGAAAGTGCTCCGCCGAGTGCTCCCACCGTTTTGAGTGCTCCTGCAACTTGCAAGTCCGCGCGACAAGACCGTCCATCTAGCCGTAGCGCGGAATCATGCCTCTCGTGATGCGCTCCAAGTCTTTCATCCGCACGACATCGCTCAACCCTTTCGACCAGATCGGCCAAAGAGTTCTTTCCCCAAGCCCAAGTAGCTCGCGCTTATGTTTCTTGGACGCCTTCCCATGTTCGGGTTGAGGGCGGCGTTGCCCCTCTTCGGCCCCGCCCAAGTTACTTGGGCATCAAGGGCGAAGTTGTGATGGTCGGACACAACTCGTTCGACCCCCTGTTCATTCGAAACCTTCTATTCGAGATGGCACAGAATGAGCGAGATACAGCTCGTGAGATGGCGGCCCCAGCCGGATTCGCCTCGCGGTTGTTGGGCCAACAACGTCGCCGGGTTGCTAGCTCATAGCTCCGTTTTGCGGACCGTGTTGGCTTGGCGCCCACCGCAGGGCGGTTCACGCCGGTTTCGTAGGCGAAGATCACGGCCTGGCTGCGTCGCGAAGCTCGGGCGAACCGCACCCACGTGGCGCCAGCAGGGACGTTCAGGTACGCGACGCGGGTATCGACCTCGAGCCTCGATCGGGCCCAGCTGCACCGAATTGCGGTAACGATCATCAAGAGCTTCCTCGACTGCGTGACGGACGGGGTCAACGAGCGATTTCAGGTGAGGTGGGCTATGTGCGCCGGATCCAATGACGTTCGGCGGCGCAGGCGATGATCACAGCACCTATCGGTGGCTCGGCGACTGAGGCGATAGCAGTCCTCTATGTGCTCGGGCGATCTCGACCTGGATGTCTGCTCTCGCGCCAGGATCTCCTCGGCCTTGCCGAGCCAATTGAAGGAGCCGAGGCAGCGCGGCGGCACACCGCGATCGTTGGGTCGAGGTCGTGCACCTGCACGGAACGTAGCTCCGAACCCAGCACGATCACAACGGGCCGCAAGGTGGAAAACAAGGGGGCGGGCGCCGCCGATGTTGCATTTGTTGGATTTCGCGCTTTCGAGGCCGCGCTTCAGAGATCAAACCAGGTTCGGATTTTGGATTCATGTTGGCTTTCGTGCCGCGCTGAACGTCTGCACGCATTCTGCACGGCGAACGTGCCCACGCCTCCCGACGCACCGATGATCAGTACCTTCTGCCCCGCGCGCGCCTTCCCGCGGTCGCGTAGGCCTTGCAGGGCGGCAAGCCGGACGTGGCGACCACGGCGCCTGCTCGAAGGTGAGGTTCGCCGGCTTGGGTGTTCAGCTTGTCCTCGCGAGCGCGCGCGTACTCGGCGTACGAGCCCTTGGCGATGCCGAACACTTCGTCGCCAGGCTGGAACCTGGTCACGTCGTTGCCGGCGGCCTCCACCACACCGGCAACGTCCGCACCTGGAACGGGGGTCTTGGGAGCCCGTACCCCGCGAGACGTATCGGGTACGGCAGGCCGGTCATGATGTGCCACACGCGTTTAGAGGAAGGAAGTAGGGGCCCCCGTACACCGCCACCGTACTCCAATAGGTGTAATCGTTGATCGTGACGCGAACCGGGGGCCGCGCCTGGGAGAAGACCTCTCGAACTTCGAGCGGAATCTCGAAATAGGTAGCGGTCACGCCCTCGACCTGGACCTGGACCTTCGTCTCGAATCGATGCCGCGCAGTCATGTGCATGCCGTATCGGCACTCAAGACTCGGCGACGTGGGCCACTCGGCACAGCGACTCGAGGATACGCAGGTCCCGCTTGAACAGACGACTCATAAGCGGCCGGAACACGCTCATCCCTGCAGTCCCCAGCGCCCCCAGAGGCGGGTTCAGCTCCTCCCGCCAGAACACATGCGTGCGGTCCTTCCCGACGAGCGTCAGCTTGAACTCGCCACGGCCCGAAACCCAACCGTCGTGCTTGATCTCGAGCCGCTGAGGCGGATCCCAGC
>JACDAL010000108.1 GCA_013695465.1 Actinomycetota bacterium | reverse complement strand
CGGGCGTGATGCCAGTACACGATCTCGCAACTGTGATTGTCCTTGGCAAGATCCGAAGCGAGGAAGCTGGCGCTGCCCGAGACCTCGTTCGAGTCGAGGGACACGAGGTGCCAGTTGCCAAGGTCGAAGCTGTATCGCTGAGGGACGTTGAAGTAGTCTTTGTAGCCTGAGTTGTAGGGGTCGTGATTTCCGGGGGCCGGGTGGAGGATGTTCTTGAAGCGGCCCCACGCCGGATCGAAGGCGCTCTGGAAGTTGCTCAGCTCGCCGTTCTCGTACTGGTTGTCTCCCATCGTCAGGACTGCGTCTATGGACGGGTCCTGCGCGATGAGGTCGGCCGTCTTCATGCAGTTGTTGCCGTCCGGCTTGCAGATGTCGCCTGCCGCGGCAATTACGACTCCACCCTGGACGGGACCCGGACTGGGGGATGGGCTGGGGCTGGGCTCGGGGGAGGGGCTCGGCTCGGGTGAGGGACTGGGGTCGGGCGATGGGCCCGGCTCCGAGGGAGAAGGCTCCGGGCTGGGAGTCGGCTCGGGAGTGACGCTCGGCTCGGGAGTCGGACTGATCTCGGGAGCCGGGCTGGCCGAAGGAAGCGTGCCCGTGTCGACGTTGCTGTAGCAGATCACCGTCGAGTCGTTGCACACGGTGAGCTGGTCGGGCGGGATCGACGGGTCGTCCTCGGGTCCCAGAATGTTGCCGTAGATCGCGATGCCCAAGACCGCGTTCTTGTCCTCTTGGACCGTCACCGCATCGGTGTTGCCGCCGAACATGTTGCCGGAGATATCGGCACTGGACGCGGAGTCGATGACGACTCCTCCGCCTCCGTTTCCCTGAATAACGTTACGGGCGACTATGGCCGAGCCTGAGACGTTGTCGTCGTGCTCCCATCGAATTCCGGCGAGCGCGTTATTCACTACGACGCTTTCCGACACCACGAGGCTCTCGGCCTGGATGTCAGCCCACACACCGACACCGAGGTTGTCATGGACGTAAGAGGAGGTCACTTCAAACGAGCGCGCCGACTTGATGCCTGCGGCGGTTACGCCCGAGTAGCCTTTTGACCCGTTCGAGTAGAGCTCGACGTTGTCGATCAGGCCGTTGAACGCCTTGACACCGGCGTTGGCGTTGTCGTGGGAGGCGAGGTTGCGCAGCGTGGTGTCCTTGCCGTGAACGACACCGACTCCGGAGTTACGTCCATCGTTACTCAGGGCCCCGCGGCCGGTAGCTCCGGAGATGTCGAGGTTCTCGAGAAGAACGCCGTTCGCCCGAGCCAGATCGACGATCGCGCTTCCGGTTCCGACGATCTTGGTGGAAGCTTGAATCGCGCCGTCCGGCGCCACGGCGACGGGTGCACCGATAACCTGGTCGCGGTCGCCGGGACGAAGGGTGTCGTTACCGATGTCGAAGGTGCCGGGAGCCAGGCAGAAGGTCGCATCCGCGGTTCCGTTAACGAGAGCGACGAGATCGTCGGCAGGGGTGACAGCCTGTCCCTGGCATGCTTTGTCTAGTGGCCTGGTGCCCATGAAAGTTGCGGTGGCGCCGACAAGCAGGAGGAGGGTCGCTCCCAGCGCGATGTGGCGGGTACGCAACTGTGAGAACAGCTCCGCAAAAGAGGTCCTGGTCATCGAGAGTTACCTCCTGGGCGCGGCGGGCGCGGGGGTGGGCCCTGGGCCACCTGTGCGATAAGGAAAAAATTGCCGCCTAGTGATGCGGCCTGTTCGCAAAAAGTGCCTACGGTCAATCGTTGAGCGAGCACGTCTCGCTAATCGGCATCAGGAGCGCGACCTTGAATGAGAGGGGGAGATTTCGGGCCGTGGCGGCTCCGTCCAATCCGGCCCCGCCCGTAGTTGCGGCCTGCGCTATTGTGCTGGCGGGGGACGGATGATCTCGAGGAGCGAGTTGAGAGCCCCAGCAAGGAGTGCCGTGACCTCGGCTTTGAGTTCGACAGTGCGCCGGGCCAAGGCGGGGGCGGAGGCGAACGGCAGGGCAGCTAAGGTCACGGTGCATTCGACGGCTCCAAAGATCAAGTCAGGCGCCTCGGTGACGGTGCATTAGAAGGCCGCGCGTGTCTCAGCCCCACAGGTTGCAGGAGGGGGAAAGGTCGTTGCGAGTGCCTCTGTAGAGGGAGTCAAGACTGCCGCCCCCCACGCCAAAGCGGCCGGCAAGTTTGTAGTCAACCGTCATCTCGAGATCGCGGCCGGGGCGACATAGAGCCACCCTTCCCACGTGCGGATGAAGGAGATGTCGCCGCACCACAGCTTGTTGATCTCGATCTCGGTCAGGTCCAGGTCGCGCGCAATCTTGGCCGATCGAGCGGTCACCCGCCCGGCACAGCTCGACGACCTCAGCCTTGCACTCCGGCGCGATCGATCGCCTCGGACGTTGCTCTCTCTCTTCCATGAAGGACAACCTCTCTGGGCTCTTGCCCCACTTCTCGGATGTCCGTTAAATCGGGGGAGGGCCACCGGCCCGCTCTCTGAACGACACCTGCTGAAGAATCGGTGGTCTCTTGGGCTCAAGCAAGATGAGGGCACAGACTTCCGGCGGCCCTGATGAAGCTGAGTTTCCATGACCGCGTCGTGAGACGCACACCCACACTGCTAAGAGATGGAGGGTCTTGACTTACGCAGGCGATCTACGCTTGCCCCCGTTTGTTTCTAGTGAGTCGACCACATCGGTCACGCTTCGCATCCAGCGCTTGAGTTCAGAGGCGGTGGGCGACAGCTCGTAGGCGTGATGGTGACAGGCACGGCTCAAGGCCGTCCACGTGTGGTTCGCCTCTTCTGCGAGTTGCTCGTCGGCGTAGCTGCGCAGACACAACATTTGTGAGCGGCGCGTGCCCTTCTCAACTCCGGGTGCGCGAACCTGCCAGAAGTCGTTGAGCCCCTGTTCCAACGCTTGGCGCGCCAGCAGCGCGGCGGCGCGTGGCCACAATCCGGCGGTTGCCGCATCGCTGTAGGCAAGCAGGCCGTGGGCTTCGACGAGCAGGCCGGCGGTGAGCGAGCTCATTTACGCGCACCGATCTGTTTGCATAGCTTCTCAGCGTCGGTCACCAGCCTGAAAAGGCTGCCGGGATAGGGGTGATGGGCGCCCTTGTTGACCTGCTTGAAGGTGTCGCCGGCCCACCCACCGATCTGGTTGAGCCGACTCATGACGTCTGAACCTCGGTCCTTGTCGTCAAACAGCGCCAGCGCAGCAAGCTCGGTCAGAGTGTTGGTGAGGGCTAGCTCTTCTTCGACGGCCGCGTGCTCCGCTCCTGCTGCCAACCGGCGTCCACGGACCTTATCGGTGAAGACAGCTTCCAGCGCAGAACGGCAGAAGCCGGGAATCACGCGCCGGCGGACATCCTCGGGAAGCTGTGAGTCGTTTTCCAGAGCGCGAGCGTCAGACAGATAGGTAGTCATGGGATCCGATGCTGGCCGGAGCTCGATAACCGAAGCGGGCCGCCTCGTCACCCCGATTGTCGTGGCCTCTATTCCCAGCCGACGAACTGCTTCCGGCAGCCGGTCGTCGTGGGTGAAGACGATCACCTGGCGCTCTTGCGCAACCTCCTCGAAGGCGCGCGCCAGCCCGTCGACGCGAGCAGGGTCCATGGATTGCACCGGGTCGTCCACGACCACGAACCGGAAAGGGCTTTCCGCGATTGTGGCTCGGGGAAGGAACATGCTCAGAGCGAGCGCATGAAGCTCGCCCTGACTCATGACGCCGAGCGCGGCTCCGGCAACGCCGTCGACGGTGACGTCGAGCGTCACGTGCCGGCGCGTTTTGGCTCCGGCCAACTCGATCTTGCCCAATTGGACGTTTGATTGCTGTCTCAAGTGCTCCCATAGCTTGATGGCTTGGTTGCCGATGGGCTCGAAGCGCTGTGCGCGAATCGAATCACCGGCTTTCTTGAGCCAGTCCTCGGCTGTTTTTAGCGACGAGTCATGTTCCATACCGAGGCTTGCGCTGCGCGCCTCCTTGACCCACTGGGTGAGGTCGCGCGCCACAGGCCGCCAGCGATCTTGGCGGGCTTCCAGCTCTGTGCGAGCTTCGAGCTTCAGGGTTTCGAGCGCGCTATGGAGAGGTTCGAAGTTTTTTTCCATGTGGTCGGAGAGTTCCTCAGGGGCGGTGAGCGTGATGCCGGCACGCCACTGCTGCCATGCCTCGAAGACTGCCCCGGGCGCAAGGATGTCTGCTGCACGCTGAAGCACCGTCGGCGCCGGCACCAGCAACTCCTTGGCCTGTCGTACCGCGCCCCTTACCGCGCCGAGCGCCTGTTCCCAAGAGGCCGCTTCTACTCGTAACCGGGCCGCCTCATCTTGTGCTCGGTCTTTCCACTGCGGGTCGAGGGCTCCGGGAGTGTTGCACACGGGACAGTCCGAGACGTTGTCGTGTTCGTGGTAGGCGAGTGCTCCTTCAAGAAGAGAAGCGAGTGTACCGGCGCGATGGGAACCGGACCCGGTGGCGGCCTCGCGCTCTAGCGTCGCCCGCCTCAACCCGGTGGCAGCCTCCGCAACTCGGGCGGGGGCCGGGAGCTCGAGAACAACAACGCGCCGGAGCCAGTCGATCTCGCCGGCGGCCGTGGTGTCGTCATCGGTCAGCGCCTCGAGTGCGTCCAGATCCCAGGTCCGGCCCCCGGTCGCCGCCAGGCAATCCAGAGCGCGCTGATCCCCTCCTTCGTCGTGCACTTGGTCGAGCCGAGCTCTGAGCGGCACGAGGGCCTTTTTAGCCGCGTCCATCGCCTTCTTGCGATTCCGGCGGCTGTTGGAAAGGGCTGTCTGAGCTTCAACTAGGTCCTCGAGGCCGAGGACGAGCGAAAGCGCGTCGTAGAGCTTTCCGGGACCCTCGTCGAGCATCGAGGAAAGCTCGTTGTAGGAGAGGAACGGGCGGTGAGTCACGAGCGCCTCGGTCCAGCCGAGGGAGTCGAGGCTCTGCTTCACCTTGCCGGGGGCCTGGACCTCGGCGACCCCTGCTTCGACACCCTCTTCCTTCTTCCACCGCCTCGTCGCCGTGGCCCGCCCGGAGCCCTCGATCAGAAGGACCGCCTCGACCATGGCGGGATGGGGATGGTGCAGGTTGCGCCAACCCTCCTTCCAAACTTGCGCACGCCGGCCGGCCCACCGGTGGCTGTCGCCGGTGAAGAGCACCTCGAGAGCGTCGGCGAAGCTCGATTTGCCCGACCCGTTACGACCTACCACGAGGGTGAAGCCGGGTCCTGCCTGGAGCTGCAGCGTTGCCTCGGGGCCGATACCGCGAAAACCTTGGACCGTGACGGAGTGGAGATAGGCGCCGGCCGGACTCGTGGGCATCGCCGGCGGGGCTTGTGTTGAGGCAGGGTGCGTTGAAGAGGAATCGAGGGCCGAGGCCAACTCGGCTTCGGAGTTGCAGGCGGCGATGACGTACAGGCTCCAATCATGGTCGAGGGAGCCGTCTGCCTTCAGGCGATCGAAGACGATTCTTTGCAGTGATTCTTCCATAACGGACAATCGTTACATATGAGGGCTTAGGTCGCGGCCGAGGGGTATCCAAGCTCTTTGAGCGGTCAGGACGAAGCTTCAACTGCACTCCGGTGTGTTGCCCTTGTTCGACGTTGATGCTGAGGGCAGGGGAGGCGCTGTTGTCTGGCGTGGAGGGGGCCCCTCTCGGAGTTATCGGTTGTCACTCACTTGCATCGCCAGTTATCTGTTCGGCCTCGGCCACCACCTTGTCGGTCGTCGGCGACGTTCCGTTCCGCAATAACGGCGGCTGAGCCCCCAGCCGGGCGCAGAGCCTCGGTCCGCCACCTGGCTCAGGTTGAGTTCACGACCTCCGTCGTCTGGGGCTCTTCGAGAACCCTAAGCAGTCTCTCGAGCCTCGGCAGATTCCGTTTCCTTTTCCGGTTGATAAGTCAGGATCAGGACCCCCGTGCTGCTCGTCCTTGAGTCGATGAGTCTGAGTGGAGTCGTCGTGGAGCTGTCTCTGAAGAGACGCTTCCCGCTCCCTAGAAGGATCGGATGGATCATCAGCTGGTACTCGTCGATGAGATCGGCTTCCATAAGGGTGTGGACGAGATCACCACTACCGATGACCCGCAGGTCCTTCCCCGATTGCTGCCTGAGCTTGGCGACTTCGGCCGCCACATCGCCCTTGATGAGGTGCGAGTTGACCCATTCGACTTTTTCGAGAGTATTCGAAACGACGAACTTATCGAAGCCGTTCATGGTCGCGGCGATGGGATCGTCGTCACCGGCCTTGGGCCAATGAGCAGCGAAGATCTCGTACGTCTTTCGTCCCAGCACCAGGCCGCCGGTCGAGGCGAAACCTTCCTGGAGAGCGGCCCCGAAGACTTCGTCGAAGTACGACTGTTGCCAACCGCCATGCTCGAAGTCTCCCTCGCGATCCTCGTCTGGATAGCCGGGCGACTGCATGACTCCATCCAGGGACAGGAACTCATTGACGATCACTTTCCGCATGGTTGTCTCCATTCTCTCCCTGATGTGGTTCTCTCCCCTAAGACTGATGGGCGCTGAGGAACTCATCGTAGTGGCCCTGTTCGGGCGAGCCTATTGCGGAGCTCGAGGAGGGCGATGCTTAGGGCCTTCCCCCGAGGCCTCGCGATTTTGCCGGCTTCGGGCTTTGTTTGGGAGCTCAAATCGGGGCCCTGCTGGATAAGAATGGGGATGGGAACGGCCTATCCGGACCGCGCGAGGCCGATTACTTCTCCATCCATCGTTCGTCTATAGAGAGGAACGATCACTCTTGGGTGAGGAGGTTGCTAATGGGAAACACCAGCGCGGTGCGGCGCGCGACGGGGCGAGACCGGGGCGAGTGGTTCGGGGCACTCGACGAATGGGGTGCTCCCGAGTGTTCCTATCGGGAGATCGCCGAGTGGCTCACGGGCGAGCACGATGTGAGTAGATGGTGGGCGCAGAAGCTCATCGTTGAGTACCAGCAGGAGCGAGGGCTACGACCTCCCGGCGTGCGTCCAAACGGCACTTTCGAGGTGAGCGCAAGTAGGACGGTGGCGGTGCCGGTCGAGCGACTTTTTGGCGCATTCGTCAACTCACACCAGCGAAGGAAGTGGCTTATGGACGGGAGGATGTCGCTGCGGACATCGGAGCCTGCCCGCTCGGCCCGCTTCGATTGGGAGGACGGATCGACCCGAGTGAACGTCGGCTTCATCGACCGAGGTACATCGAAATCGACCGTCGCCGTGGCGCACGAACGGCTGACCGATGTCGAACAGGCCCAAACGACGAAAGCCAACTGGAAGGACCGACTGACTGAGCTCAAGTCATTCCTTGAGTCCTGAGGAGGACCGGCGCCATCTTGATCGACAGAGCGATCCTCGACGCCGGTGAGGGGCCGAGAGGAGCCGACCCTCGCCAGCGTTGCCGATGAAGGACGTTTCAGACAGTCGAGATGGGGCTTCTTGCGCTTCAGGAAGAAAGGGAGTCAGTGATGAGAGAAGGAAAGGTTGTTCTAGACATCACGATGTCACTCGATGGATTCATCGCGGGGCCCAACGATGGTCCTGAGAACCCACTGGGCGATGGGGGCGAGCGCTTGCACGAGTGGGTGTACGATCTGGCTGCCTTTCGGCAGCCCCACGGCCTCGCCGGCGGTGAAACCAACAACGACTCGGAGATCCTGGACGAAGCATTCAATCGCTCGGGGGCGATCATCTGTGGAAAGCGGATGTTCGACGCGGCCGACGGATGGGGGGATGACCCCCCATTCCACAAACCGGTCTTCGTTCTTACTCATGAAGATCGGGAAGAGTTGGTAAAGAAGGGCGGAACGACGTTCACCTTCGTGACCGACGGAATCGAAAGTGCCTTAGAGCAAGCACGGTCGGTCGCTGGGAGCAAGGATGTCGCGATCGCGGGCGGGGCAAATACTGTTCAGCAATTCATTAAGGCGGGTTTGCTCGACGAAATGCAGATCCATGTCGCTCCGATGATGCTGGGTGGTGGGGTCCGGTTGTTCGATCGATTGACCTCCCAGCAAATAGACCTGAAAAAGACCGGAGTGATCGACTCCCCCCAGGTCACGCACCTCCGATTCCGCTTCGGGAACTAGAAGTTGATCACCTGATAGATGTTGCCAGGGTCTCTTAGTTCCGCAGCGCAGCAACGCGTACGCGAACGCGCTGGTCTGTATCCAACGTGCACTCTGGTCACCTATCACGAGTGGACCGATGATTATCTCCCCGAGATGCTGTCTATAGCTACGACAGGACCGAAGAGTACGAGGAGGAGACCGATGCAGAAGATCACCCCGAACCTGTGGTTCGACACCGAAGCAGAAGAAGCAGCGGAGTTCTACACATCGATCTTCAAGGATTCCAGGATCAAAGCCGTGAGCCAATACGGAGAGGCCGGCCCGCGCCCGGCGGAGATGGTGATGACCGTGGACTTCGAGCTCGCCGGGCAGGGATTCACCGCGCTCAACGGAGGGCCTGATTTCAAGTTCAACGAGGCGATGTCGCTCCTCGTGAACTGCGAAACGCAGGAAGAAGTGGATGAGCTATGGGAGAAGCTCTCCGAAGGTGGGGAGAAGGGCCCCTGCGGCTGGTTGAAAGACCGATTCGGCCTTTCCTGGCAGATCATCCCCACGGTGCTGGGAGAGATGCTTCAAGATGACGACCCAGGCAAAGCCAACAGTGTCATGGCGGCGATGCTTCAGATGACGAAGATCGACATCGAGAAACTGAGGAGCGCGTACGCTCAACCGGCCAGCTGATCGGCGACCGGTACATATTACGCGGAGGGCCAGACCACCCGGGGGGCTGGCCGGCGCTACCATGAGGGGACTACTGGCCGAAGGAGGAGCGCACGGTGCCGATCGACTACGAGCGGGCGGCCGGTGACCTGACATCGATTCTGCACCTGACGGAGCCTCCGATCGGGATCACCTTCTCGGATGAGGCACCCCCAGGAGTGCCGGCCTTCGATGACCCCATGCCCGAGCCGACGCCCGATGGGCGCACCGGCAGGGTGCCGGCGGGCTGCGTTTTCTGGATGAAGGCGATCGACCGCACCTTCGTGACCGCGCCCGAGGACCACGGCAACTGCAGCGTGGGAAGCCTGACTCACGGATTCATGGGTCTCGAGGAGGCGGCGGGGAGAGCCGACGTGCACGCGCTGGTCGCCTCCGGTTGGGTTACCGAAGACGTCTTGTCCCAGATACCCACGGTGTCGACGCGTCCCGGCTTCATCACCTACGGGCCCCTTTCCGAGGCTGCAGCGGAGCCCGACGTCGTGCTCCTCCGCGTCAGCCCCAAGCAGCTCATGATGATCTCCGATGCGTTGCCCGACCTCCACGGCGGAGGAAAGCCTCAATGTCACATCGTCGCTTTAGCGAAGGAGCACGGGCAGGTCGCGGCGAGCGTCGGGTGCATGCTCAGTCGCACGCGCACGGGGATGTCGCCTGACGAGATGACCTGCGCGCTTCCCGCCGCACGTCTTCAGGAGGTGCTCCAAAAGCTCGGGGCCGCCGCGAAATCCGACGCGGCCGTGGCCGCCTACGCGGCGGAGGACTCCCGCCGCTTCACCTAGGAGCTCCAGACGATTCAAGGCAGCCGCGGCGATGTGCGCCCTCCAACGCGGTGGCGTGCGCGCTCCAGGAAGAGCCTGACTACATCCTCCTCAGGCTTTTCCCGTTGGTCGTCGACCCTCGTGGCATCCACGACAACGACGATCAACATCCCGCCCGCATCACGTGCGATCGAAGCCCGTTCTCTGAAGAACTCCGTGCGCCAACCGAGAAGACATCTAGTTCCATCTCATT
>JACDAL010000055.1 GCA_013695465.1 Actinomycetota bacterium | reverse complement strand
GTCTCGACAGCGAGAGGCGAACCTCGCCGTCGACCCGTTCGTGACTCATGAGCCCATGGGGCAGGGGGCTCAATGCATTGAGGCGCTCTCGATCCAGGCCCAGCGTCAGAGACAGATTGGGATTCGGGTCGCCGTCGACCGCAAGAACCGGGCCGGCGGCCCGGCCGAGCAGACGCGCCAGGGTGCCGGAGATGGTCGTCTTGCCGGATCCGCCCTTGCCCGATACCGAAACCTTCATATATCGCCATCCTAGCTTCCAATTGCGCCGACACCGACGAGATCGAATTGCGAACGGCTCGCGTAGGCTCGCGCGAATGGACGATCTAAGCGTTCTCCTCGAGCGATTGGAAGTGTTGCTCGGCGAGATCGAGCAACTCGATGAAACATCCCGCCTCAATGTGTTCGAGCTGTTGGACGGCATCGATACCTTGCATCGCATTGCCCTTAACCGGCTGGCGGCGGGGGTGGATCCCTCACTGCTCCAAAAGCTCCGAAAAGACCCTTTTGTGTCGTGGCTGCTCGACGCTTACGCAGCCGGAGTGGACGAGCGAGCGGCAGCGGATCACGCTCTCAACGAGATCCGTCCGTACATCCACTCTCACGGAGGCATGGCCGAAGTCCTCGACGCCTCGGGGGGAATTGTCAAGCTTCACTTGTCGGGTGCCTGTGCCGGGTGCAGCGCCTCGGCCATAACCCTCAAGGAAGGAATCGAGCGGGCCTTACGCGACAACTTTCCCGGGTTCGTCGCACTCGAGGTCGAGGAGCAGGACGCCCCGTCCCATCCGCCCCCCGGACCCACCCTGCTGCAGATCCAGCCGCCTCCCACGAGCTAGAGGCCGGATGTTCATGTAGGATCCACCGAGGCGTGCCCCAGGAATGAAGGAAGGGTGGGTGTGGACGCAGCTTCCGGTTTCGCATCGCTGTGGTGGTGGATCGCAATCGCCGTCCTGTTCCTGGTGGTCATCCCACTCGTTCTCTTCCTCGCCCACCGGCTCCTCCGGGTCATCATGGAGATCAAGCGTTACGCCGGCGACATCCAGGAACATGGAGTGGGAATCACCGCGAATCTGGCCCCCGTGCCGGCTCTGTTGGATACTCGGGATCTCGTAAAGAGCGTGGGCGGCGGGCTGACCGACTACGCGGAGTCTGTGGACAGGATGCTGTAGCGGGAATGGGCGCATGAATCTGCTCGGAATACTGACTCTCGTGGCGGTCGGCCTGATTGTGCTGGCTCTCGCCTTTTATCTCGTCGCCATCATGATCCTTCTGCGGAAGACCCTCTTCACCCTGGGGACCGTCAACGTCGGCGTCCGGTCGATTGCCCGTCGAGTCGAACCTCTCCAGCCGATCCTGACTGAGATCAACCGGGACCTCTCCGGCGTTCGAGACCGTCTCGAGACCGTCCTCCAGAGACCTAGGCAGGAGGCGTCATGACCCTGGTCTTTCGCTGAAGCAAAGCAGGCGCTCCCGCGTGCGGGGCGGTCATAGAGTCGCAATCCGAGAAGGACATGAAGCAGAAGCTCGCCGAGCACGTACGGCGCAAGCACGGGGTGGCGGAGGTCAACGACACCCTCGTCGATCACCTCCTTGCCGTCACCGAAGAGAAGTAGCCGCTCAGGACACCTCGTCCTCAAACCATGCGATCCCAAGCTCGTCCACGATCCGCCGCACCTCGTCCGCTGCGGGCTCGATGGCTTGCCGGACCTCGGGCGACATCTCCTCACCCCAAGAGCTTGCATCCGCCGGCTGACAACCCACGATCCAGGTAATGCGCGGCAATATCTCGAGTGCTCGGGCCAACATCAATGCGCGCTCCGGAACCGCGTAATGCATGTCGGCGAGTTGATCGTGACGCTCCATCAACGACATCGCCTTGACGTCGAGGATCTCTGGACTCATCACGACGACCGTACCGGGAGGCCTTTCCACTTCGACGGCATCGAGAATCACCAGAGCCTCCACAGGTTCGAGGAGCTCTTGGACCAGGTGAATTCCCCCGATGCCGACCTCGATCACCCGGACCCCTCGAGGTATCCGGTCTGTGAGCAGCCGCTCCGCTACCTTGACTCCGAAAGCGTCATCGCTGCGAAGAACGTTTCCCATGCCGGCAATGAGCACTTCCATCGTCGAAGGATGACATGAGCGGAGACGAGAGCACAGGGCGGGTGGAAGAGCTTCAAAACAGATTGAGACACTACCCAGCCGACAGATACCCGATCCAACACGCCACGAGTCAGTTCCACCTCGGGACGTTGTTGATCTCAGCCGGACGAACCGAAGAGGCGCGGACGGCACTGCTCACGGCGGCCGAGCTCTTCGATCCGGCCTCCCTGCCCGTCGAGCACGGTAAGTCTCTCAACGCGCTGGGGGCCGTCCTGAGGGAGAACGGCGAGCTCCATGAAGCGCGCGCTGCTTTCGAAAGGGCGGTGGAGCTCTTTCAAGCAGCGGACTCGAGGCCGGAGTTGGGAGCGGCGCTGTACAACCTGGGGCTGGTCGACGCGCAACTCGACGAGGGTGAGGACGCAATCGCCGCACTTAGGCGAGCACGCTCTCTGCTCGACCCCGACGCGGCCCCCGCATCTGCCTCTGCCGTCGCGCGCGAGCTGGGGGCGCTGCTGCTGTTGTCGGACAGACTCGACGACGCGACCGCAATGCTTCGGGAGGCTGCCGAGATCGCCGGGCGGGCGGGAGATCATGCGTCGATTGGAGCGGCCTCCAACCTCCTGGGCGTGACGCTGCTCGCCAGCAATCGAGACCGGGAGGCGCTGCAGGCTCTCAGGGAAGCGGTCGCTGCGCATCCCCGCACGGTTCGCCCCGGGGAGCACTCCATGGCCAAGGCCAACCTCGCGCTGAGCTACGAACGACTCGGCGAGCCCGCGAGGGCGCGGCTCGCTGCCCACCAGGCTCTGGCCATTGCCGAATGCCCTCCGGCGGTGGCCGCGCAGGCATCTGAGATCCTCGATCGCCTCGGCGACCCTCCGGGGGATCTCGGGATCGTGCTGGCGCTCGAGTCCTCCGACGCCTGGGAGGCCATTATGAGAGGCGAGCTCATGAGGTGGGTGACGGTCGAGCCGGAAGTGCGTCGTGCTGAGATCGCCGCCTGGATCGCGCACCAGTCGGCGAGCATACGGGGAACAGACCTGGGCGCCGTGCTGGTGGGCGGGCTGCTCGAGCTGCCTCCTCAACCAACGGGCGTGCTCGTCCGCGCGATAGTCGAAGAAGTGGCGAAGCTCGATGAGCGAACCGCCGATCACTTCCGCTCTCAGATCTCCAGCGCGATGGCACGATTCTACGTCCCCCAATGGATGCGCCTGAAGGACGCGTTCAATCGGGTCGCCTCAGAGCTGGGGGCCGAGACATCGTGGGGATGAGCTCCGATCTGTCGGCTGAAGCGCTGGCCGAGATCCTGCCCCGGCGTCCCGTGCGCTGCTATCCCGCGATGTTGTCGACCGAAGCCGATGCGCTCGCATGGGCCCGCACCGACGCTCCCGCGGGTGCTGTGGTGGTGGCCGACTACCAGGTCTCGGCCCGCGGGCGCGCGGGTCTCGAGTGGACGATCGAGCAGGGAATCAGCCTCTGCTTCTCGATGATCCTGAGGCCCCGACTGGCCCCCGAGAAGGAGGGGTGGTTGTATACGGTGGGGACTTCCGGGCTGGCCGATGTCCTCGGCGAGACGGCAACGATCGAGTGGCCCGATCTCGTATTGGTTGGAGAGGCACAGGCAGGCGCCGTAGGGGTACAGGTGAGCCTCGGGCCCGCCACGACAGAATGGGCCGTGATCACCGTGCTCGTCGCGCAGCCAAAATCGCCACGTCCGGCCCTTCTGGCCAGAATCGTGGAGGCAATCGAAGCGCGGTCCTCCTCCGTCCCCCCCGACGTGCTCCAGGACTACCTGCCGCGTTGTCGAACCCTTGGTCAAAGGGTGCGAGCAAGGCTGATCCCCATGGGTCCCACCGGCCCCCGGGTCACGGGCAAGGCGGTGGGATCGCTCACGGACGGGGCATTGGTGATCGAGACCGACGAGGGAAAGCGCATTGCCGTGAGGCCGCAGAACCTGGGTCTCCTCGAGAAGGATGCCGGCTGACGTTCCCTCACGTCGCGGGCTCGACGGGCGAAAGGTCCAATCCCTGAAGGCGATCCAGCTCCTCGATGAGCCCCCACCACAGCCCCCAGTCGAGGTGGGTCATACCCTCACCCGACTCCCCGGCTGCGATTGCGAATCGCACTCGGTCACGAAGGGCAAAGGCGGCCCCCCACCTTCCCTCTGCGTCGACCACCTCTAGCTCGGTTATCAGGTCGCGCATGGCTTCGGTCGCCGCGGAGGGTTCGACTCTGTCCGTCGCAAGCAGCTCGCTGATCTCGTCCGCCACATCCAGGGCGGGGGCGCGTCGAACCTCGACCCGCACGAGCTCCAGCGCCTTCGCCAGACCGGCCTCGGCCTCGGGCGAGATCTCCACGGTCGGCGCGGTCAGGACGGGTTCGACTTCGATCACGATCGTCCGCGCGGGGAGAGCCTCGAACCCTGCGGCCACCTCGAGAAGGAGATCCATGGAGACGTAACCCGTGACCGCGTCCGCCACCGACCTCTGCAGAGCTGAGGCGGGCAGTACGACGGGGCGAATACGACGCCGCTCTACCGTCCCCGGCGGGCGTTCTCGCTCCGCGGCGCCGACCAACACGACGCAAGTGGGGCGGCTCTCCTGCAGCCGTTGCGCCACAGCGACAGCGCCGTAATGAAAGTCCTCCACGAGCACGTGCGCGCCCACGCCCTCGGACCTCAGCCTCTCGACCGCCCGCCTTCCCAGGTCGAGATCCCCCTGATACAGCTGGCCGACCCCGCCCACGAGCACCGTCATAGGCCGACGGTCATCTTCTTAGTCGGCGCCGCAGGAACAGGTATTCACTTCACGCGTGATGGTCCCTTGGGTGGTGTGAACGTGAGTCGTGCAAGGCATACAGGGATCAAAGCTGCGGATGGTGCGGAGCATATCGATAGAAGTGAATTTCGACGGGTCTGATAGGTCTTCGATGATCGGAGTATTCATAACCGCCTCTTCGTACGGCCCGGGCTGGTCCCAAGGATCCCGCGGCGACGCGTTGATCGTCGAGGGCGTGCAGATCTGGTAGTTCGCTATCTTTCCCCCGTTCATCACGAGATGGTGGGTCAGCCACCCTCGTCCGGCTCCCCACCAGCCCACGCTTCGAACCTCGTCCTTGGGCATGTGACGGGTCAGCTCGTCGGGTTTGATCGCAGCCACGCGCATGTCCCCGGCCTTCATCAGTCTGTAACCCTCCAGGAGGTTGATGAAGCCGACCAGCTGCGAGAATAGATAGTGGTAGGCGCGACCGCGATTACGCTCGATCGCGTTCCAGCGGTCGGGAACCTTCCACTCGACCTCCAGCTCGGGCGTTAGCCCTTTGGGCACCTTCATCTTGACGCTGTGTCCGGTCGCTTCGATAAAGTCGTTGGCGGGGATTTGCTGCGCCAGGGCAGTGTTGAGGAGCCGGACATAGGCGCCGGCCTCGACGGTGTGGCGATCCCAGCGTGGGGTACATGCCCACGTGTACTTGTCTTTCCACGACTTCTCGCTCGGTTTGGGAAGCGTTCGCTTGTTCCAGGGGTGGTAGGGACTTATCGGATTACCCAGGTGGTCGTCCGGATAACGGTCCCCGGCCCAATCCTCATAGTAAGAGTGCTGGACGAACTCCTCCCATCCAATGTTGATGTCGG
>JACDAL010000023.1 GCA_013695465.1 Actinomycetota bacterium | reverse complement strand
TCGCGGGTCCCATCGACGAGTCCGCTCTCGGGAGCACGCTCAGCCGGCACGAGTCCTCGCTCCGGATACTGTGCGCGCCGACCGACCCCCTGGAAGCGGAGAGGATCCCGCCGTCGGTGTTGACCCGCGTGTTGGAGGGTCTGAGGCGGAGCGCAGAGCTAACCGTGGTGGACACCAGCTCGACGCTCGACGGGTTCACGATCGCGGCGCTCGCCGCCTGTGAGCGCGCCTATCTGGTCACGAGCCTCGAGCTGACCTCAGTCAAGGACGCCAAGCTGACCCTGTCGCTGTTCCGCCACCTCGACCTCCAGCTCGACAAGGTACAGGTGGTGCTGAACCGGGCCAACTCCAACGTCGGCTTTCCCGCCGACGAGGTCAGCAAAGCCCTGGGCCGGCGGGTTTCTTACGAGCTTCCCAGCGATGTTGCGGTTCCCCGCTCGATCAACAACGGAGTCCCCGTGGCCCTCGATAGCCCCAAGACCAAGGTGGCACGCTCGCTCAGGCGAATGTTTGAGGAACTCGAGGCCGAGCTGCTCTCTGCGCCCACTCTCGGCCACTCGTCGTTGATGAGAGCCGCCCGCCCGCGGGCCGCGCAGTCGTGAACGCCGATATGTCCGATCTGGCACGCCGGCTGACCGATCTCCGCCGCCAATCCGTCTCCCGGCCGCCGAGCGCGGAGGTGCCCGTCTGGGACGGTGATCTCGACGCCATGCGTTCCGAGCTCTACGAGCTGCGCCGGCGTCTCCACGCCCGTGTCGCCCAGGAGCTGGGCACCGTTCTCTATCAACAAAACTTGGATCCCGACCGGCTCTCGCGGCTCGTGCTGGATCACATCTCGCGTCTCTTGCGCGAGGAGCCGACCCCGATGTCGGCGGCCGAGCGGGCCGCCCTGTTGGAGGACCTAAGAGCCGACGTGCTCGGCCACGGCCCCATCGAGGAGTTGCTCAAGGACCCCGACATCACGGAGGTGATGGTCAACGGGCCTTCGGAGATCTACGTCGAGCGCGCGGGCAAGCTCTTCAGGACGAACCGCCGCTTCGTCGACGAGGACCACCTTCGAGGTGTCATCGACGCCATCGTTGCGCGCGTTGGCAGGCGCATCGACGAGGCCTCGCCGATGGTCGATGCCCGGATGCCGGACGGGGCGCGAGTCAACGCAGTGGTCCACCCGCTCTCCATCAACGGACCGTTCCTGACGATCCGCAAGTTTTCCGCCGAGCCCCTTACCGATGTAGACCTCATCTCATTTGGCACTCTCACCGCAACAGTCACCGAGTTCCTCCAGCTCTGTGTCAGAGGCAAGCTGAACATGATCATCTCGGGAGGGACCGGCGCAGGCAAGACCTCCACGCTGAACGTCCTCTCCAGCTACATACCCTCCGACGAGCGCACCGTGACGGTCGAGGATGCGGTCGAGCTGCGCCTCGGTCAACCGCACGTGCTTCAGCTCGAAGCGCGGCCTCCCAACATCGAGGGGAGGGGCGAGGTGACGATCAGAGATCTCGTCCGCAACGCTCTGCGGATGAGGCCCGACCGCATAGTGGTCGGGGAGGTCAGGGGGGCCGAAGCGCTCGACATGCTCCAGGCCATGAACACCGGGCACGAAGGCAGCATCTCCACCCTCCACGCCAACTCGCCTCGCGACGCCCTCTCGCGCCTCGAGACGATGGTCCTGATGGCGGGGATGGATCTGCCCATGCGAGCCATACGCGAGCAAATCTCCTCCGCCGTCGATCTCGTTGTGCACCAGGCCCGGCTGAAGGACGGAAGCCGCCGGGTAACTCACATCTCGGAGATCGAGGGCATGGAGGGAGACGTCATCACTCTGCAGGACATCTTCCTGTTCGACTACTCGATGGGCATCGACGGTCACGGCCGCCATCTCGGACACCTCAAGCCCACCGGCATCCGCCCGAAGTTCACCGGCAAGCTCTCCGACGTGGGCATCCATCTGGCGCCCACGATGTTCATGAGCGACGACCTCCTCAGCGCACACCAGTACCCCGGCCGCCCGTGATCCGCGGCAGCTTGATCGCCCTTGTGGGGGCCCTGATCCTTGTGACGCCGGAAGTGGCCAGGGCGCAAAGGGGCCCGCTCGAGGTCGAGAAGGTGCAGCGCACCGAGGACAAGATCAGCTTCACCGTGTTCACGGAAGCGCGAACGAAGCTCTCGGCCACAGACTTCGAGGTGAAAGTCAACGACTATGCGCTCCAGCAGGTCGAGGTCACGCCCCAGGAACCGGACGTCCCGCCTGAGCAGGGGGAAACCGCACAGGCCTACCGGGTGGAGGTCTCAAACCCGGACCCGGCCGCCGTCGTGTACGAGGTCGATGCCAAGGTGAGCGGCCCGGGCGGCGGGAGGGATCGCAAGCAGGCATCGTTCGCCTCCGAGAACTCGAGGGGCTTTGTGTTGCCGGCGGGGGCCGCAGGCATCGCCTCACCGATTCTGCTGGCCATCATCTTTTGCACCGTGGCCTTGTGTGTGGCGTTCCTGTCGGAGTGGCTGCGCCGCCGCCGCTTGAGCCCCCGCAGCCGGTTGCGATGGTACGACGAGCCGGCCGCCCCCGGGCTCGACACGGAAGGACTGATCAACGCGGCGGTCCTGAAGCGAGCAAAGGAGATCGCCACTCGTCTGGCGGACCGTAGCGGCCATCTCGAGCGCATAGAGCTTGCGATCGAGTCCGCCGGCATGAGATGGAGGCCCGGCGAACTCATAGTCGCCAGTGCGGGTTTGGCCCTTGCCGGGGGGGCGCTGCTGGGATCGTTGGGGGGTCCGCTGTGGGCTCTGATCGGCGCCGTGGGCGGGGGCTTCGCCCCGACTCTCTACATCCGGCGGACCGCTGCGACTCGAAAGCAGGCCTTCTACGAGCAGCTCTCGGACGTCCTGCTGCTGTTGAGCGGCGCCTTGAAAGCCGGTTACAGCCTCCAGCAGGCGGTGGCGGCGGTGGGTGAGGACGCCAAGCCCCCCGCCTCCGAGGAGTTCCGCCGGGCCATGGCCGAGGTCCGTCTGGGAGCATCTCTGGACGACGCACTGGAGGCGCTCGCCCGCCGCAGCCGCATGGTCGATCTCGAGTGGAGCGTGCTCGCGATCCAGATTCAGCGGGAGGTGGGCGGAAACCTCGCCGAGATACTGGAGACGATCGCCGGGACCATCAGGGAGCGGGAGCGCTTACGCCGCGAGCTGCGCACGCTCACGGCTGAAGGACGCCTTTCCGGCTGGGTGCTGGGATTGATGCCGTTCGCAATCGGATCGTTTCTGGCCCTACGCAGCCCGGAATACCTCGAGCCCCTCTATCAGACGGGCAAGGGCCTTGCGATGGTGTCGGTGTCGGCCGCTCTGCTGGTCGTGGGGACGCTGTGGATGCGCAAGATCGTGAAGGTCGAGGTGTGACCGCATGAACTCCCTCAGCCTGGGAACACTGGAGATGGTGGCGCTGATCGCCACTTTCCTCGCGGTCAGCAGCGCCGCCTATGTGCTATTAACCCGGCGGGCCGAGCGTTCCTCCATCCGGACCGCCTTCGAGCAAGCTGTCCCCCAGAGCGCGCTGGCCGACCATCGCGCCCTGATGCTCCGCGTGCCCTTCCTTCCGCGCGTGCTGGCGCCTGCGGCGCGTCGGA
>JACDAL010000020.1 GCA_013695465.1 Actinomycetota bacterium | reverse complement strand
TGCAAGTGAGGAGCACCGCCGCGTCCGCCGGCCACGTCCTGCGTACGGTGCTCATGCTCGATTTCTAGGAATCATGTCATCCAAGATAATCACCTTGCAGCCGAGGCGTCCCGGGATCGTTACGGGATGATCCGGCGGCCGACAAGTACGGGATCGAAGCCGTAGGGAAGCTCCAACCGGTTGGCAGCCATCAGCTCGCGGTCCGAGAGGATCTCGGGCGTGGGGCCGTCGGCGACCATGACCCCCCCATTCATCAGGACCGCCCGGGGGCACAACTCGAGGGCATAGGGAAGGTCGTGCGTCACAATCAGCATCGTGGTGTCAAGCTCGCGGAGGATCTCGGCCAGCTCCCGGCGCCCTGCGGGGTCGAGGTTCGAGGTGGGCTCGTCAAGAACCAGGATCCGGGGCTCCATCGCCAGGACGGTGGCCACCGCGACGCGGCGGCGCTGCCCGAAGCTCAGGTGATGCGGGGGCCGCTCCGCGTACTCCTCCATGCCCACCGCATCGAGCGCTGCATTGACCCGCACGTCGGTATCGGCCGGCGTCATGCCGAGATTTCGGGGCCCGAAGGCAACGTCGGCGTAAACGGTCGGCATGAAGAGCTGATCGTCGGGATCCTGAAAGACGATACCCACACTCGCCCTGATCCTCTTGAGGTTCTCCTTGCGCACCTCGAGCCCGTCCACGCTCACGCTTCCGGCACCCGGTGTCAGCACCCCGTTGAGATGCAGGATCAGTGTGGTCTTGCCCGCACCGTTGGGCCCCAGCAGAGCGACGCGCTCTCCACGCTCGATACGCAGGTCGCATCCGAACAGCGCCTGATGGCCGTCGGGATAGGCGAAGCAGAGCCCCGTCGTCTCGAGTACCGGGGTAATCACAGCGCTGCCCACGACGACAGGTTGACTACCAGGGCTGCCGCGGGCAGCAATAGAGCCATCGCCCACTGACGGGGCACAGCCGCGTTGTGAGCGGTGAGGGGAAGCGAACCGGTGAAACCGCGCGACAACATGGCCAAATAGACCCTCTCGCCCCTCTCGTAGGAGCGGATGAACAGCGTGCCGGCGGTCGCGGTCAGCGCACGTGCCTGCCACAGGAATCGGGGGTCATATCCGCGCGCCTCTCGTGCGATCTTCATTCGCTGCATCTCGCCCGTGATCACATCGGTATAGCGGATCATGAAGCCGGCGATCGCGGTGATGACCCGCGGCATGCGAAGGTGTTCGAGGCCGTGAAGGATCTCCGCAATGGGCGTGGTTGCGGCCACGATCAGCGTGGCCCACAAGCCGAGCGTCGCCTTCGCCACGATGTTCCACGCCGCCCACAGGCCCTCTATCGCGAGTGGTATCCCTCCCACCTCGATGCGCTCGCCTCCTCCGACGAGGGGCAGGAAGAGAGCGAACAGCAAGAAGGGCGCCTCGAGCACCAGTCGCCTGGAGAGAAAGCCGATCGGCACGCGGCCCAGCCTTGCCGCGCCGACGAGCAGCGCTGCGTACGCCGCGTAGGCCCAGAACGCCTCGCGAGGCGTGGCGACGACCGCAAGCACGAACAACAATGCGGCCAGTACCTTGCACTGCGGCGGAAGCTTATGAAGAAGGCTGTCGCGGTGGACGAAAAGCCCGTGCGCGTGGCCGCCGCTCAGAGCTAGGTCCGGTCGGCGGTCGGGCGCCTCGAGCGCGATGCGCGCAAGGCTCCGAACAGAAGGAAGCCCACGCCGAACGTGGCCACGACGCCGATCAGTCCCGACAGCCCTTTGCTCGCCCTCTGGTTGTCGATGCCCCTGACTCCATAGCCGGCCAGCGGCCCGTCCTCCAGAGCATGTTGCTCAGCCGTGTCGTCGAAGCCCTGATCGATCGCCACCTTGTTGAGCCCGTCGGGGTTGCCGCTGGCGAAGGGGCTGACCAGCAGTGCCAGAGCGATTGCCACGAGGAGCCCGCCCAAGACGAACAGTTTCACACTGGACTTCATGAGCCCGCAGGCTTGGTCTGAAGTTGTCGGCTGAGAAGGGGCTCTGGAACCAGGCCGTGAGCGCCGTAGACGAGGTCGGGCCTCACCTTCAGCACCATGCCGACTGTGGCTCCGGTGATGAGCGCCTCGCCGATGCCGATCAAGGTGTGCACGCCGACCATGGCGGCCGCCACCGTCCCGATGGGGGCGCCGCCGGCCCCTCCAATTGCGTACTCGATGGCAAACGCAGCAGCGGCCGCCACCACCGAGAGGCCGGCCGCCACGCCCGCCGCCACAGTCAGACCACCGGAGGTGCGGGGCAGGATCCGGCGCAAGAGTGCGAACAGTAGGTAGCCGCCGAAAGACCCAATGATCGCCATGTTGAGGACGTTGAGGCCCAAGGCGGTGATGCCGCCGTCGGCAAACAGGGCCTGGACTAACAACACGACCGCCACGCAGATCGCCCCCGCCCACGGACCTACGAGGACCGCGGCAAGGACACCTCCCAATAGGTGGCCGCTCGTGCCCCCCGCCACCGGGAAGTTGAGCATCTGCACGGCAAACACGAATGCGGCCACGAGCCCGGCCAGAGGCACCTGCCTGTCCTCCAGGTAAGCCGACGTCTTTCTCACGGCGACCCCGAGGCCGGCGGCAGCGACCGCGGCCGCTCCGAGCGAAGTGCCAGCGTTTATGAAGCCATCAGGTATGTGCATCGACCCTTCGCCCTTCCGTGTTGGTCTCTAGTTGCAGTCTAGGCCAGTTGCAACGATTTGCAACTGGATCGCCCAGAATTTCCTGGCCGACCTCCTGGGGTTGTCAATCTCGCGGAATGGATGATCGAGCCCCGATCCGGTAGTTGATCGCGGCCTGTGGACGTACGAGGGACTCGGCCCGTGACGCCTCGGTGGCAGAATGAGCGGGACATGGTTGCGGAGCCGGTGGAAGGGGCGCAGAGAGACAAACGCGGGCTCGCGCTCCTAGGGTGGATGTCGCTCGGAGCCTGCGTTCTCGCCACCGCCGCGGGGCTCGCCTACTCCCTGTCGTTGGGAGAGGGAGTAGACATCGTCCTGGTCGCAATGCTGTCGTTTCCGGTCGTGGGCGCACTGGTGGTGTCCCGCGAACCCCTCAACGCCGTGGGTCGGATTCTGTTGGGGGTGGGCTTGGCGTGGTCTCTGCCGTCCCTACTCGGAATCTACGCTGAGTACGGTCTGTCACATCCGGGGACCTTGCCGCGCCCCGACATCGCGCTGGCCCTCAACGAGCCCACGTGGGTGCCCGCAGTCGGCCTGATGGGAACCTTTTTGATCCTGCTGTTTCCCGACGGGCACCTTCCGTCGCCGCGCTGGCGAAAGTTGGCGTGGCTGTCGGCGGCCGCGATGACCGTTTCCTTCCTTGCCATCCTGTTCGCACCCGGAAACTTCGGGGTCGAGTCGGGCCATCCGGAGATGGAAAATCCTCTTGGGATCGAGGGGCTCCGACCGTTCATCGGCGCCGCCTTCTCCGCCATCGCCTTGATTCCGATCTGCATCCTGGGCTGCGCCGCAGGACTAATCCAGCGCTTCCGGCACGCGCACGGTCACGAACGACTCCAACTCAAGTGGTTGGCGGCGGCCGGAGGAGTAGTGGCAAGCGCCTACCTGGTCGTGATGGCGACGGCTTTCTCGCAGTTGATAGCGGGGCGGGAGCCGACTGTATGGAACGACGTCATTGGAGAGATCATCATCTTCTCGTTCGTGTTGATCCCAGTTGCCATCGGGGTCGCGATCCTCAGGCACCGTCTCTACGACATCGACCTCATCATCAACCGGGCGCTGGTCTATGGCTTGCTGACCGCCGGACTGACCATCGCATACCTCGTAATGGTGACTCTTTTTCAGAATGTTCTGCGGCCGGTCACCGGGCAGTCGGAGCTTGCGGTGGCCGGCTCCACTTTAGCGGTCGCGGCTCTGTTCCGGCCCTCCCGATTACGCACCCAGGCGTTCATCGACCGGCGCTTCTATCGCACCAAGTACGACGCCGAGCACACACTCGAGACCTTCTCCGCCAAGCTGCGCGACGAGATCGACCTCGATGCGCTGTCCCGCGAGCTCGTCGCTTTGGTCGCCGACGTGATGGAGCCGAGACAGGTGTCGCTGTGGCTCCGAGAGAGCCGTGAACCTCTCTCTACCCAAGTGACCTCTTGGCGGTCACGGCGTCCTGAGCCACAATGAAAAATGGGCCGGCTGCAGCGTGTCGTGAACAACGGCGGCCATCTCGCGGGTCAAGTGATCGAGGTCGATGTCGTCCCGTAGTTTTGCCGAGAAGTCCGCGAGCGTCTTCTCCGCGTCGTACTTACTCCGGTAGAAACGCCGGTCGATAAAGGCTTGGATGCGCCGTCTCAGGGGCTGGAAGAGCGCCGCGACCGCCAGCGTTGCGCCGGCAACCGTGAGGCTTGACTCACCTGCGACGGAACTGATCCCCGCAACAAACGCAAAGTAGCTGACTCCGAGAGCCGTCGTTAGCACGAGGTATACGAGCGTGCGGTTGATGATGAGGTCGATCTCGTAGAGGCGATACTTCAAGACCGCGACCCCCGTGGCGACGGGGAGCGCCAGAACACCGACTGCGTCGACCAGAAGGAGAAAGGAAGTCTCACTGAAGCCCGTCGCCAGCTGAGTAGCGACGTTGATGGCCAGCGGCAGGCTCCCGCCGTAAACCACCCACTTCAGCTGCTGTCGCTCCTCCCCCCGGGACCGGCGAAACCGCAGCAGTAAGGACGCCACTGCCGCCAACATAGCAACGATGAGAACGGGGAATCCGATCGAGATGATCCGTATCGCACTATCCGTCCTGGTTGTGGAGGCCTGCTCCCAAACTCCCACAAGCTGCAATCCACGCTCCGGCCACAGCAAGATCGCGACAGCGAGCGCCGAGATAAGGGTATCGGCCACCACGACCCAGGCGAGGGGTCGCCAACGACGTGTGCTAAGCCGCCCGTTGGGAAACAGCAGAACGACCAGGACGAGGACTCCGATGCCTACAAGCCACGACCACGTGGTGGCCCACGCGGCGAACGCTCCCGCAGGAAGCGAGCCGGGATTGGTATGGAGCGCGTACAGTGCGTAGTCCGTGGCGAACAATGGGAACAGGAAAAAGAAGCCGATGGCGATGAACATCCAGCCGATCGGGTTCTGAGGCCGCCGGGCGGCAATCAGCACGCCCATCGCGGCAAAGACCAGAAAGGGGACGTCGCCGAGCAGACGTTCGAGCTCGAACGGATCGACGGCGGGGGGGAGCCGGGCCGGCCGCGACAGCGCCAGCGCCACGTAGGCCACGAACATGGCGAGAGTGAGTGCGCCGAGGAACCATGCGAGCCGGGCGCCGCTTCGAGCCTTCATTGGCCTCATCCTGACCGATTATCGCCTCAGGAACGGTACGAGGTGGAGCCAAAAGGAGCAAATGCTGAATGGAAGAGCCATCCCAATCGACTCGACACGAGCATATGACCGAGGACCAACTCCGGGACGTCACAATCGGCGAGCCGCAGGTGATCGGTGGCACGGTGGAGCTCGTGGAGTACGACCGTTCGTGGCCCGAGTTGTTCGCCCGCGAGGCCGGGCGGATCGAGTGCGCGCTGAGTCGGCTGGCGCTCCGGATCGAGCACGTCGGTTCGACCTCGGTACCGGGCCTCGCCGCCAAGCCGATCATCGACATCCTGCTGGTCGTGACCGACTCGGCCGACGAGAATGCCTACGCTGGTGCACTGTCGGCGACCGGCTATGTGCTACGTATTCGCGAGTCGGACTGGTATCAGCACCGCATGTTCAAGGGCGAGGATCCGATCGTCAACCTGCACGTGTTCTCGGAAGGCTGTCCTGAGATCGAGCGCATGCTGCTCTTCCGAGACTGGATCAGGCACAACAAGGCCGATTGCGCGCTCTACGAGCGCACCAAGCGCGAGCTGGCGGGGAGGGAATGGAAATACGTCCAGAATTATGCCGATGCGAAGGGGGCCGTGGTGGAGGAGATCATTGGGCGCGCCCGAGCGTGTCGCCACAACTCGCCCTGAGCGAAAACTGCGTTGAAGAGATCAGCGTGGTCGCGCTGGGGGCAGCTTCCTCTTCGCTTACATGGTCATGAGCGCGGCGGACCACGCTCTTCGTCGGGGGCCCGCGGCGTGAGCTTGCCCGCCATGCGATCTCGTTCGGTCTTGGCCCGATGACACGACCAGCAGCGAGGCTCGAGGTTGTCACAGGACGCAGGCCCGCCCGCGCAGTGAGGCACCAAATGATCGTTCTCGGTCCGAAAGCGCTTGCCGCAGTCTGTGCATTTCACCCCGTCGAACT
>JACDAL010000011.1 GCA_013695465.1 Actinomycetota bacterium | reverse complement strand
CATGTCGTGCGCGGCGCTGCTCGGCGCCGGGAAGAAGTGCCTGCCTACTGGTATGAGGCGCCGGTCTATTACAAGGGCAACCACCGCGCTCTGCTTGGACCGGGAGAAACCTGCGAGCGGCCCTCCTATAGCCAGTCGTTGGACTTCGAGCTGGAGCTCGCTCTCGTCATCGGTCGCGGGGGCCGCGATATCACACCCGCCGAGACCGACGAGCACGTCTTCGGGTTCACGATCTTCAACGACTTCTCTGCGCGCGACATCCAGGCCCGAGAGATGAGCGCGTGGCTCGGCCCCGCCAAGGGCAAGGACTTCGCCAACGCTTTCGGCCCCTGCATAGTCACCGCCGACGAAGTGGGAACAGAGCCCGACCTCGCGATGATCTGTCGCGTCAACGGTGAAGAATGGGGCCGCGCCCGCTCGTCAGACATGCACTGGAAGTGGGCAGAAATGATCGCCCATGTTTCTCGTGACGAGAATGTGTGGGCGGCGGACGTGCTGGGCTCGGGTACGCCCGGCGGCTGCTGCGGCCTGGACATCGGCCGCTCGCTGCAGCCGGGCGACGTGGTCGAGCTCGAGATCGAGAAGATAGGTGAGCTGCGCAATCCCATCGGCTTACCTGGAGACGGTAGCGATCAGGTTGTCGACGGCGCCTGAGGAGTGGCGTGGGAACTGCACCCATCCACCAATGCCGGCCGTGGAGCCGGGGGCCGGCTGCGGGAAGGGATTACCTCGATTGCCCTGAGCTCTGGCCAGCGGGCCGAGGCTCCGTAGTAATCGACGCTATGGGCAGCCACGGGAACAACCGCCCATCCGTGCCTCTGGATCAGGCCGTGGTTTGGAACTGGAGCTCGTCGTTGCTTGTCCTTCACACATCATGCACATAGGAGCGGTCATGACGAGGGGGTGTGACAGTCTTCGTGTCGGGCCGGCCGCAGTGACTTTGTAGAGATAGCGTCCGTTAGCGCTGGTCGAGCGGGATCACGAGCTTGAGGGCCGAGTGGGTCTCGGAGAAGCTCACCACCTTCACGTCGACGAGGCCGTGCGGCTTGGCTGCGGCAATGATGTCGGTCTCCTTCAGCCCGCTGTCCTGGCCCTTGGGGCGCACCACCCAGATGGCACCGCCGGGCGTGATGTTCCTGCGCAGCGCCGGCAGCCGGTCCAAACTCCTCTTGTCCGCGGCCCCCAAGAAGATGGCGTCCGAAGAGGAACGGGGCCGAGAGGTCGAGACGTCCGAGGTGCGCGTGCGCAACTCCGCGACGAAGCCCTCGTCGTCGAGGGAAACCACCGATATCTTGTGGCCGGGCTTGACTCCCAGCTTGTCCAGCAGGCCCTTAGGATTCTTGATCTTGTTGGCCCAGCCGTCGGCTTTTTCGCCGAGGTGAAAGACGGCGACGGTATCCCCGAATCCGATCGTGAGCCGGCCGTCCTCGCTCGTGAGCGAGGAGATCGTCCGGAACGGGATCCTGAGGCGGAAGTCGCCGCGAAAGATCAGTTCGTGACTTTCCAGCAACGCCCTTCCATCAGACGACTCTCCGTTGAGCTCTACTCTGCAATCGGCTTCGGCTCCCATCACTAAAGTCCCAGGAGAGCGGGGTGTTCCAGAGAGGTGACGATCTCCAGCATGAACTTGGCAGCGGTGAGACCGTCGAGGATGCGATGGTCGAAGCTGACCGACAGGTTCATGATCTTTCGGATCACCACCTGGCCGTCTCTTGCTACCGGGCGCTCTACTGCCCGGTGCACTCCCAGGATCGCACTCTGCGGATGCAGGATGATTGGCGTCGCCATCAACCCTCCGAAAGGACCGGGGCTCGTGACAGTAAAGGTCCCGTCGCGGAGATCGTCGCGCTCGAGCTTGCCCGCACGAGCGGCCCCCGCCAGACGGTCGATCTCGCGCGCCAGCGCGAAGATTGATTTCTCATCGGCGCCTCTTATCACGGGCACGCTCAGTCCCGCGTCGGTATCTACTGCAACGCCGATGTCGAAGTGCTCGTGAAAGACGATCTCCTGTACGCCTTCATCGAGCGACGCGTTGAGAGCCGGGAAGAGGCGCAGCCCCATGACCACGGCCTTGACAACGAACGGTAAGTAGGTGAGCTTTGTTTCCTCGGGGTTGCGGGCGATCAACAGTTTTCTGGTGGCGTCGAGCTCGGTGACGTCGCATTCCTCGACGTGAGTGACCGCGGGGATGTCGCGGTGCGCCTTCGTCATGCGATCTGAGATCGTGCGTCGGATGCCGCGCAGGGGCTCGCGGCGCCCGCCCCGCTTCAGCTCGAACCCGCCGACCGCTGCTTCGCCTTTCCCGGGAGCCGCGGCGAGCTGGACGTCGGCGCGGGTAATGTCGCCGTGCGGGCCCGTCGGAGTGACCTTGTTGAGATCGACTGCGAGCTCGCGCGCCAGTTTGCGCACCGGTGGCATCGCCTTGATTCTGTCCCGAGGTTTCGGTGACGGGTCCGTCGCGGTGGCGGCTTCGCCGATGGTTACGAGCACCGTACCCACCGGCGCGATCTCTCCCTCGCCGACATATATCCGGGCCACCACGCCTTCATAGGGCGAGGAAATCTCGGCGGTCGCCTTGTCGGTGATGACTTCAACGAGGGGGTCGTCCTCCTTGACGTCGTCGCCCTCCTTGACCAGCCAGCGTTCGACCTCGGCTTCGGTCACTCCCTCTCCGAGGTCGGGGAGCTTGAAGTCGGGCACTAGAAGTCCAGCACCTTGACTGCTCCGGCGGCGATGCGGTCGATGGAGGGAATGTAGTCGTCCTCGTTGGCGAACTGCGGGAAGGGGACGTCGAACCCGGTAACGCGGCCGACCGGAGCCTCGAGATCGAGCATGACGCGCTCGTGGATCAAGCTCGAAACCTCCGCCCCCAATCCGGCGGTCCGAGGTGCCTCGTGTACCACGATGGCGCGTCCGCACTCCGACGCTGCGCCGGTGATCGACTCGACATCGAGCGGGTACAAACTGACGAGGTCGACCACGCGCGCAGATACTCCCCGTTCGTCTTGCAACTTCTGTGCCGCCTCGCAGCACGACACAACCGTCGACCCGTAGGAGAACATTACGAGGTCTTCTCCCGGTCTCGCCACTCGCGCCCTCGACAAGAGCTGGGTGGCTTCGCCGTCCGCCTCTGGCAACAGGAGAGGAGCTTTCTCAGGTACTTCATCGCGGCCTGTTCGGTAGATGCGCTTGGGCTCCATGAAGATGACAGGGTCCGGGTGGGAGATCGCCGCCAGCAACAAGTCGCGCGCCAGGGCGGGGGTCGTGGGACAGACCACCTTCAACCCGGGAACGTGAACGAACAGAGCCTCGGGCGAATCGGAATGAAGCTCGGGTGCGCGCACCCCCCCTCCGAACGGGATCCGTATCACGATGGAGGCGGGTACTTCCCCACGTGTGCGCCATGCATAGCGCGCCGCGTGCACGACGATCTGTTCGAACGCTGGATAGACGAATGTATCGAACTGGATCTCGACCACCGGAAGCAAGCCGTAGAGGGCCATGCCGATGGCGGCGCCGACGATCCCGGCTTCGGACAGAGGCGTGTCGATGACTCGCTCCTCACCGTACTTGTCGAGCAAGCCGGCGGTGACCCTGAACACACCTCCGGTGCGGGCGACGTCCTCCCCCATGACCAGAACGCGGTCGTCCTGGGCCATCGCTTGATCGAGCGCGAGGTTCAGACCCTCGACCATATTGAGCCGAGGCACTTTAGGCCCCCTCGGGAAGTGGGTCTGCGTCGCCCGGCGACGCGCCGGGCTGGGGGCCGAGAGGTTTGACCTCGGGTCGTCGCTCGATGGAGCGAAGCTCGTCGAGCCCTTCGGTCAGCGGGTCCGGCCGTCCGCTTGCGTAGACGTAATCGAAGAGGATCTCCACGCCCGGAAAATCGAGAGCTTCCATCTCCGCCACGGCTGCTGCGATCAGAGCCTTGGCTTCGTCGTGAATGTCACTTGCCTGATCGTCGTCGAGGGCGCCCAATCGCTGTAGATAGGCTCGGTAGCGGCCCAGGGGCTCAAGCGCGCGATAGCGTTCACTCTCGGCTTCATCGCGATAGAGCCTGGGGTCGTCCGCGGTTCCGTGCGCGCCGATTCGGTAGCACACCGCTTCGATGAATGTGGGGCCATCCCCGGCGCGCGCGCGGTCGAGGGCCTCCTTCGTGGCCTTCCAACACGCCAGCACGTCGAAGCCGTCGACCCGGAGACCCGGCATGGCGTAGGCGACGCACTTCTCTACCAACGTTGGGGTTGCGGTTTGGCGGGATACATGCGTGGAGATTGCCCACTGGTTGTTAACGCAGAACAACACCGTCGGAGTCTTGTACACCGAGGCGAAGTTCATCGCTTCGTGGAAGTCTCCTTCAGACGTGGCGCCATCGCCCAGCCAGGTCAGCGCGCAGATGCCATCGCCGCGTTTCTTGGCCGCCCATGAAAGCCCTACGGCGTGCGGTAGGTGTGTTGCGATGGGGACGCAGATCGGCGCCACCCGGTGCTCACGCACCTGGTAGAAGCCGTGCGCGCCTCCATACCCTCGCCACCACGCCAGGATTGTCGCCGCTTTCACGCCGCGCAGCACGCCGATAGAGTTCTGACGATAGGTCGGGAACAGCCAGTCGCTGTCGTTGCAGGCATGCAACGGCCCGGCATGGGTTGCCTCCTCGCCCCAGTACAGCGCGTAGGTGCCGAGCCGGCCCTGTCGTTGCAGCGACACCGCGCGCTCGTCGAACGTCCGCAGGATCACCAGCGACCGATACATCGCCACGAGGTCCTTCTCGGTCAGCTCTACCGGCGGCGCCCAGTCTGGCTGCCCCACACCGTCACCGATTATCCGGAGTGGCTCCTCCACTCTAGCGATGGTCCGACAGTGGACCGTAGCCGGAGACGCGAACCTGCCTTATCCGGCTGATGTCGCGGATACGCTCCTCCGCGTAATCCTTCGCCGCGCGCGCCGTTGAGATGCGCCTTTCCTTGGCGACCGTGAAGATCTGTTGCAGCTGCTTGTAGATGCCCTCGACCCGCGTCATCGCGCGCTCCCGGTTGTAGCCGCGCAGCTCGTCTTCTACGTTCATGAGGCCGCCCGCGTTGAGCACGAAATCGGGTGCGTAGAGGATGCCTAGATCGCGCAGCTTGTCGCCGTGAGCGTCTCGCTGAAGCTGGTTATTGGCGGCGCCGGCGATTATCCGGCAGGCGAGCTCCGAGATCGTGTCGTCGTTGATGCCGCCGCCAAGGGCGCAAGGCGAGAAGATGTCGACCGGTAGCGTGTGGATCGAGGCCGAGTCACAGGTCTCGACTTGAAAGTCCGATACCGCCCGGGCGAGGTTGTCGACATCGGCATCTGCGACGACGACCTTGGCTCCTGCGTCTGAGAGATGGCCGCAAAGCGCATATCCCACCTTGCCGACCCCCTGGATGGCTACCGTGCGGTTCTCGAGCTCGGTGTCGCCGAACGCCTCGAGGATGCACGCCTTGATCCCTTGAAACACCCCGTATGCCGTCACGGGCGAGGGGTCTCCCGAGCCGCCGTAGGTGTGCGAGCAGCCAGTCACCCAGCGCGACTCGCGCCGCACCGTGTCCATGTCCTCCAGGGCGGTACCGACGTCCTCCGCCGTGATGTAGCGGCCGCCGAGGGTCTCGACGAAGCGCCCGTAAGCACGCAGGAGCGCCTCGCTCTTGTCCCGCTTGGGGTCTCCGATGATGACGGCCTTGCCCCCGCCGAGGTCGAGCCCGGCGGCCGCCGCCTTGTAGGTCATTCCCTTGGCGAGCCGAAGGACGTCCTCGAGGCCCTCGTCTTCCGTCTCGTAGGGGTAGAAGCGTGTTCCTCCCAGGGCAGGCCCCAGAGCGGTGGAGTGGATGGCGATGATCGCTCGGAGTCCCGAGCGGTCGTCGGAGCAGTACACGACTTGCTCGTAGCCATCGCCGTTGATGCGCTCGAACAGGTTCATCCTCGATCCTTGCCATGGGCGGCCGAGGTCCCGGGGCCGCAGGCGGGTGGTGGGGAAATGTTACTTCGGCCTGGGGGTCTTTCGAGCGGGCCGAGCCCGGTGCTAGCCCTGCCCGCCCCGACGATCAAACCTTGCCGAAAGAGGTATCGGCCCGCTCGCTTCGCTGTCCGTTTTGGGCGGTGTTGAGCGGTCTATAGGTGATGTATAGTGCTTTTGGCGCTTTTAGAAACCGGTTCGGGGCCACCGGCCGAGGTCGCCGCAGGGGCAAGCACGACCTAATTTGGGCCGAGGGAGCAACGGGCGGAGAGCCCGGTGGCTTGCGAGCTGTTTTTACGCTGCGTCACACATGACGTGCGGGGCTGGGCTCGCGGGCAGACGAGAGGTGGAGGGCACATGAAGACGAGGGACGATTCCTTGCTCACTCCGGCGGAAGTCGCAGCGCTTTTCAGAGTTGATCCGAAAACCGTCACACGCTGGGCCAAAGCCGGCAAGCTGTCCTCGATCCGGACCCTTGGAGGCCACCGACGCTACCGAGCCGAAGAGGTGCGTAGTTTCCTAGAGCTGGGCGGCATGGCGGAGAACGTCGAAAACGCCGGCTGAGAGCTGCGTGTCTGGGGCCCTCTTCGAGGGCCCCCAGGGGTGGCGAGGGGCAGAATCGAACTGCCGACACCGCGATTTTCAGTCGCGTGCTCTACCAACTGAGCTACCTCGCCGGGATCATGCCAGGATAGCAAGAGGTCGGCCCCGCGAGCGATGTTCACAGTTTTGGTGAGGAACTCCGCGGTTTAGTATTCGCAGCCTGCCCCAGTGGAGCAGCCAGGAGTGCTCATCTCCCTGTCAAGGAGAAGGTCGCCAGTTCAAGTCTGGTCTGGGGCGCAAATAGAGACTCGATCGCCACTGAGGGCGGCTCCCGACAGGGGCCGCCCTCAGCAGTGAGCGGCTAATCAGCGACGGGCCCGGTGACCGCCCTTCCCGATGCGGTCCACGTGACTGTAGAGACCGCGACCCGATGGGGTCGGGGGAGTCGTGTCGACGGTTGTTCCCGCGTGGGTTTCCTTGATCACGACGTCGGCGTCGTCCGCCCCCTCCAACGAAGAGTCGTAGGCGTTCTTGGCAGCTTCGATGGCGTCCTCGTAATCGTGCTCCGAGAATTCAGAGACGGCTTCGCCGATGAACTTGTCCGCTCGTGCCAGCTCCTGAGCGGCCTCGTTGGCGTCGTCAGAGCGCAGCACCCGGGCCGCGACCTTGTTGGCATTGGTGATGTAGGTGGCGGCCATGAAGCGGTTCATGTTGTCCTGGTCGAATTGGCTGAAGTCCCAGTTCAAGTCGATGTAGCTCATGATCGAGTTGTGCTGGTCTCCGGACCAGGCAAAGTAGAGAGAGTCGGCGGCTTCGTAGTCCACGCCGGTCTCGTAGTCGAAGCCGTCGTGCGGGTGGCTCATGGACACGTGGTGGCCGACCTCATGGATCATCGTGGTCGTGAGCCCGTATCCGAGGACGTCTGCTATCAGGGGAGACACGAAGCTGAAGACGTAGCTCTGCGTGCCGTCCCGGTAGTTGTCGTCGGCGAATCCCAAGAAGGGCGCGCTGAGCTTGTCGTTGGTGGCGTAGTTGAACAGGCCGGCCTCATAGTCGGCCGATTTCGGCCCATCCATCCACTGCTGCTTCTTGAGTGCGTTGTTCAAGAAGAGGTTGGCGAAGGCTGGGTAGTCGAGGTTCGGATAGCAGGCCACGTCTTGAAGCCACGTGACGTAGCAAGACTTCGCTTTGCCGGTAAAGGGAAGTTCCTGCTCGTCGTACGAGTAATCCACGGTCCTCTGCAGCTCGGACAGCTCGCTTACGAGCAGGTCCTCGGTGATATAGGCGTCCGAGGCGTCGACCCCCGGGAGCCCCTCGTAGGTGTTGCTGTCGAGGTTGAAGTCCTCCGGCAGCGCCGGGGGTGTGATGTCCGGAGGATAGATCGGCGAGGAAGTGAACAGCAGGTTGAGGCCGACGTAGCGGGCGACCAGACCGAGGTCTGAGTCAATTGCCGCAGGGCTGCGGAACCCTCCGCCGGTGTACTCCCAGATGGGCGGCATGCGGTAGTCGACCTGCCCGTTGTCGTCGAGGTCTGGGTCGTCGACGTTCCAGTTGTCGGTCCACGACTCGGGCCCGGCAGAGAGGTCGTAGAACCAGATCCGGCGAGCCGGTCCCGAATAGCCGTCCTCCTCGTCGGCCGGAGCGGTGCCGCCCCACGAGATGATCTTGCGAGACTCGCGCAGCGCTCCGAAGTTGTAGCCGGTGTCTGGGTCGGGCTCGTTGGTCTTGGTGTAGACGTGGAACTTGAAGTCGTCCCGGTTGTACCAGTTGACGAAGAAGATGGTGTCCTCCGTCGTGTCTACGCCGCGGGGGGGATGGTCGGCCAGCCAACGCTCGACCGAGGGTGCGTCGATGTAGTGGTTCTGGGTGACGTTCAGAACATTGTTCTTCTGAGCGTTGTAGGCGTTCTGATACTCCGTACGGGGCGCGGGCGTAGCGAGCCCGGACAGAGTCTCGAAGAACGAGTCCTCGTAGCGGCTGTTCGCCCAGTGGGTGTTGTAGTCGTAGTCGTAGGTGATGCCCAGATACTCGGTGAGCCCGTACCACAGCCGTGAGCGCACGATGGGCTTGTAGGTGTGAGGGAGCTCCGCCATGAAGTCGGACTCGTCGACCTGGTCCTCCTCGTAACCCACGAACACCAGATTCACGTCCACGCGCTCATGAATGCGTGCCTTCTTCCCCGGATTGAGGTGGTCATAGTCGGAGGAGGCGGCTGCCGCTCCTCCCGCGAGGCTCGAGCCCACCAGAACACAGAGTGCAGCAATTACCCCAAGGCGCTTCACGACCACTCCCTCTCGCAGTCCAGGGATGGACTACCCCATCCGAGCTGGCCTTCGACGCCCCCACGGCGCCCCCCTCAGAATACAGGTAAATTTCACCTGCTGATGGCTCGGCCTCTGTGGCCGGTGCGGTCGGGCACTATCCTGGCTCCGATGGCGCTCTATCAATTCACACGGCCCGTCGATTTCGTGACCCCTGTGGTGGTTGCCGCGCTCGAAGGCTGGGTCGACGCCGCCGGAGCAGCAACCTCTGCGCTCGAGCACCTCGGCGACGGCAGCGAGGTCGTGGTCCGTTTCGACGGGGATGAGCTTTTCGATTACCGCTCCCGCAGGCCGGTACTCGATGTCCTCGACGGCAAGCTGACCGAGCTGTCGTGGCCGGAGATCACTCTGCGGCACAAGAGCCTCGAGGGCCGGGACGTCCTCATCCTCTCGGGGCCCGAGCCCGACTTTTCCTGGCAGAAGCTGGCATCTGAGGTGGCCGAGCTTGCTGTGCGGCTGCGCATCGACCGCTGGATCAGCCTCGGCGCTATTCCTGCGGCCGTGGCGCACACCCGGCCGGTTCCTTCGTTGGCGACGGCTTCGGAGTCGGGGTTGCTTGGACAGGACGAGCAGCCGGGCCCCGAGGGGCTTCTACGGGTGCCCTCGGCCGCGCTCAGCGTTATTGAGCTGACGGTCAGCCGGGCAGGCATCCCCGCGGTCGGCTTCTACGCCCAGGTCCCGCACTACGTGGCGGGCCCCTATCCAGCCGCCTCCGCGGCCCTCGTCGAGCGAGTCGGCCGTCATCTCGGCCTCAACCTTCCCCTCGGCGACCTCGCCGACCAGGCTGAGGCTCATCGCGCCCGGCTCGACGAGCTCGTCGCCGAGCAGCCCGAGGCGCGCGAGTACCTGGAGCGGCTGGAGTCGCTGTCTGGGGAGGAACGGCTTCCCTCCGGGGACGAGATCGCCTCGGAGCTCGAGCGGTTCCTGCGCGGCGAGTCGAGTGGCGGCGAGGGGCCGCCGTTGGACGGTCGCTGAACGGGGTTGGCCGCTCTGCACCTGCTTGGGTTCTGTTCATCTCCAGCCCCGCTCAGCTCAGCGGGGCTATCTCTGCACTAAGCGTCGTAATGCACGAGACAGGCTCGCTCGTTGGTCGGAGGTGAGCGTTACTTGGCTTTCTTCTGCTTCTTTGCGGCTCGCTTCTCCTTCAGGTTCTTTGCGGGTTGCTTCTTCTCGGACTTGCCACCCTTGTCCTTGCTCGCCACCGGATCCTCCAGATGTAGTCGCCGACTCCCGCGATTATCCGCCTTCCCGACCAGCTTGCCAACTCCCGACGCGTTCGCCGGCCTCCACGGAGATCGTCAGGCGGTTGGCAGGAGGGGCCAACGGGCAGACCCAGCGAGGATCGTAGGAGCACGATGGGTTGTAGGCGAAGTTGAAGTCGAGCACGAGCCGACCGCCGTCCCCGCCGAGGTCCGCGCCCTTCACCGTGTCGAGCAAGTAGCGGCCCGCTCCGTAAGTGGCGTCTCCGCTGGTTGCGTCTCGAAAAGGGACAAAGAGGCCGCCGCCGTAAGCGTCGAGCCAGTAGAGCTCGAGAGCGACCGCCTCGCCTTTAAGCTCGAACGCCGCCACACCGAAACGGGTAAAGCACATCGACTGCTCCCCACTGGTGGGGATGTCATAGCTCTGGGGCTCGCTGCTGGAGCATTCGGCCAGCACCCTGCAGTCCGGGTCGTAGTCGTAAAAGGGAGCCCCGCTGAAGTCGTGTCGGGTGACCTCGGGGATGGGGCTCTGTGGATGAGTGGCGAAGAGGTCGTCGCGCACTTGTCGCCACCTGCGCCACGCCTGCTCCGGTTCGGAGTCGGCCCTGATCTCGCCATAGAGTTCGGCAACGCGCCGCCGATAGTCGAGCAGGGTTAGGGTGTCTTGGATCGTGGTTTCGCCGGCTTGGCTCATGGCCTTTATCTTGCCACTGTCTGCCCGGCTCTCCTAAGTAACCAGTCGCGCTCGACGCGCCTGGGAGTCCGCATTTGGTACTCAGGAGAGCGTTGTGCGCGTTTGACTACCGGCGCCTGGTTGTATCCAACCCGCACGGAGCACGTGTCAAACCAACTGCGTCGTCCGGGCCTCGTCATGCTGGCTCAGCCGTCCAGGAGAGTGCGTAGGCTCTCCTCATCCAGTGGGTCGACCCGGCGGACACCCGGTACTTCGTCGAACCCGGCGTCCGCCGACACGATCACCGGTATATCCATCACCAAGCATGTTGCAGCATGCACACGGTCATTGGCGCCCACATTGCCGGGCGCTGCGAGAGCAAGGGCTCTGCCGAAGATTTCATCGGTCACGGCGAGGACGGGAGCGAACAACGTTCGGGTATCGGCAGTTAACCCGGTGAGGTTACCGATTACTCCCCGCAGCTCCAGGTGCCAGATCTCCTCCAGAACCGCCACCGACGTTCGCCCCTCTACTTGTCCTCGAGTCACGGCGTCCAGAACGTGGGCGCAGGCATCCCGGTAGTGAGAGCGAGTCGTCGCGTAAATGACGATGTTGGTGTCGACGAAGAACAACTACTCGAATCGCCCTTCCACGAGCTCGTCGAGTTTGTCCGGAGCGACGTAGCGGGAACGCCGAGCGACTATCGATCGATAGGCCTGTTCTCGGCGCCCTTGCGACATCGCGCCAAAATGTTCGTCCACGGCCTCCCTGACAAGAGCGGTGACCGAGGTGTTGCGTCGCTTCGCCTCCTGTTGGAGACGACGCCGTTGGTCTGTCGTCAAGAGGATTTGCAGCCGTTCGCTGTACATACACACAGTATACATAATGGCTAGGCACACCCGGCAAGCTGGTGCGACGGGCGACCGCCGCTTTCTCCAACAGGCGTTGCCAGGAGGTGCTTGGCCGGTTGCCTTTCTAATCCCCCATCACAACCACCCCTGGGGCGGCCGAGGGCGCGGCCCCCGGAAAAGGAACCTTGCTTCCTGTTCTATCCAGGTGTCTGATACGTGGCAAGCCGCTTTGGGCGGAAAGGGCGACTGAAAGTAGGGGGGCTTCCGTGAAGAACCGAAGGTCGGCTTGGCTCGTGGTGCTGCTAGGGGGGACGATGCTGATCGGAGGCCTGGCTGCCTCGCCGTCGGTGGCGGGCAAGAAGGGTCGTTCGATCACTTCGTCCAGGCGCCTGACGGTGTTGAGTGAGGGCCGTGCTCCGGCCGCTCACTTGGGTTCGTCTACGGCGGAGGCGCTGCCCGATGCGGATCTGCTCGAGGACATCCAAAGACTCCGTTGTCGCAGCGAGGGAAATCCGCGGCTCGCAGTCGACATCAGCTGCAATACGAAGAGGCTGGGGCAGGACTTCAACCCCGACAACGAGATTTCGGTGGCCGTCGACCCCGAAGATCCCGACCATCTCGTCGCCGGCTCCAACGACTACTTCTACCGCTTCAGGGGCGTGGACCGGCTCGTGTATGTGCCCACCGGTTTCTTCACCTCCTTCGACGGCGGCCACCATTGGATCGACGGTCAGATTCCCTTCAACTCCGGCAACAACGCCGGCGACCCGTCGCCCGCATTCGATGTGAAGCACGATGTCGTGCTTATGGCCGAGATCGAATTCACATCCGACGCCGCCCGCACCGAGACCCGAAACGGCAATATCGCCGTCAGCCGATCGACCGACGGCGGCCGCCACTTCAAGACTCCGGTGATCGTGATGCGTGGCAGGGGGCCGGACTCTGCCGAGGACCAGGTGTTCTTCGACAAGGAGTACCTGACGGTCGACAACCACCCCGACTCTCCCTACTACGGTCGCGCCTACTTGATGGGGGCTCGCTTTCTCGGCGGCCCCGTGTACCAAGAGTCGCCGATCTACTTCAGCTATTCCGATGACGGTGGTCGCACTTGGTCGAGCCCGCGCGAGATCTCCGGGCGCCACCCGAGCTGCACCTACCAGGAGTTCGGCGGCGGCACGGACTGCGACGAGGACCAGTTCGGGATTCCCGAGGTAGCCGCCGACGGAACTCTCTACGTGCACTACATCAACTATCAAAACGAGGCAGAGTTCGAGGTGCCGTTCGACTTCGACGGTCAGGTAATGGTGCGCCGATCGGATAACGGGGGCGAGTCCTTCACACGGCCGGTTCCGGTTGCCCAGCTCGAGGACGGCTTCAGTGACATGCCTTTCAGCGTCATCGGTCGTCAGACGGTGTGGGGCCACCAGCTCAGATGGACATCGGCGGGAACCATTACCACTGACCCCACTGATCCCGAGGACGTGACCGTGGTGTTCGCCGACCGAGGCAGCGCCAATCCGAACGCCACCGAGGAATGTCTTGCCGAGCTGCCGGCAGCTCCGGACTATGACCCCTGCAACGCCGGCCCGGGCAGCGACACCGACGTCTACATGGTCCGCTCAACAGACGGAGGGGAGTCGTGGTCGGGGCGCCGGAGCATCGGCGGGTCTTCTTCACATCAATGGTTCCCGTGGGCCGACCGCGGGCCCGACGGTGAGCTTGCCGTCGCCTGGGACGAGGACAATGGGAGTGGCCCCGCAGATACCTTTAACCATGTGTTGTGGGTGCAGGGAGAGGGCAAGGAGACCCTCTACCCGGACGCCCGGGAGGATCGCAGCCGCAGTGAGCAGATCGACATCTCTGCCACTCACTGGGCCGGCCAGTACGTACCGGAGGAGGACTGGCCGGTGATCTGCGGTCCAGAGGACTACCGGGATCCTCCCGTGTCCGATGCCGAGGGCAAGGATTGCAATGTTTTCCACGGCGACTACACGGGCTTGGCCGTTGGATCCGACGGGAGCATCAACGTGGTGTGGACCGGCTTGAATCGTTTCGTAGTCACTCCGCAGCTCGACCCCTACACCGGCAAGCTGCACGATGGCTACGCGCAGGACGCGATGTTCTCGAGGCGGTAGTCGCTGAGAGGCAGCGTGTTGCACCTTGTAAGTGTTGATCCGCACACGGGCAACTGACAATCGCCGGTGTGCGGCTTCGCGTCAACCGAGCAGCTTCTGACGCGTGGCTGTCACCACGGTTCGTTGGCGGCGAGCGCCGCGAGTACGTAGTCGATCGCGCTCGGCGCGCCCGGGAGTACGCAATCCTCACTTCAGCGCGCCTTGTGCGCGTCTCACTCCCGTTAGGTCGGCATCCTTCTCACAACCGGCAGCGCCCGTGGATCTAGGCTAGGCTCACTACTCACGGCGATTCCCGCGCCGAACCCCCGCGCCGGTGCTCACGCCACCGGACTCGAGGGGGGCAAAGGGGCTCCGCCTCGGGAGGCTTCGGTCCACCGGATCGTGAGCCGCAGGTCCAGGGGAGCGTGAGTCTCGGGCCGGCGGTCGCGAGGAGGAAGAGATGACCGAGGACAAAGCCCGCAAGCGCTCGATTCGCACGCGCATGGCCAAGACCGGCGAGAGCTACACGGCCGCGCGTCGCCACGTCGTCAAGTCGAAGGAGGGGCCGCCTACGCGGCTATCCGTGGACCTTGGGAAATCCGACGAAACGATCAGGCGCGGCTCCGGCAAGTCGTGGGATGAGTGGTTTGCAATTCTCGACGCCTGGGGTGCGGAGGAACACACACACACCGAGATCGCACGCCACTTGCACGAGGAGCACGAGGTGTCCGGTTGGTGGGCCCAAACTGTCACCGTCGGATACGAGCGCGGGCGCGGAATGCGAGGTGTCAACCAACGGACAAGTGGATTCTATGCAGGCGTGTCGAAGACAGTTCCTGTTGGGGTGAACATGCTGTTCGAGGAGTTCACCGACACGAGGAAACGGAACCTGTGGCTCGAGCCCGGAACGCTGCGTAAGCGAACCTCACAGCCGGGCAAGTCGGCTCGGTTCGATTTTCGAGATGGGGAGAGCCGCGTTCACGTCTACTTCGTGTCCAAGAGCAAATCGAAGGCGAGTGTCAACGTGCAGCACGAACGCCTGTCCGATGAGGAGGCCGTCGAAGAGATGCGAGCTTTTTGGAAAGAGCGACTCGGCGAGCTCGCCCACAGGGTTGCGCGATAGAGCTCTGGTCTGGAGGGGGCGATCGTCAGCCGATCAGCATCTGGACGACATAAAGGTGAAACTGCGTTGCGAGCACCAGGTCGTCGACGTGGATGCGCTCATCGACGTTGTGAAAACCGGAGTGGTAGACGTCGAGCGGGGTTGTGCGGACCGGCCAGATACCGTAGGCGGCGGTGCCGAAGCGTTCGCGCATGAAATGTGAGTCGGTGAAGCCGGTCGAGATCACGGGCAACAGAGTGGCCTCGGGCTCGTGCTCGGCGAACCACGACGAGCATGCCGCGAACAACGCGGTGTCGAGCGGTGCGGCGGTACCGCCGGTTGGCTCCTCGAGGACCTCGAGCTCGTAGGCGACGTCGTCGCCGAGTGCCTCGCGCAATTCGACGACCAGGTCGTCGGGGGTGGTGCCGGGCAGGACGCGGCAATCGAGCTCGGCCGAGGCGCGGCCGGGAATGACGTTGCGCGCGCTCGACCCGCGCAGGCGCGTCGGAGCGATCGTCGTTGCGAACAGAGCCAGCAGGTCGTGGCGGGTGTCGGGGTCGAGTGCGGCGGCGCGTTCTAGGTCGCGATCGAGATCGTCGCCCAATGACCCGATCAGGGTCTCGAGGAGGCGGCGGGTCTCGGGGAGCAGACGCCGCTTGGGCCGGTATCTGCCGACGCGCTCGAGCAGGGTCGCCAACCGCAAGACCGCGTTGTCGGCGGCGCCGGGGATCGAGGCGTGCCCCGCCTCGCCGACGGCGGTGAGAAGCACCGGCAGCGTCGCCTTCTCCCCGATGTTGATCGGGACCATTACGCGCCCGTCGGTCAGCTCTTGGCGGATTCCCCCGCCCTCGTCGATCGAGAAGTCGGACCCGATCTCGGGACGCTCGTCGCGCAGCCATTTGAGGCCGACCTCGTCGCAGCCGTCTTCCTCGTCCGCCTGCGCGACGAACCAGAGGTCCCCCCGCGGTTTGAACCCGCCGCGCGCGAGCAGAGCCATCGTGACAGCGCGGGTAGCGGTCTCGTTCTTCATGTCGGTCGCACCGCGACCCCACATGTAGCCGGCGTCGTCAAGGTGGCCCTCGAATGGGGGATGGGTCCAGTTGGGCTCTTCGGCGGGCACGACATCGGTGTGTCCCAGGAGCGTCAGGGTCGGCCCGTCACCCGTTCCCCGGATGCGCGCGACGAGGTTTGCGCGCCGGGGATCGCGAGCGACCAGCTCAGACTCGATCCCCGCCCCCTTTAGATATCGTTGCAGAAGCTCAGCCGCCGGGGTTTCGTTGCCCGGAGGGTTAGAGGTGTCGATCCGCAGCAGGTCGCCAAGGAGCGCGATCGCCTCAGAACGGATGACGTCGTCGTCATAGCAGATCACAGCCCGACTCTCTCACGCGCAGACGGTGACCGCGGGCGGCTGCCGTGGAGGTTTCGATTCCAACCGGATGGGTTTCACGGGCCGGCTCCCTCCATGAAGGGCCATCCGGACCAAGTGCGCAGGATCGCGGCGGTGTGTTCCTCCTCGTAGTCGAGGTGCATGAGGAGATCGGCCGCGAGTTGTTCGAGCGCGATCACGAGCCGGTCGCGATACTCGGCTGAGTCGGTGTCCGCCAGTTGGGCAGCTGCGGCTTCGACCTCGTCGAGGAGCCCGGCGACGTTCTCGTGGTCGGCCTCGAGCTTGTCCACGACTGGGTTCATGGACTCATCCGCAGCGCGTAGCGCCGGAAACCATGCATGCGACTCCAGTGAATGGTGTGAGTGCACGAATCTGCAATAGTGGAGACAATTGACGCGCAAGTGCCACAGTGGACCGTTGGCAGCGAGCGATTCGATGCCGGCCTTTATCTCGGGGGCGGGAAGGCCGGCGGGGATCTGGTCGGCCATGCGCCGCACAGTGGCCAGGTCTCGCCGGATCAGGTCGTGTACCCACCTGAGCTCACGGACCAGCGCCTCGCCTTTGGTAGTGGGCGCGCCGTTACTCATTGCGGCTTCACGCGTCCAGTTCGGCGATGAGGCGTTTGGGGGCAACCTCCCGGTATGCGTCCACGATGATCTCGGCGACCTCGTCCCAGTCGGGGTTGCGATCGAGATAAACTCCCAACCAGCCGCGTCCGCCGACATAGGGCGGGCGGAAGAATCGCTCTGGATCGGCGACCACGAGCCCTTCCTGCGCCCCTTCGGGGGCCGCGCACCAGAGCGCGACGCGATCGTCGTGATGATGGTTTGCGTAGGTTACAAACAATTTCTTTTCGCGCACGAACCACGCGGGCTCCCCGTGACTGACGCGTTCCGTCGTCTCCGGGAGACTCAGGCAAAAGGCGCGCAAGCGCTCCAAAGGATGGTCCATCCGCCCAGCTTACGGCCGTTGCTTTCGACGTAGAGAACGGCGAGAGGGGTCGGCGAGGTAGAGCGCAGAGGCGGCCAGTGCACAGCCGAGCGTGTTGAAGAGTAAGTCGAAGCCCGTGTCACGAAGCCGCCGACGTTCGAGCTGGGATCGATCCGGGTGACGAGGAACTCGATCGCCTCGTTAATTGCCCCGAAGCCGAGTCCGCCGAGCAGAGCGAGGACGGAGCGTGTAGCGGGTCGATCCTGCGTGATCACCTCGCCGAGCACGTCCCAACAAGCGGCCGCAGCGAAGCCGAACCCGAACGCGTGCACGACCTGATCGAAGCGCAGCATGCCGAGAATGAGGTCGAAGTGGTAGAGCACATCTCCACCGACGCTCAGCAGCCCGCCTGCCATGTGCGCGACCCCCCAGAATGAGAGTCCCCAAAGGGTGAGCGGCCGCAGCCGAAAGTGGGTGTAGGTCACTGCAACGAGGGCAAACGCCACCACCATGAAGACGGCATAGAAGATCGTTTGGCCCAGATCCGAAGCGAACCCCAACGCCACGAATGTGACCAGGTATCCACGGAGAGGATGCTAAGGATCGGCTGCTCTGTGGGAAGTCTTTTCAAGCGTCTCCTTCGTCGTGCGCAGACCGAGATCACAGGGCCGCTCCGACGCCTCGTGGTGGAGCGTGTTCGGTATTCGATTCCTGGCAATACTGGGGCTAGTAGGGCAAGCTTATGCTTTGCCCGAGTACTAGGCTCAGAGGAGATCCTTCCGAAATCCGCTAGTCTGTAAGCACCGACGTCTGTCACGACCAAAGGAGCATGCGATGGCCTCCCGTCTCAACCCGTACATCAGTTCGCCGGCAACGCGCAGCAAGCCATGGAGTTCTACAAGAAAGTCTTCGGCGGTTCGCTGGCGCTCAACACCTTCGGTGAGTTTGGTGCGGCGGATGGCCCTGAGGCCAACCAGATCATGCACGGGATGCTCGAAACCGACAGCGGATTCACACTTATGGGCGCCGATACACCGCCTGGGATGGAAC
>JACDAL010000151.1 GCA_013695465.1 Actinomycetota bacterium | reverse complement strand
ATCTTCCGGCGCCCGTTCTTGATCCTGTTGTCCCTGAACCTGCTGGTGAGCCTGGTGACCGCCTCGCTGGGGGCCGCCCGGACCGGGGTGGCAACCTGGCTTTTGCTGGCTGCGGTAACCGTCTACGTGCAGATCGCAACGGTTTTGGCGGCCGGCTCCTCCAAGCCCGATCCTTCGGGCGATGCGTGGATGCGAGCCGCTTTTCGGGCCCGATGCTTCTGGCGCTTCGTGATCGTAGAGCTGTTCATCTTTGTGATGGTCGGCCTCGGCCTCTTCCTGGTGGTCGTCGGCGCACTGGTGATCGGCGCCTACGTAGCCCTCTCCGAGCAAGCGGTGGTGCTCGAGCGGCTTGGGATAGTGCAGGCGCTGTCTCGGGGCGTCGATGTGAGCCAGGGCAATCGCAAGGCCGTCGGCCTGATCTTCGGAGTAATGGTCCTGCTCCCGAATGTCGCACTTCCCCTCGCCTATGCGGTAGGGCTCGACGACACTGCTCTCGAGCGCAGCGTTACGAGCGCTGTAACCGTTGTCGTCTCGATGGCGGGGACGCTGGCACTAACGAAGGCATTCGTGGACCTCGGAGGCAGGCCGAGTCCCGCTCCCGCCGAGATCAAGCCTCGTCCCCGTCGCTCGTAGTCTGCCGCCCCAAGAACTATGCCTTTGTTCACTCCGGAGAAACGAAAGAGAACTGCTCAGAACGTTTCGGACATGCTCGAGAGCGACGAGCGAATCGACGCCGTTCTTATCGCCGGCGCTCGCATCGAAGACGGCCGACCGCTGATCCGACATCGACCTTCTCGCCGCGATCGGACTCCCTCTTCACCTGAGTGGGTCTCCGAGGCCGGGTTTGCATAGCACGATGTGCTTCATGCCTGCGCGGCGGTAAGGCGCGGGCGTCCATGGCAGTCGCTGTGGTATCTGCAACGCATGCGCAACCGGACGCTCGGGCTCGCCCAAGAGCGCCACATGTGGACGGCCGACTTCTTCGATCGTGTTGACGATTTGCCCGACGACGAGCTGGAGCCACTTCAGGCCACACTGGTCGCAACACTCGAACCGGGAATGCTCCTGAACGCTATCGAAGCTGCGATCAGGGCCTTCCTGGAAGAGTTGCGTCGCGGCGAAGAGAACCTTGCCGGCCGCCTCGAAGGCCCGCTGTTGGAGCTCGTTCGGATGCGGGAGTAGGTCAGCCTGACGAGAAGAAGAACGTGGCCTGCTGCGCGGCGTCGATGAGCGGGCTCCAGAACAATCCTAGGACGACCGTCGCCACGGCTATCAGAGCCACGACTCCCGCCGACACCCTTCCCACAGGGATCGAAGGCCGAACCTCGTCGGCTTCCTGCATGTACATCACGACAAGAACCCGCAAGTAGAAGAAGGCGGCGATCGCGCTCGTAATCATGCCGATAACGACGAGCCACGTGTAGCCGGCGTCGATTGCCGGCCCGAACACGACCAGCTTGGCCACAAACCCAGAGGTCAAGGGCACCCCGGCCAAGGACAGCATGAACAGCGTGAGGGCAGAGGACAGCGCGGGGTGGTCTGCAAAGATTCCCTTGTAGTCGACCAAGTTGACCCGCTGCTCATCGCGACCGGCCAGGATCGCCACCACGGCAAAGCCGCCCAGCACGGTGATCCCGTAGGTGGCAAGATAGAACAACGCTCCAGAAACGCCGCGGTCGTTGGCCGCCACGATTCCGGTGAGCACGAACCCGGCATGGGCGATCGAGGAATAGGCCAGCATCCGCTTTACGTCCTCCTGCACGACCGCCAGCACCGACCCTACGATCATCGTCGCGGCCGCCACACCCGCTACCAGAGGCCGCCACTCTCCTCGCAACGAGTACAGACTCACATCCAACAGCCTCACCAAGGCGGCGAAACCCGCCAGCTTGGAGCCCGCCGCCATGAATCCCGTCACCGGCGACGGCGCTCCTTGATAGGCGTCGGGAGTCCACATGTGAAAGGGAACCGCGGCGATCTTGAAACCGAGACCGACAATCAGCAAGGCGGTAGCGGCCACCAACAGCCCGACGTCCGCACCGGCGCTCGAGTTCAAGAAGCCGGCGATTCCGGGGCTCGACTCGTCGCCGTAGAAGCCGGTCGAGCCCACGGCGCCATAGGTCAAGGCGATCCCGAGTAAAAAGAAGGCGGAGGAGAACGATCCCAATAAGAAGTACTTCATGGCCGACTCCTGGCCCGCCAGGGAGGTGCGGCGAAAGCCGACCAACACGTAGAGCGCCAGAGAGAACGTTTCCAGCGCGATGAACACGACGATCAGATCGGCGGCCGACGCCATCAGCATCATCCCTGCGACCGACAGGAGCACGAGTCCGTAGAACTCCGATTCCCCGATCCCATCGCGTTCCAGGTAGTCGCGAGCCAACCACACCGTAAGCAAACCGAAGACCACGAGGCTGATCTTGCAAAAGGTGGCGAAGCCGTCGAGTGCGATCATCCCGCCGAGCTGGAGGTCGGTCTCGCCCCACTGCTGCAGCGCGAGGAAGGCGGCCGCGATCAACCCCACGGTCGCCATTACCGGCTGGGCAATGGTAGGTAACCTCGGGCCGAGAACCGCGTCCGCGATCAACAGCACGAAGGCAGCAACGACGAGCGCTATTTCGGGGGCGATACCGGCAAGCTCGACCACGGGAGGGTTGAACTGCATCAGGGAAGCAA
>JACDAL010000144.1 GCA_013695465.1 Actinomycetota bacterium | reverse complement strand
CAGGGCGAGCTGATGGGCCTTGGGCTTCATGGACGGAAGCTACGGCATCCCACACGAGTCTGAGCACTCAGGTCGACGCGAAAGGCCTAGTCATAGCGGTTGATCGAGTTTTCGGCACCCACAGGTTCGAACCGGCCAGGTCCTCGTCCACCGCTGCTACCCGGATCGTTCAGAACAGATCTCGGCATGCTGCTTCCTGAGAATCCAGAATCGTTCTCCGTCCCTGTCGGCCAAGTCGATGCGTGCGATGAGACCCTAGCTGGGCCCCTTGAGCCGGCTCAAGGGCGAACGGCTTGGAGGTAACGATGGACCTCTTGAACGACTACTGAGCCCTCTCCTACGGCCGATGCCACACGTTTTACCGAGCGCGCTCGGACATCTCCCACGGCGAAAACACCGGGCAGGCTCGACTCGAAGATGAGAGAAGGACGATCGGAAGAGCTCGCTTCGATGTCTTGGAGGTCTCTGTCGGTGATCACGAACCCGTATTCGTCGCGCCTGACCTCGGAGGGGAGCCAGTCTGTGCGAGGACGTGAGCCGATCAGGATGAATAGCGCATCCGCATCGGCGATGATTGTCCCTTCGGCTCCGTCTTGAAGCATGAGGCGCTCAAGCCGAGTGTCTCCTTCAGCGCCGGTTACCGTGGTCGAGTAACGCACAAGGATGTTTTTCGTGGTCTCGATCTCGTCGAGTAGATAGCGGGACATGCTCGAGGCTAGAGTTGAACCGCGGATCAACAGCGTCACCGTTTCGGCGTAGCGGCTCAGATGCACGGCAGCTTGGCCGGCTGAATTTCCCCCGCCCACTATGAATACGGCTCCACCTGTGAATTGAGGAGCTTCTGTTGGAGAAGACCCATAGAACACTCCGGCGCCTGCAAATCGATCGAGAGTCGTGATACCGACCCGCCGGTAGGAGACACCCATCGCGAGGATGACGCTACGTGCGTGTATCTCGGCTCCTTCGACGGTGCCGAGGGCGTACATACCATCATCAGATCGCAAACTTGAAATCTCTTGCATGATCAGGAAGCGAGCTCCGAAGGTCCACGCTTGTTGATAGGCGCGCTGTGCGAGTTGGGATCCGGTTACCCCACGCGCGAAGCCGAGGTAGTTCCGGATGCGAGAGCTGGAACCGGCTTGTCCTCCGATCGATTCTCGCTCGATCACCAGGACGTCCAGTCCTTCGGATGCTGCGTAAACGGCCGATGCAAGGCCCGCTGGCCCGCTACCGACAACCGCTACATCGCATCGAGTGCCGGCGCCCAGCATGGTCGTAGCCCCATACGCGCGTGCTATTTCGGAGTTGCTAGGGTCGAGAAGAACAGGGCCGTTCCGAAGCAGGACCACCGGGGCAGTCGGGTTCACGACTTCGTGATCGGCAAGCAGTCGAAGGCCTTCGGGGGAATCACGCGGGTAGAAGCCATGTGGAACCCCGTTGCGCGATAGCAAGCTTCTGAGTTCGTGAGTGCGTGGTGCCCACGTGTCGGCCACGACTGTTATCTCGTGCGGGACGGATAGATCATCGCGCTTCCATTCGTGGAGGAATTCGGTGATCGTCCGGTGGAACCGCTCATCGGGAGATTTCCAGGGCTTCAGCACGTAGTAGTCGACGTCGCCAGATGTTATGCCACGCCGGATCGCGTCCGCAGTCGCCTGATCTCCCCAGTCTCCCCAAGCGACGAGCAGGGCGCGCTTGGCATGAGGGTGTAACTCGCGTACTCGCCCCAGCAGATGAACCCCATCTATCTCTGGCATCCATTGATCCGTCAGTACCATGGCTACAGCGTCATCATCAGCACTCATAGTTTCGAGTCGCGTCAAGGCTTCCCGTGCAGAACCCATGAACAGGATCTGATAATCACGGTCATACCTACGCTGTAATTCGATACTTACACTCGCCAGTGCAGTCGGATCATCGTCGACAGCGACGATCATGGGTTTGGTACGCCGCCGGATCGAACGGGCTATCGCCAACTCAGCTCGAGCTTGCCTCGCTGGCGTAGGCCCATAGGTGCCTGGCTCCGATTCCTTCGAGCATATGGGTACCTCGATCTTCGAAGCTCAGGCCGGAGGCCAGCGCGAGAGAGCGAGTAGTGTCGGAAACGAGAACCTCGCCCGCAGCAGCAGACTCCATGATCCGTTGCGTTTCGTGGAGAGCCATGCCTCGTACATCCACATGGACTATTTCGACCTCCCCGATATGAACGCCGGCCCGCATCTGCAGATCGGCATTTTTGGCTACTCGCCGCATCTCCTGAGCGCATAGCAGTGCTTGAGCCGGACTGTTAAAAGTTGCGAGGATCCCATTGCCTCTCGTATTAACTTCTGTCCCTCGGAATCGTTCGAGCTTTGTGCGGCTTGTCTCGAGATGCGCCGAGAGAAGATCTCGCCATGCGGCGTCACCTATTTCTTGCGCGCGCTCGGTTGTCCCGACGAGATCGGTGAGCAGCAAAGTTGCCAGAACCCGGTTCTGCAAACTACCCAGGAATCCTGAGAAAGCTCGGATGCCGGACCACTCGATCACCTCGGCTGCTTCATGGCCGATCACGTATCCATCGTGCCCGGGAGGGATGTCGTAGACGTCGTCTGTTTCGATCTCGTAGGTTGATCCATCGGACATGAGCCAACCAAGTCTTCCCGATATCACCAGCCCAACATGGCGCACTTGGCACCAATCGCCTTCGACGGAGGGGCCTCTATGGGTCGACCACCGCCAGCCCGGTTGATGGATAGCGCGCGCCACTGTGAGATCGCCGAGGTCGACGACGTCCATAATGATTCCGCTCATCTGGATCGTTTCGTCTGGCTGGCGAAGGCTCTTCGAGAAGTCGCGCATGGTCACAATGATGCCCTCCCTGGAAGAGCCTGGTCAAGTCGAGGGTCACTAAAGCAGAGGGACCTTCTGTCTGTCGTGCCAGAGCTGGTTCCTCCACCGCTCGCGGTTGTACCTTATGAACAATGGCCGCTGCGGCCTTCGTATGAGGCCCCGAACTCCGAGGCCCTGATCAGCCCACGACCTGAGGTGACCCGTTCAAGTGGCGTCCGTTTTATCGCACTATCAGCTTTCCCTGCATGTCAGCGGCCACTAACTTGGGCCCACTTAGCCACTAACTAGTGTCCCGAGTCCGAAGAAGCTCGCGTTTGTCTATGATTCATCGTAATCTCCATTGCATGGGAACGAGAGGACGACCAAAGGCCCTGTTGGCACTCAGCGATGAAGAGCGCGCCACGCTGGAAAGGTGGGTTCGGAGACGCAAGAGCTCGCAGGCGCTGGCGTTGCGCTCGAGAATCGTGCTGGCTTGTGCCAGGGGGGCGACCAACAACGATGTCGCCGCGCAGCTGGGGGTCAACCAGGCGACCGTATCGAAGTGGCGCTCCCGGTTTGTTGCACGACGCCTGGAGGGGCTCACAGACGAACCTCGTCCGGGTGCTCCTCGGACGGTCACCGATGATGACGTCGAGCGGGTCGTGGTCAAGACACTCACCGATAAGCCCAGAGACGCGACCCACTGGTCGAGCAGAGACATGGCTAAGGCAACGGGGATGTCGCAGACGACGGTGTCGCGCATCTGGCGGGCGTTCGGGCTCAAGCCGTGGAGGACCGACACTTTCAAGCTGTCCGAGGATCCGATGTTCATCGAGAAGGTGCGAGACATCGTGGGCCTGTACCTGAACCCTCCCGAGCGCGCGGTCGTGTTGTGCGTCGACGAGAAGTCTCAGGTGCAAGCGCTCGACCGTACACAGCCCATCCTGCCGATGCGGCCGGGCACACCCGAGCGCCACACTCACGACTACGTGCGCCATGGTGTAACCAGCCTTTTTGCCGCGCTCAACATCGCAACCGGAGCGGTGATCCACGAAACCCATCGTCGGCATAGAACCACCGAGTTCAACAAGTTCCTGGTCGCAATCGACAAAGCCGTGCCCGCAGAGCTCGACGTGCATCTGGTGCTCGACAACGCCTCGTCGCACAAGACGCTCACCATCCATCGCTGGCTGCTGCGACACCCCCGTTTCCACCTGCACTTCACGCCCACCTCGAGCTCGTGGCTCAACCTGATCGAGCGTTGGTTCGCCGAGCTCACCAACCGATGGCTGAGAAGAGGCACGCACCGAAGCGTGCGAGCTCTGGAGGCCTCCCTCAAAGAGTGGGCCGAAACCTGGAACGAGAATCCTCGCCCGTACGTCTGGCACAAGACCGCGGACGAGATCCTCGAGACGTTGGCCGCATATTGTGAACGAATCTCGGACTCGGGACACTAGTCACGTGCAGTGTAATAACTAGGCAAAATACAGATAGCCTCTATTTCGTAGGTGCTACGCTCACGGTGTGTCTACTTCTTCAATGGTCGAACTGTTCTTGCTTTGCTGTCTCTGCAATCCGGCCGACTCCTTCAATCAGTAACACAAGAAATCAACGTCTTGATTCTTAGTATGCATCAGTCGCTTGCACCAATAGCGCTCGTCACTCCAATAGCGATCCTATTGTAAGCCGGCCCGCAGATCCTCTTGTCACTTAACTCATACCGACGATGCCAATATTTGCGGCTGCACATTCGCTCCAATCGTAGGTACCCAGGACTCGGCACGGAGCGGCTTTCTTGTACCATCACTAGCTACAAGCGAGCCAAGAAGGACACATCAATGACATCAGATTCTTCTCAATCACGTAAACAAACTCACGATGGCCAAGCTGCTCTTTTCCCAGACCTCTGCCACCCGGCCGCTCACTCTCCGTGACCTTCCTGTAGGCTCTCTTTTATTTGTCTGCCTCGCATCGGACTCGTCCTCCGATGCTCGGCTCTCCAGTCCTCTCTTTACGCCGCTTGGTCGCCGCTCAGACAGCGATGCCTCGCCTGCCGAGCTGCGCGCGAAGCCTAAGCAGAGCGAGGTCTTTCGCCTTCGCCTCCAGCATCACGTCGAAGAGCTGGACGTTCGAACCGGCGCTCTCCAAGAAGTTCGCGTAAGCGATGGGATCGACGAGATCAGCATGGGCTCTTTCCGGAGGCATGACGACCGACTTGACTGCCTTTCGGCCGTGGACTCGCCTCGCCTCGGTGACGGCGCTTCGTGGTGACGAGAAATGGATCTTGGGACGTACGCCCTCGGGCCACGTGGTCAGCGCGAGTTGCAAGGCGTCACGATCGGAGACGCCCTCTGGATCGTTGCAGTAATGGTGAAGCACGTCCCAGACCACAGGCCGGTCGATCCGACGCGCGAGCTCCAGGACGTCTCCCAGCGTGAACGTTCTATCGTCGTTCTCGATCACGAGTCGAGCTTGGGAGCGCCCCGACAACCTCCCGAACCCAGCTTCGAAGCGCCCGAGCGCTGCATCACGTCCTCCCGCTGCGCCGCCGACGTGTAAGACGATCACCGACTCCGGTCCGAGCTCCATGGCGTCGAGGATCTCTGCGTGGACCTCGAGCTCGACGACGGCCGCCCGCACGACGTGGTCGCTCTCAGAGTTGAGCACGGTGTACTGACCGGGATGCATCGACAGCCTGAGATCCATCGTCCGCGCCCTAGCGCCGAGTCGCTGTAGGTCCTCGACGCAGTCGTCCACCTGCCGCCGGAACTGTGGCATCTCGGGATGACTCGCATAGGGAGCCAGAGAGCTCGCCATCCGGTACATCCGGATGTCGACCTTGTGGGTGCCGGTAACTCGATTTTCGTCACGCCGCCCGCTCATACTCGTGAATCAGCCCACCCAGAACATCAGTCCTCAGCACTCGCCCGGATGCTTCATCAGGAGGCAGCGGTCGGTTCG
>JACDAL010000031.1 GCA_013695465.1 Actinomycetota bacterium | reverse complement strand
CGGTGCCGGCTGCTTGCTCGGCGGTGCCGGTGGCGGTGCCGGCTGCTTGCTCGGCGGTGCCGGTGGCGGTGCCGGCTGCTTGCTCGGCGGTGTCGGCGGCTTGCTCGGCGACTGGATTCTCCTCGGCCAAAGCACTGACCGGTGCGAGAGCGCCGACAATCATGAGCAGAGAAAAGAAAGCAGCGTTGCCCCGCAACTTCAACATAGTGCCCTCCACGTCAGTGAGCCTCAGACCTTCTGCCATCAATTGCCCGCCTTTGGAGTTATTACACATATTGCCAAATGGCAAGAGGAGGCAACTCCCTCTTCGCGGCGACTCGAAGGCCCTCCACGGACGGCTTAGGAGCAGGTGGCGCGCCTAGTGTTTTCCCGACTCCAGCGTGAGACAGAGCCTGGGCCGAGGCCTCGGGGGGTGGTTCCCAGCCGCCACGGGAGCCCGATCTGCCCCCTCTTGAAAATGGCCCTCGAGGGTCATGTAGTTCCGCGACCAGATGCGTGCCTTACGTCCACCCCTCGTCGCGGAACCATCGGAGCCGCGGCCCAGCGCACGCCCGAATAGATGCCAGACCCTAATCCTCGCTGCAATCCCGTTCTGGAGAGCGAGCAACTACGAGGCCGGCCTCACTCTGCCACACCTTCTGTTCCGGCCCACTTACCCGGACAGCTCCTTGGCTTTGGCCTCGGCCTCTTCGATGCCTCCAACCATGAAGAAAGCCTGTTCGGGCAGGTCGTCGTACTCACCCTCGGTGAGCGCCTTGAACGACTGGATGGTCTCTTCGACCGAGACGTACTTGCCCTCGATGCCGGTGAACTGTTCGGCCACGAAGAACGGTTGCGATAAAAAGCGCTGAATCTTGCGTGCTCTCTGCACGGTGATCTTGTCCTCTTCCGAAAGCTCGTCGATGCCGAGGATCGCGATGATGTCCTGTAGATCCCTGTAACGCTGCAGAACACGCTGGACCTCTTGAGCCACGTTGTAGTGCTCCTCGCCTACGTAGCGGGCTGCGAGGATTCGGGAGGTCGAGTCCAATGGGTCGACTGCAGGATAGATCCCGAGTTCCGAGATCTGCCGGGACAGCACCGTAGTCGCGTCGAGGTGTGCGAACGTCGTGTGCGGAGCGGGGTCCGTGATGTCGTCGGCGGGAACGTAGATCGCCTGCAGCGATGTGATCGATCGCCCTCTGGTCGAGGTGATGCGTTCCTGCAGCTCGCCCATCTCCTCAGACAATGTCGGCTGGTATCCCACCGCAGAAGGCATGCGGCCCAACAGGGTCGAGACCTCTGAACCGGCCTGCACGAAGCGAAAGATGTTGTCGACGAAAAGGAGCACGTCCTGATGCTCGCGGTCCCTGAAGTACTCCGCCATCGTCAGCGCGCTGAGCGCGATCCGAAGTCTGACGCCGGGAGGCTCGTCCATTTGGCCGTAGACAAGGGCGGCTTTCTCGAGAACGCCGGACTCGGTCATCTCAAGCCACAGGTCGTTGCCTTCACGCGTTCGCTCGCCGACGCCTGCAAACACCGAGACACCGCCGTGCTCCTCAGCGACGCGGTGGATCATCTCCTGGATGACGACGGTCTTGCCGACTCCGGCACCGCCGAACATGCCGATTTTGCCACCCTGGACGTAGGGCTCGAGCAGGTCGATGACCTTGATGCCGGTTTCGAACATCTCGGTCTTGGGCTCCAGATCCTCGAACTTGGGAGGCTGCCGGTGGATGGGCCAGCGCTCGACGTCATCGGGAAGCTCTGAGCCATCGACAGGCTCTCCCAACACGTTGTAGACATGGCCCAGCACCGCATTGCCGACAGGGACGGTGATCGCCTGTCCTGTGTTGATCACCTTGGCGCCGCGCTGCAGGCCATCTGTGTTCTTCATGCAGATGGCCTTGATCGCCGAGTCTCCGATGTGCTGAGAAACCTCGGCCGTGATCGTGTCCTTCTTTCCCTCGACATCGCGCCCCACCTCGAGCGCGAAGCCGATCTCGGGCAGCCTTTCCGGAGGAAACTCGACCTCTATAACGGGGCCGGTAATGGTGAGAATGCGGCCCTCGCTTGTCCCCTTGTCCCTTTCCTCTTCGTCTCTCACACGTTCTTCTGCGATCGCCACTTAGTGCGTTCCTCCTCTTATCCGGAAGCCGCACGGCCCGCGGCGCGAAGCGCCTCGGATCCGCCTACGACTTCCATGATCTCGGTTGTGATCTCGGCCTGCCGGGCTTGGTTGTAGTTGCGAGTCAAACTGTCCATAAGATCGTCGGCGTTATCGGTGGCCGCCTTCATCGCCCGTCGGCGGGCGGCATGCTCGGATGCCGCCGCTTCCAACAGCCCTTGCAAGATCAGGCCCTCGACGTAGCGAGGCAAGAGGTAGTTGAGTATCTGTTCGGGATCGGGCTCGAACACGTACTGGGGACGTTGCTCGTCTCTTTGTTCCTCCTGCAGTTCCTCGAGCTCTTCCTTGGGGAGGGGAAGCAGCTGAACAACAGCGGGGCGCTGCGTCATGGCAGATTCGTATCGGGTATAGGCGAGCTTTACCTGATCCACCTTGCCCTCGGAGAACTCGTCCGCCACCGCCTTGGCCACGTTACGCGCGTCCTCCACGCGTGGCTGCTCCGAGTGGCCCATCCAGGATTCCTCGAACTCGTACCCTCTAAAGCGAAAATACGTGACGCCCTTCTTACCGATCAGGAACAGCCTGTTGTCCTTGCCGTGATCGCGCATGTCCCGCTCGGCGGCGCGAATGACGTTCGAGTTGTAGGCGCCGGCGAGCCCACGGTCGGCAGTTACGACGACCGTTCCGACGCTTTGTACTTCGTCGCGTTCCTTCAGGAGCGGGTGGTCGATGCGGCTGGCGTTGGCGGCCACCGATGCCATGAGCCGGCGCATCTCCTCGGAGTAGGGTCGCGCCGCTTCAACCCGCTGCTGTGCCCGAATGATGCGCGAGGATGCGATCAATTCCATGGCGCGGGTGATCTTCTGTGTCGACTTGACTGATGAGATGCGCCGCTTGATGGTGCGGAGCTGCTGTGCCACAGCGGCCTACTCCTCCGAGTCCTTTGTGTCTTTCGAGTTCTTCTCTTCGTCGGACTCTTCATTTGTCTCATCGTCTTCGGCGTCGCCCTCGGCCGCAGGCGTTCCCGACGCTTCGGGTACCCCCTCTTCGGCAGCCGTGGTCTCGACGGTATCGACCTTGTCGGTGTAAGAAGACTTGAACTCCTCGACCGCATTCCTCAGCTTGTCCTCGAGCTCCTCCGGCAGACTGCCCTTGTCGTTGATCTGGTCACCGATGTCCGAGTGCCGGCTGTGCATGTGGTCGAGCAGTCCCGCCTCAAAATCGCGCGCTTTGTCGATCGGAAGGTCATCGAGATAACCGTTGGAAACGGCCCAGATCGAGATGACCTGATCCTCGACCGAGAACGGGCTGTACTGCTTTTGCTTGAGGAGCTCCACGACGCGCCCGCCGCGGTCGAGCTGGGCCTGTGAAGCCTTGTCCAGCTCGGAACCGAATTCGGCGAACGCTTCGAGCTCGCGGAACTGCGCCAAGTCGAGTCGCAGGCGGCCCGCCACCTGCTTCATCGCCTTGATCTGCGCGTTGCCCCCCACCCGCGACACCGAGATGCCCACGTTGATGGCGGGACGAACGCCCGAGAAGAAGAGGTCTGTCTCCAGGAAGATCTGTCCATCGGTGATCGAAATGACGTTGGTGGGGATATACGCGGACACGTCGCCGCCCTTGGTCTCGATGATCGGCAACGCGGTCAGCGACCCGCCGCCGTTCTCGTCCGATAGCTTGGCAGCGCGCTCCAAGAGGCGCGAATGGAGGTAAAAGACATCACCGGGATAGGCCTCCCGGCCCGGCGGGCGGCGCAGCAACAAGGAAAGCTGCCGGTAGGCGATTGCCTGCTTGGAAAGATCGTCGTAGACGATCAGTGCGTCCTCGCCATTCTCCATCCAATGCTGACCCATGGCACAGCCGGAGTAAGGAGCGAGGTACTGGAAGGGCGCGGGGTCGGATGCGGGTGCGTTGACTATGACCGTGTACTCAAGCGCTCCGGCTTCTTCCAGCGAGCCCATCACCTCTGCGACGGTGGAGGCCTTCTGGCCGACCGCCACGTATATACATTTGACCGCGTTGTCGGTGCCCCAGTTCTCCCGCTGGTTGATGATCGCGTCGATCGCGATTGCGGTCTTCCCGGTCTGGCGGTCGCCGATGATGAGCTGGCGCTGTCCCCGCCCGATCGCGGTCATCGCATCGATCGCCTTGATGCCGGTTTGGAGCGGGTTCTTCACCGGCTGCCTGGCCGTCACCCCCGGGGCCTGGACCTCGAGCTGGCGGTGGTCGGAGGCCTTGATCGGCCCCTTGCCGTCCACCGGACGGCCGAGCGCGTCTACGACGCGGCCGAGGAACTCATCTCCCACCCCAACGGAAAGGACGCGACCGGTTTGCTTTACCGCGCCGCCTTCCTCGATGCGGTCGGCCTCACCGAGGATGATGGCGCCGATGCTGTCCTCTTCGAGGTTCATGGCGAGGCCGGTTACGCCCCCTGGGAACTCGAGCATCTCGTTCGCCATGGCAGTCGGCAAGCCGGACACACGTGCGATACCGTCACCGACCTCCTCGACGCGCCCCACCTCTTCGCGCGCCAAGCGCGGCTTGAACTCAGAGATGTTCTTGCGCAGCGCAGCCGAGATCTCGTCCGGGTTGATCTGAAAGTCCGCTTGAGCCACTAAGCCCTCACCTGGTCCTTTAGCTGTTCGAGCCGGCGCTTGACCGACCCATCAATAATCGTTTCGCCTATCTTCGCCACGATTCCGCCGATCAGCGAGGGATCGACCATTACCTTGACCGCAACGTTCTTGCCGGTCGCTCTTGACAGCGCTCCCTGCAGAGCGGTGCGCTGGGAAGAGTCGAGGGGGGTCGCCGAACGCACCTCGGCAACCACCGCGTTGCGGGCCTCCGCTGCGAGCTCGCTCAGCTCTTGCAGGATCTGCGGCATCTGCCTGCCTCGGCCCTGTCCCACGATGAAAGTCAACAGACCGAGGGTGTGAGGGGAGACCTTGTCTGTAAGCAGGTCCTCCAGCACCATCATTCGCTGGCCCCTGTCAATGCCCTTATCGGAGAGTGCCTGCTTGAGCTCATGATTACCGTCGAGCACCTTGGAGAAGCGGTAAAGCTCGTCCTCAACACGCTCTATCTCTCCCTCGGCCTGCACCACACTGAAGAGGGCTTTGGCATAGCCGTGTATGACCTCGTCGGCCGCCATCAGCGCGTTCTATCTCCGTTCCCGGACATGGCCGCGACTTCCTTGATGTAGGCATCCACCATCTCCCGCTGAGCTCCGGCATCGATGGAGCGACCCACGACCTTTTCGGCGAGGTCGATCGAGATCTCGGCGATCGTGCCCTGTAGTTCCTGGACCGTGCGATTACGCTCGGCTTCGATCTGCTCCTGAGCGCGCTTAACAATGGCTTCGGCGTCCTTCTCGGACTTGGCGATGATGTCCTTGCGCACCTGCTCTGCCTGTTGTCGGGCATCCTCGATGATGCGATTCGCTTCAGAGCGAGTCTCTGCGAGCTGTTCTTTGTGCTCCTCGCGCATCTTCTCGGCTTCTCCCCGAGCCTTCTCCGCGTTCTCCTTGTCCGACTGGATCGATTGCTCACGCTTCTCGATGGCTGCCTTGATCTGTGGCAGCGCCACGCGGTTAAGCACTACGAAGACGATTACGAAGCAGATGGCGCCCCAAATAAGCTCGGAGGTCTCGGGCAGGATCAGGTCGATCCCCTCGCGTGCGTGCTCCTCCTGCGCTAACGGGATGTTGGCGAAGTTAAACGTCATTTCGAACCTCGCCCTAGACGATGAATGCGAGGACGAAGCCGATCAGCGCCAGCGCCTCGATCAACGCGAAGCCGATAAACATCGTGGTGCGGGTCTGTCCGGCCATCTCCGGCTGACGGGCCATCGCCTCGATTGCGCTAGAGAACACTAGCCCGACGCCGACGCCGGGGCCGATTGCAGCAAGTCCGTAGACCAGACCGTGCGCCAACGACTCCAGGCCCGCGTCGGTGAGTCCTCCACCACCCTGCGCCAGGACGATTCCTTCGATCATCTATCTCCTCCTCTTTCTCCGAATCTTGCGGTCACGCTGCTACTCCTTCTGTTTCGTACTCTCTGGTTTCGGGGTGAGCCTCCTCGTCGTGCTCCTCTTCGCCGTGTCCGTGCAGCGACTCGGAGATGTAGAACGCGGTGAGCGTGGTGAAGATGTACGCCTGGATCGTGATGACTATCATCTCGAACAGGATCAGGACTGAGGACACGATAGCCGTCAGTATGCCCAGAGGCAGGGTGATATCGAAGCGTACGAAGTCGGCTGTGAACAGGAAGAAGATGGTCAAGAGGACGTGTCCCGCCATCATGTTGGCGAGGAGTCGGATGGCGAGGGTCAGCGGCCGGAAAACGAAGGTAGAAAACAATTCGATGGGTGTAAGCAGGATGTAGACCGGCCACGGCACACCCGGCGGAAAGAGCACCCCCTTGATGTATTTGATGGGGCCCTGCTTGACGATGCCCACGGAAATGAACATGACATAGGTGAGCAACGCAAGGACCGCCGGTATCGCCATGCGAGACGTCACAGGGAAGTTGATGCCGGGCACGATCTCGAGAAGATTGGCGAAGAAGATGAAGTAAAAGACAGCAGTCAGATAGCCTGCGTACTTGACTCCTTCAGGACCGATGACATCGATGGCGATGTTGTTGCGCACGAACAGATAGGCACTCTCGACGAGGTTCTGCATTCCCTTGGGGACAAGCGCACCCCGCCGAGAGCCCACCAGAAAGAACAAGATGCAGGCCGCGGATGCCACGAACATCAGCAGCACCACTCGGTTGATCGCCAAAGGCGTTCCCGCAAGGAAGATCGGCTCCCACAAGAACAGTTCGAAGGGATCTAGTTCCATGTCAGCTCCTCGCCTCGACCCCACCGGGCCGCTTGGTACCATCGCCGTCTGGGTAGGCGTCGGAGGCCACCCACAGGACCAACAGCAAGTGCGCTCCGATGAGAGTGAAGCCCGTCACCGGAAACGTTATTGCACTCATCGACTGGAGAACAAACGCAATCCCCGTCAGCAGCGCGAGGCCGATAGCAAAGGCGGCGAATCCTGCCGCCAACAACAGAGCAGGGTTGTGCTGGGCCACTCCACCTATGATCCTGGCCGCCAGCCACAGATTCACCAGCGTCATGGCGAGCCCTACCGCGGCCGAGAGAGCGTACTCGCCTCCGCCCAGCAGCCACCCCCCGGCTACCACCGCGGGCGTAATCCACAGAGCGCGCAGGGCCATGCGGCTTACCAACTGCTGCTCGATCATTGGTTGGCTCTCTGAGCCGCAAAGAAGACGTAGAGGAATCCCACGCCCCAGCCGGCCACCGCGCCGACGACCTGGGCCCACGGATCTATGCCCAGCCAGCCGTCGATCGCCCGGCCCACCAACCACAGGACGATGACGGGCACCACGAAGCCGATCGCGAGGGCCAGGCCCTCGGACGCCTGCGAGAAGCCCTTGCCTGCATCGCGGGCGAAACTGGACCTCTCGGGTCGCTCGCTCACCTCGAATCGTCCTTTCAAGTCGTGTCGCGGACGTGGACACGATGGCGTCGTCCGCAGGCCGGGAGCCCGCTCCGGCCGAGGCCGTTCTCCGTCTCGCCGAAGTATGGCGAGCCCGAGGCGTGGCCCCGCTGGGTTGGGCGCCCGTATGGTATCGCAGAGTCGACTTTGTGAATTCTTTCACAAGCTCGCCTCCAGCGCAAACCGGGGGCCGGGGGGGCGGGGGGCCGGGGTGGGGGGACGGGTGGGCCGGGGGGTACGGGTGGGCTGTGGCATGTCAGCCCGGGGGGGCCCGGTTTCGGCGTTCTCGGGAGATTCACTCACCTCTGCTGTGGCTGAATCTCCTCAGAAGCAGAAAGGTAAGGTCGAGGGCCCTCAGGGAGTAGGGCGTTGCTGCACTAGCTTCGTGAGCAGCGGAAAAAGCGTGTAAAGCACAATGGCGCCCACCGCTATGGGGAGGGCGAAGATCACGTCGTCACGATCGAGGAAGCTGAACGCCAGCCCGGCCCCCGCCGCCAGCGCCGACCACACATACATGACGAGCACCGCTTGGCGATGGCCGTGCCCGAGGTCCATCAAGCGGTGGTGGATGTGCTGCTTGTCCGCATGGAAGATCGACCGGCGCCTTCGGGCCCGGCGGACGATGGCAAGCAGAGCGTCGGCTATTGGAAGGGCAAGAACGGCCAGAGGGATGAGCAGCGGGAAATAGGCAAGAAAAACTCCCGAGGTCGAGCTCGACAGCTCCGACGCGACGCTGCCGACGCCGGATACGGTCGCGGCCCCGAGCACGAGCCCGAACAGCATCGCTCCCGAGTCCCCCATAAAGATCGCCGCGGGATGGAAGTTGTGGCGAAGGAAGCCGAGGGCGGACCCGACGATGAGTATCGCCAGGAGGGGGGCCGTGGGGGCAAGATAGAGATCCTGGTTGGTTGCGAGTTGATAGGTGTAGACGAAGAAGGCGGAGGCGGCGATGGCGACGATTCCCGCAGCGAGCCCATCGAGGCCGTCCACGAGGTTCACCGCGTTGATGATCACGACCAGCCAGCCCACCGTCACCAGCACCGAGACGTCGGCTCCCAAAGAGATGACCTGATCCGGCAGCGGGATGAAGCGAGCTGAGACCCCGGAGAGGTAGACGATGCCGGCAGCGAAGATCTGGCCGGCAAGCTTGACGGGAGCCGGTAGGTCCCTGACATCGTCCACGAAACCCAGCGTGAAGATGATCAGGCCCCCGGCGGCGATTCCCAGAGGTTCGGAGGTTGCGAAGACTTGACGAAAGTCTTCGAAGGGGAGTACCGACGCTACGAGCCCGGCCCCCACCATTCCCAGCAGGATGGCAGCACCGCCCAATGTCGGCGTGGGTTCGGCGTGGACCTTGCGATCTGAGGGCTGGACGATGAAACCCGCTCTCAGCGAGGTCCACCTCACCAACGGCGTGGCGAGGAACGTGATCGCCAGCGCGCAGAAGCCGATCAGCAGGTAGGCGCCCATACCGCGATCATTGGATACCCACTAGGCGACGTCCGGATAGGGGCGAAAACGGCTGGTGAGCTCGGAAACGCGCGACGTCACCTCGGAGCGAGCCTTGTCCGAGTCGTCCTTGATCGTCCGGGAAATGAGCTCGGCAACCTCCGAGGCCTCTTTTTCCTTCATCCCGCAGGTCGTGATGGCCGGAGTCCCCACTCGGATGCCGGAGGCAACGAACGGCTTCTCGGGGTCGTAGGGGATGGCGTTCTTGTTCACCGTGATGCCGACCTCGTCTAGGCGGCGCTCTGCATCGCGGCCCGTGACTCCTACCGGACGCAGGTCGACCAGCATGAGGTGATTGTCGGTGCCGCCCGACACCACCCGCAGTCCCTCTTCGGTAAACGTGTCGGCCATGGCGCGCGCGTTGGCCACCGTCTGGGCGGAGTAGGAGCGAAACTCCTCGGTTGAAGCTTCCTTGAAAGCGACCGCCTTGGCTGCGATCGAGTGCATTAGGGGGCCGCCCTGCCACCCGGGGAACACCGACTTGTCGATCGCCTTCTGATGCTCGGCCTTGCACATGATCATGGCACCGCGCGGCCCCCTCAAAGTCTTGTGGGTCGTGCAGGTGACAATGTCGGCGTGGGGGACGGGATTGGGATGAGCCCCTCCGGCGACGAGCCCTATGAAGTGAGCCGCATCGACCAGCAACAGGGCGCCGGCTTCGTCGGCAATGGCCCTAAAGCGCTCGAAGTCCCAAACACGCGAGTAGGCCGAATAGCCCGCGATCAACATCTTGGGCCGCTCCTTCTTGGCCACCTCGGCGATGTGATCGTAGTCGAGCGTTTCCGAATCACGGTCGACCCCGTAGGCCACGACCTCGAAGAGGCGCCCCGAGAAGCTCACCGGCGAGCCGTGGGTGAGGTGGCCGCCGTGCGCAAGCTCCATGCCCATGATCTTGTCGCCAGGCGAGAGAAAGGCGAAGTAGGCGGCGACGTTGGCCTGGGCACCGGCGTGTGGTTGCACGTTGGCATGCCCGGCAGAGAACAGCTCCTTGGCGCGTGCGATCGCGAGCTCCTCCACGATGTCGACGTGCTCGCAGCCTCCGTAGTAACGGCGCCCTGGATATCCCTCGGCGTACTTGTTGGTGAGCGGGGTACCGAGCGCGGCCAGCACCGCCGGTGAGGAGAAGTTCTCCGACGCAATGAGCTCGATCTTGGAGTTCTCCCGGTGTACCTCCGCCAGTATGGCTTCGGCCGCTTCGGGGTCGATCTTCTCGACCGCAGCCCAATCGGCCCACCCCGGGTTGCTCATTTCGTGGCCTCCTCCTCCTCGATCCCCGTAATCTGCTCGACCCGGCGGGCGTGGCGGCCGCCCTCGAAACCGGTGGCCAAGAATGCATCCACGACCGCCAGCGCCAGCTCCACCCCCAGCACCCGCCCTCCCAGGGCGAGTACGTTGGCATCGTTGTGGGCGCGCGCCAACCGAGCGGTGAACTCATTGTGACAGAGCGCGGCCCTCACCCCGCGAATCTTGTTGGCGGCGATCTGCTCACCCTGGCCGCTGCCCCCCAGGACCATCCCGAGGTCCACGTCCTCTGCGACCACGGCCCTGCCCACCCGGGCGCAATAGGGGGGATAGTCGACCGACTCGGTGTTATGCGTCCCGAGGTCTGAGACCTCGTGGCCGAGACTCTTCAGATGCTCGGTCACCCGGCTCTTCAGCTCAAAACCGGCATGGTCCGAGCCAACAGCGATCCGCATCAGAAGCTGCCGGAGGCGACGCGGTCCGCGATGACCTCGACTCCCGCTTCGATCTCGGCCGCGCAGACCTCGTACGTAGGGACATCTCCCATGTAGGGATCGGCGATGTCCGCCTCGCCGAGCAGCCAGACCTTCGAGGAATCGCCGGGTTCGAGCCGGGCGCCCGCGGCCTGCTGGGCGGCCGTCATCACCAACACGATGTCGGCCTCCCGAAGGTCGGATGCTTGGAGTCGCCGGGAGCGGTGGCGGCTCAGGTCGACGCCCCGAGATCGGGCCGCGGGCCCCAGGCCATCGCTGGCCGGAAGTCCCGGCTCTGCTGAGAGCCCTGCGGAGGTGACCTCCGCTTCCACTCCTCGCGCGCCGAGAGCACGGCGCAGGAGCGCTTCGGCCAAAGGCGAACGGCAGATGTTGCCCGCGCACACCACGAGGATCCTCATGTCGGAGAACTCTGCCACAGGCGAATGTGCCACGAGCATGAGCGTCCGCAGCGTTACCTTCTACACATGAGTGCGACTTGGGATCAGATAGTCGAGCGACTGCGCGAGCTCTCGGATCTCGTCGCCGCCATCAAGCTGATGCACTGGGACCAGGCGACGATGATGCCGCCTGCGGGCGGGGCGGCTCGCGCACGTGCCCAAGCCACCCTCCAGGCGACCGCCCACGCCCGTTTTGTCGACCCCGAGATGGGGGCACTCATCGACGGGCTCTCCGAGGAGTCGCTGTCGAATGAGCAGGAGGCGAATCTGCGACTGCTGCGCCGCGAGTACGACAAGGCGGTCCGGGTTCCCCAGGAACTGGTCAGAGAGCTGGCCGAGGTCTCGGGGCGCGCCTACCAAGCTTGGACCGAAGCCCGGCCGGCCGCCGACTTCTCGGTCCTCGAGCCCCATATGGTCCGCCTCCTCGAGCTCAAGAAGCGGGAGGCCGAGGCACTCGGTTACGAGAAAGAGCCCTACGACGCACTATTGGATCAGTACGAACCGGGGATGACAACGGCCGAGGTCGAGTCGATGTTCCAGGGTCTGCTGCGGGGTCTCAAGCCCCTGGTCGACGAGGTCCTGGACAACGTCGGGGACCCGCCCGGCTGGCTCGGCGACCGCTACGACCCCGACAGGCAGATGGCTTTCTGCCAATGGCTCGTCTCCCAGCTCAACTTCGACGTCTCGGAGGGCCGGCTCGACATCTCCCCCCATCCGTTCACGATCCACATCGGCCCGGGCGACGTTCGCCAGACGACGCGACCCGATCCGGACAACCTCATGATGTCGGTGTACGCCGCGGTGCACGAGACGGGGCATGCTCTTTACGAGCAGGGATTGCCTCGTGAGTGGGCCGACCTTCCGATCGGAAGCCCGCCCTCCCTGGGCATGCACGAGTCCCAGTCACGCCTGTGGGAAAACCAGGTGGCGCGAAGCCGTCCCTTCACCGACTTCCTGCTCCCGCAGCTCAAGGAGCGCTTCCCGGAGGAGATCGGCATGGTGAGCCCCGACGAGTTCTATCGCGGGGTCAATCACCCTCAGCGGACCCTGATCAGGGTGACCGCCGACGAGCTCACCTACAACCTCCACGTGAGCTTTCGCTTCGAACTCGAGCTGGCGCTGTTCAGAGGCGAACTTTCGGTCCCAGACCTGCCCGGCGCCTGGGACGACATGATGTCAGAGCATCTCGGGCTCCGCCCCGATTCGGTCGCGGACGGAGTCCTCCAGGACATGCACTGGTCGACCGGCTCGTTCGGCTACTTCCCCACCTACACGCTGGGGACGATCTATTCGGCGGTGCTGTTTGCCCAAGCCACCGCACAGCTTCCGGGACTCAAAGCCGAGCTGAGATCAGGGGTCACGGACAGCCTCTTGGATTGGCTGAGAGAGAACGTGCACAGCCTCGGATACCAACACGACGCCAAGGACCTCATCGAAAGAGTCGGCGGAGGCCCCATTACTCCGGAGCCGTTGCTCGACTACCTGCGGGCCAAGTACTCCGAGCTCTATCCCAGCGCCTGACGGACCTCGGCCAGAGTCACGGCTCCGGCCCGCAGCAGGCGCAACTCATCCGTGACCGAAACCACGCTCGAGGGAGCACCGTCGCAGCGGCCTCCATCCACAAAGGCGCGGACCTCTCCAGCGAAGGTGGCGCGCGCCTCGGTCACAGTCGTTGCCGGAGGCTCGCCGGTTCGGTTGGCGCTGGTGACGGCCACCGGGCCCGAGCGAACGAGAAGCTCGAGCGCCATTTCGTGGGCAGGAACCCGGACGGCAATCGTGGCCCCGTCGCCACCCAGATCGACGTCAAGGGAAGGCGCGCGCTCCAGAACCAGCGTGAGGGGGCCGGGCCACAGCCTCTCCGCAATCCGAAGGGCGGCCGCGGAGAAATTCGCCACTCGCTCGAGGTCCGAGACGCAGCAGCCGAGCACGGGCAGGGCCTTGGCCCGAGGCCGCTTCTTGAGTGCAAAGAGGGCGGGGGCCGCGCCGCAGGCGGCGGCCAGGCCGTAGACCGTGTCGGTGGGGATCACTGCGAGGCGGCCGGCACGCAGCTCTTCCAGGGCGCTCTGCAAGGCGGTCACCGATGCCGTCCCTCGGTCGTTCGCGGTCGTCCGGCGAGATCGCGGTAAACCGAGACCTCCTCGTAGCCGCGCCTCCTGAGCTCGTTCGCCGTCGCCTGTCCCTGGGTCGCTCCGATCTCCAGCACGAGCCAACCTCCGGGCGTCAGCCACTTCCCGGCCTCTGCCGCGAGGCGCACGATCACCTCGAGCCCATCGGGCCCGGCAAACAACGCTTCGTACGGTTCGTGCTCCCGCACATCGGAAGGCAAGCAAGAGGTATCCCCCACGGACACGTAGGGCGGATTCGAAACCACAACGTCGATCCCCCCCTTCAGATCATTTGAGAGCCCGTCCAGGAGGTCGCCGCTCACAAGCTCGACGGCCAATCCAAGCCGTTTTCGATTGAGCCGGGCCCAACGAAGCGCGCCGGGCGACGCCTCGGTCGCATAGACGCTCGCATCCGGCCGTTCCTGGGCCGCCGCCAGGGCGATCGCGCCCGATCCGGTTCCAACGTCGACGATCACACCACTGGGCGGAAGCCGCGCCAACGCGAGCTCGACCAGAAGCTCTGTCTCGGGGCGGGGGATGAAGGTGCCGGGGCCGACGCGAAGCTCAAGTGCTCTGAATCCCGAGATGCCGGTGAGGTATTGCAAGGGTTCCCCTGCGGCCCGCCTGCGAGCGAGCTCCAATACGCTCTCACAATCCTGCTCGGTAACGCCGAAGCCGGCTTGGACGGTCGCCGCAGACGCTCCCGTGACGGCCTCGATCAGCCACAGCGCCTCCCGCTCAGAGGCGGCCATGTTCGCCTCGTCCAACAAGGTCGACGCCTGCTGCAGCAGCGCAATTGAAAGCGTAGTGGGCTCCGGCTACTCGGGCCCCTGCAGGCCGGCGGTGAGGGCGTCGATGAGGTCGTCGAGATCACCTTCGAGAATCTGAGAGAGACGGTGGACTGTGTAGCCGATCCGGTGATCGGAGACTCGATTCTCGTGGAAGTTGTAAGTACGGATCCGCTCGGACCGGTCGGCGCTTCTCACTTGGGAGCGGCGCTCGGCGGCCAGCTCTCGCGCCTGCTCCTCCTGTTTCGCCTGCAGCAGCCGAGCGCGCAAGATGCGCAGGGCCTTCACGCGGTTCTGCAGCTGAGACTTTTCATCCTGGCAAGCGACTTCGATACCGGTCGGCAGATGGCGAATGCGCACCGCCGAATCGGTTGTATTGACCGACTGCCCTCCCGGGCCGCTCGACCGGTAGACATCGATCTTGAGATCATTGGGATCTATATCCACGTCGACCTCCTCAGCTTCCGGAAGCACGTTGACCGCTACGGCCGAGGTGTGAATGCGACCGCTGGATTCGGTGACCGGGACTCGTTGCACGCGATGGACGCCCGCTTCGAACTTGAGCCGGGAGTAAGCGCCTTTCCCCTTGACGGCGACCGACACATCCTTGAAACCGCCGACGCCTGTAGGGTTCGACGACAGCTCCTCGGTCTTCCATCGTTTGTTCTCGGCGTACCGGCCGTACATGCGGACGAGGTCGCCAGCGAACAAACCCGCCTCGTCTCCACCGGCTCCCGCCCGAATCTCCATGATGACGTCGCGGTCGTCGTTGGCGTCCTTGGGTGTCATCTCCTTAGACAGCCGCGCATCGAGATCCTCTAGGCGAGACTTGAGCGAAGCGATTTCCCCCTGCACATAATCGCGCTCGCCGCCGCGCGCTTCGGTAAGCATTGCTGTGGCTTCCGAGAGATCGCCGGCGACGGTACGCCGTTCGCGCCACATCTCTACGATCTCGCGCAGCTCCGCGTGCTCCTTGCCGAGCTCTCTGAGCTCATCTGGCCGCGCTGCCACTTCAGGCTCGGCCAGCCTCGCCTCGATCTGCTCGAAGCGCGACTCCATGTCGTTGAGGCGGTTCTCAGGCAGTTGCATGTGAGTCTCGTCGCCCGTCAGGACACCGGCGTTTCGGAACCCGGGGTTTCGTCCGCGGCGTCTTCAGCCACCGCCTTCATCGCAACGATGGCAACCTCTATCTGGTCGAGGGTAGGGGGCTTCGTCGTGATCTTCTGCAGCGCCAGTCCGGGAAGCATGGTCAACCTGAACGCCACGCTGTCCTCTCTCTTGGACGCAAGCTTTATGGCTTCGTAGGAAAGTCCGGCGAGCAGAGGGATGGCGGCGAGGCGGACAAGTAGCCGGGGGACGAGTGGGCCGTCGACGATGATGTCGATGACGAAATGTGCCACGATCGTCATGAACAGGACGATGAACAAGAAGTTGGTGCCGCACCGCACGTGCAGCGTCGAGTACTTGCGGTTGATCTCAGAAGGAATCAGCTCGTCGCCGTTCTCATAGGCATAGATCGTCTTGTGCTCGGCTCCGTGATATTGGAACACCCGGCGGACATCCTGGAATCGCCCGATGAACAAGAGATAGCCGACGAACATGCTCAGCCGGATGGCTCCTTCGATGATGTTGAAGAGGAGCGGCTGATCCTCCGACAGGCCGGAAAACATGTTCTCGATCAGCTTCGTCCCGAGCACGGGCAAGATGATGAACACGGCCGAAAATAGTGTCATCGACACAGCCAATGTGTAACCGAGCTGCCGATCCGAAAGCTGTTCTTCTTCCTCGAGCGAATGATTGGCCGAGATCATCAACGCCTTGATCCCGATGGCCAACGATTCCCCGAGGACCACGCACCCGCGCAATAGCGGGCGCTTCAGCACTGGGTGCCGCTCGGATAGGCGCGGCAGGGGGAAGCGCTCTACGGCGATCGAGTTGTCGGATCGGCGGCACGCCACCGACCACGACCGCGGCCCCCGCATCATGACCCCCTCGAGCACCGCCTGTCCGCCGATGGAGGGCTTGGCCGGCTCGGCCGCCTGCGTCACGGCTCCTACTGCGTCTTTTCCGGGGCTTGGTTTGACTTGCGTGCGTACTTGCGCTGAAAGCGCTCGACTCGTCCTCCCGTGTCGACGAGCTTCTGCTTACCTGTGTAGAAGGGATGACACTGGTTGCAAAGCTCGACGTGAAGCTCGGACTTGACCGAGCGAGTCACGAATTTGTTGCCGCACGAGCAAGTCACGCTGGTTTCGATGTAATCGGGATGGATGCCCTGCTTCACTTCTCTTCCTTTCGTTGAGGTCCTTGAGATTGAGACTCAAGATGTCCGGAGCCTTTGTCGATCTCGGAGTCGCGCGCCTGCCGCGCTTTCTCGTAGGCGAGCGAGGCGCGAGCCATGATTCGAAAAGTCAGCCACAGCCCGCCCAGCAGGCCTACAATGGTCACCCATTCAGGCAAACCGAGTCCCAGAAGCACTTATTCCCCTTTGACCGGCACCTTAGCGATCTCACGCAGAAACTCGACGTTGCCGCGGGTCGCCTTCATCTTGTCGATGAGTAGCTCAAGTCCGCCGCTGACCTCCAGAGCGTGAAGCACACGGCGCAGCCGCCACACCAACTGAAGCTCCTCCGGCCTCAGCAGCAGCTCCTCCTTGCGGGTGCCCGAAGCCTGAATGTCGATGGCGGGGAAGATGCGCTTCTCCGACATCTTTCGATCGAGCTTCAGCTCCCAGTTGCCCGTCCCCTTGAACTCCTCGAAGATGACCTCGTCCATGCGCGAGCCGGTCTCGACCAGCGCGGTAGCGAGAATCGTCAAAGAGCCTCCGAACTCGATGTTACGGGCCGCTCCAAAGAAACGTTTCGGCGGGTACAGGGCCGTGGAGTCGACGCCTCCTGAAAGGATCCGGCCCGAAGCCGGCGTCGCCAGGTTGTAAGAGCGCGACAGCCGTGTGATTCCGTCCAGCAGAATCATCACGTCCTTGCCCATCTCGACCAGCCGCTTGGCGCGCTCGAGCGTCAGCTCGGTGACCTGGATGTGATCATCCGAGGGCCGGTCGAAGGTCGAATACACCACCTCCGCTCCCGACACCGATCGCTGCATGTCGGTGACCTCTTCGGGACGCTCGTCAACCAGCAGGATAATCAGGTGGACTTCGGGATTATTGATTCTGACGGCGTTGGCGATCTCTTTCATGATCGTCGTCTTCCCGGCCTTGGGAGGACTGACGATCATCCCTCGCTGCCCTTTGCCGATCGGAGCAACCAAATCGATGATGCGGGCCGTGATCTGTCGGGGCTTGTCGTCCAGCTCGAGGACCATCCGACGCTCCGGGTACAGAGGCGTTAGATCGGCAAAGCGAGGCCTGCCCTGCAGGCTCTGAACCTCGCCACCGTTGACACTCTTGATGCGCAACAAGGCCTGATATTTCTCTGACTCTTTCGGCGAGCGAACGGAGCCGGTGACCTCGTCGCCCTTTCGCAGCTGGAACCTCCGGACCTGCGACGCCGAAACGTACACGTCCTTGTCCCCGGCCAGAAAACCGCTGGTTCTCAGGAAGCCGTACCCCTCCGGCAGAAGGTCGAGGATGCCGGACCGGACCTCGGCGTCGGCATCGTCCTCGCTCTCGAGATCTTCCCAGCTCTCGTCCCGCATGTACTGGGGAGCGCCGGTGTTGCGACCCTTCCTGCGCCTGCGACCCCTGCCCTCGCGCTGATCGACCTTCTCTCGGGGACGGGACCGCTGGTCGCGTCCCTGAGGTCGGCGGCGCTGCTGTTGGTCTGAGTGCCTCTCGTCGTGAGCGCCTTCGTCGACGACCGCCTTCTGCGACTCGGAGGAGTCGCCACCGGTTGCCGAGCCGCCTGAGCCTTCGGCACGCGAGCCGGCGTCGCCCGACGCTTGCCCCGAAGTCTCGCCGGAGACGACCTCGAGGGGCGGCGCAGTCTCACGCGGCCGCTCCTGGCTCGGTGTGCTCGGTGACTGCGGGCGTTGTTCGGTAGCCGTCGCCTGCGGTGGCTGTTCCTGAGTCGTCCCCTGAGCCTGTGATTGTTCCTGAATCGTCGTCTGGGCCGGCGGCGCCGGAGAAGACGGAACGGGACGTGAACCGTTGGATCCGTTGGAACCATTGGCGATCACGTTGATGAGCTCAGCTTTTTTCAAGCCGGCCACTCTGATATCCATCGACTTTGCGATGGCGCGCAGCTCGGTGACTCCTTTGGATTCGAGCACCGAGCGGTCGCTCATTTCGGACACTTGTCCTATGCCTCCTGCATCGAGGGGAGGAGCTCGCCGAGATGCGGCCGAGCGTTCTCCCAATCATCTGAAAATCTCTTGAAACCTGCATCGGTAAGTGGATGCTTCACCAGCGATTCGAAGACCGTGAAGGGCATCGTCGCTATATCGGCTCCCAGCCGAGCCGCCTCCACAACATGCATCGGGTGCCGCAGGCTCGCTGCCAGCACCTGCGTATCGTATCCCTGGATCGCATAGATATCGCAGATGTCGGCCAAGACCTTCATGCTGTCGGTGGCGATGTCATCGAGCCGGCCGAGGAAGGGGGAAACGATGTACGCCCCCGCCTCAGCCGCAAGAATACCCTGGGCCGGAGTAAAGGTCAAAGTCACGTTGACTTTGATGCCCTCATCCGAAAGCCTTCTGACGGCTGCGAGCCCATTTGCCGTCATGGCGATCTTAACCACGGCGTTATCTGCGATCTGAGCGATCTCCCGGCCCTGAGCGACTAGAAGGTCGCTATCGTTGGTCGTCGTCTCAACCGAGACATCGCCTTCGACCAAGGAGCATATCTCCTTGACAAGGGGTAGGAAGTCGCTCTGCGCCTTCGCTATGGTAGACGGATTCGTCGTTACACCCCTCAGAACGCCCCAACGCGCAGCTTCCCGGATTTCTTCCAGGTCTGCGGTATCAAGAGATAGTTTCACTTGTGGTGCTCCCTTCCCCTCGAAACTGACCAATCGTTTCCACCGCTCCCTCTGGCACTCCCTCACCCACCACACGAGTACCCAATTCGACTTTCTCCATTGCCCGCTCGATGACGTGATCGATGATCGCCGAGAGGCTTGCATCCAGATCTGTATGAGAGATCGCAGGAACGCCTCTAGCCAGGGCGGAAGAGATCATGTACTGCTGTAGGCGCCTGATCTTGTTGAAGTTGTTCAAGTAGCGGTCACTGGGCCGGCGCTGCGCGTCGCGTGTACGCCAGTAGAAGTGACTGCGGTGAAGCTCCTCATCCTCGACCGTGATCAACAATGGAACTATTAGAGCCTCATCGCTGAAGGCGCCTTCGAGGAAGCCCGGCACCAAGTGAGCTCCTTCGAGGATGAGGTCGGTGCCTTCGCGAATCGCGCGATCGATCAATGCTTGGGCGCCCACGGCAACCGATTGAGCCTGCTCCCTGAATCCAATGATCAACCGGTCTCCCGAGTGCGGTATCGGTTGACGCACAGCATTGTCCGCCTCGAAGGACGAGGCATACAACCACGGGAACATGTTGGAGGTAAGGGCGCTGCGCAGGATCTCTCTGACCGCGTCGGTCGAGATAACTCTCGTGATGCCGAGCCTCGTTGCCAGCTGGGTGGCGATGGTCGATTTGCCCACGCCGGTGGCGCCCCCGAGCAACAGGATCAGCGGCATGTCGAGCTCGGACACCGACTGCCACTTCAGGAAAGCCTGTGCATAGCTCTCTCCTGCCTCGCTGCGCAGCACCTCCAGGGTCAGCTCGGCCAATTGCTCCTCCGAAACGGTCTCCTGGTCGAGTGCGTGGAGCTCTTGTTCAACCTTGTTGGCCACCGCGTACGACTTGACCGGGCCCAGACCCGTAACCATCAAGGAGGACGCCGTCAACCCCTTGGAGTAGGGAAGCCCGTGGTCACGCTCAGCGATCAGGATTCGCTTCCTGCGCTTCTCGGTCATTTTCCTTCCTTGTACCTCTCGTCCGCCAGCGCGGCCGCCGACAAGATTTGCTCGGTGGGATCGTCGCCGTTCACACCCTCAGGCACGTTGTCCATGTACACGACTTCAACCCCCTCGGAGAGAGCCCACCGAGTCGCCACATCGATGCCTGCCGCCTTGATTTCGCACAGTAGGACCTGCATGCGTCCGCTCGCCTCGTTGAGGTCCGCCCTCAACCTCCCCCGATCACCGAGAGCGTGGCTGATTCCCACGACCTTGCACTGGTACCTTTCCTCCAGGTGTCGCCTCAAGGTCGGAGCCACAACTTCGGGGGCCGTCGTGGCGACGTAAGCATCCGCCCCCGCCACGGCGCGCGTCGGCGTCGGACGAAAAACGGTGCGAACTACCTGGAGTTCACCCTTCCGGTCCCGCTTCTGATCCCTGTGGCTCTCTGGTCGAAAGGCGCTGCGCAAAGCGAAAATAAGTTCTTCGACCCGAGTGGGCGATGCGAAAGGATGTTCGGCCATTGTAACGAATACGAAGTCGGCAAGCAACAGGCGATAGGGCCCGAAATACCCGCGCACGTATTCCTGCCGGATGGAGGCCGGAACCACCAGGCTGGTGACGTCGGCGTGGACCGGGGGCACCGCCGACCCCGAGCCCTCGAGCAACAACAGGTCGCCGGGCAGATCATTGGCCTTTCGCACCCCTTCGGGAACGTTGGATATCTCCACACCGCCGGCAAGGCCGCCGCCACAGCGCCGGCAGCCGACCGTGGGCACCCTTCCAAGCAGCGCATCCTCGACGTAGTCCGAGGCGGCATGCGCGCCCGAGTCCGCCAACTCCATCAGATCCTGAGGGGTAAGCGAGACCTCATCGCCGCGCAGTACGACCGGTTCGGGGGGGCCACCGCGCCCCATGGCGACGATCACCGGACTCCGGCCCGCCTCGTGCAGAGTGCGAGCTGCGAAGCCCGCTACGGCCGTCTTACCCGTCCGCTTGCCCGTGCCCACGATCGCCAGGGACGGCTTGGTGGCTATGCGGGGACGGGGTGGGGGGCGAAAAAGGAAGTCGGCGCCCTCGTAAGGCACCCCCCGGTAGAGGCTGAGCGCAGCCAGCTCGTGACGCCTCCGGTAGTCGAGGACGGGTTCGTCGGACAGGTCGATCACTGCATCGACGGCGTGATCCAAGAGGGCGCGGTCCAGCACCTCACGCGGGTCGCCCCCGCTCTTGACCGGAATGGACCCGAGAACATCGAGGCCCTCCGCTGCGAGCTTCTCTTTGCCTCCGACCAGGACTGCGGCAAGAATCTCGTGACCCCGCTGCTCGAGCTCGCGCAAGGCGGCTTCGGTCACGGGTGGATAGTGCTCGCCGTCGATCACGGCCAAATAACGGATGAGTACCTCCCTAGGAACTGGAAAGGTTAGGAAAAGGCTTATGGGGAAACTTTCCAAGAACAACTGTGCTCGCAGCCTCTGAGCGCGACCGCCTCTGGATGACCGCCTCTAGGATGACCGCTTCAAGGATGACCGCCTTAGGATGACCGCCTCTAGATGAAAGGGGTTCCGAAAATGCTCGGCAAGAAGAGTGAGCGGAACGATGATCCGTCAGCCGAGACCCGCACGGAATCTAGCAGACAGGTCGGAGGGCGGCGGCCGGTGGCCACGGCCCGGGGAGGCATCTCGTTGGGTGGAATCTTAACGGGAGTGGTAGTCACCTTCGGCGCCCTGCTCTTGCTTACCGCCCTGGTGGGGGGGATCTTTACCACTTCCGACTTCAACCCGACCGAGCTCGGCTCCACGCAGGAGGTCGGTGTAGGGATCGGTGTCGGCCTGGTCGCCGCCTGGTTTCTCTCGAGCATGTGGGGTGGCTACACAGCCGGTCGGATGGGGAGGGGGGCTGGAATCGTAAATGGGATCTTGGTTCCTCTCGTGGTGCTAATAATCGGGGCGATCGTCGCTGCGATCGTAGGGGCCCTCGGTTCCAGTGCAAACCTCAACCTACCCTTTACACCTGCTCAGCTGCCCACGCAAGACTCGGCCCTGTACGACCTTTCGGCGGGGTTCGGGATCGCCATTCTCGCGGCCATGGCTGTGGGTGGAGCCGTGGGCGGTGGGTTGGGGTCACGATGGCACACCAAGCTCGAGCGGCGTGTCATCGCGGAGGAGGAAGGGCGGATCGCCGAGACCTCCGCGGGCGGCGACGGCCGAAACGAGACCCTGGAGATGCGCGGCCGGGAGGACACACCCCGCCCGGCTTGACCAGGAGACGGTCCTGTGGCGGGTCACGTGCGACCGCTGCACATCAACCACCAATTCGAGCAGCGAGGCGAGGCCCGGGGAATGCCTCGTGGTCGGCGTACGACAGGCGTCAGACCACAGCAGCCTCAGGGGCTGGCCTGGGCGCCTTTGGGCTCCCACTCGCTCACGAAAACTCTCCAGCCCGCGTTGCGAGCGCGGCAGACCCGCCTGATCTGCTCGGTCCGCATGGTGACCTCCACCCGGGGGACCACCAGCAGCAAGGAGGGCCCCGCCCCCGCCAGGGCCACGGCAAGGCCGGCGGCACGTAGCTCCCCGTGCACCGCTGCGGTTTCCGGCATAAGAGCCAAGCGGTGAGGCTCGTGGAGCCGGTCGCTCATCCCCTCAGCCAACACCTCCGTTCCCGCTCCGCTCATCAGCGCGCCGATGAGCAAACCGGCCCTCGCTGCGGTGTGCTGGGCGTCCGAAAATCGCACCTGGTCGGGCAGCACGCGACGCGATTCTCCAGTGGGAAAACCCTCCCGGGGCACGGCCAGAACGGGGATCAAGCGACGGCTGACCTCCGTTCGGTAATGGCTGAGGGTTCCGCCCGCGCTCCTATAGCACACCACGAGCCCGCCCACCAGTGCGGCGAGCACATTGTCAGGATGGCCCTCGATTTCGGTGGCGAGCTGAACCATGTCCGCCTGGGGAATGTTGCGACCGGTCAAAGCCCGCGCCGCCGCAAGACCCCCCACCACCGCGGCTGCCGACGAACCCAGACCCGAAGCCAGCGGAATGGGGTTACGAACGCGCAGGGCGTAGCCTGCCGGGCGGCGGGCGACCCGGTCGAAGAACTCGTTCATCGACCGGATCACGAGGTTGGTCTCGTCGGTAGGAAGGTGGTCCGCCCCTTCGCCCTCGATCCCGATGTCGATCGTGTCGCGCCTCGTTTCGAGGTCGATCTCGAGGTGCATGTCGAGAGCGACACCGAAGGCGTCGAAGCCTGGGCCGAGATTGGCCACCGTGGCCGGAACGCGGACGCTGACAGTGGCCGGCATCGACTATCTAAGGGAGTCCCGCAGAGGGCCGACATCGACGCCTCCGACGCTCCCGACCGAGAAAGCGGCAAACAGGCCGACTAGGGCAAGGGTGGCGACGAGGGCAAGCGCTATCCCGACCCAACCGAGGATTTGGCCCGCAACTGCCAGGCCTCGTCCCGTCTGCAGGCCGCCGGAACCATCAATCTGTCGCTTTCCGCGCCCGGCGAAGACGATCGCGAGGAGGGACGGGATAAACGGTATGAAGGGGAAGACGACGCCGAGGATGCCGCACACCAGTGAGGCAACGGCGAACCCGTTTGTGTCCGCTAGGGGCGCGTACTGGAGCTGGTGGCTCTGAGGTGGCTGAACCTGCTGTTCTGTCATGGCTCGATCAATCTCTCATGCGGTGGGGCGCGCCGGGCGCGCTGATGGCCGCAACTCGCGCTCGTAAGTGCAGAACGGCATCCGGTGACACAACTCGTGCGCTTCACGCCAGCTCGAGGTGCTCGAGGATGGGCTCGATCGCGGCTGGAACGCGGCGCGGTCGCGGAGCCCCGGCGAGGGCCCATTCGGGATCCTTGAGACCGTGTCCGGTGAGTATGCACACGACGCGACAGCCGGGAACCACGAGGCCCTCGGATGCGAGCTGGCGAAGACCTGCAACCGAGGCCGCAGAGGCGAGCTCGACGTAGATGCCCTCCGCCGCCAGCGAACGATAGGCCTCGAGGATCTCCTTGTCCCGCACCGATCGAATCTGGCCCTTCGAAGCGTCCGCCGCTTCCACGGCCCCACCCCAGGATGCCGGATTCCCGATGCGGATCGCGGTCGCCACCGTGCGAGGGTCTTCGACGCGATGGCCTCGCACTATTGGATTGGCGCCTTCGGCCTGGAATCCGAACATCCGGGGCAGAAAGTCGCACCATCCCTTGGCCGCAGCCTCCCGGTAGCCGCGCCAGTAGGCCGTGATGTTCCCGGCGTTGCCCACAGGCATGACATGGAGATCGGGTGCCGAGCCGAGTGCTTCGACGACCTCGTAGGCAGCCGTCTTCTGACCCTCCACTCGGAATCCATTTATTGAGTTGACGAGGGTCACAGGTCGGGACTGCGCCATCTCCTTTGTCAGCGTAAGCGCGTGGTCGAAGTTGCCCTCTATCTCGACCACGCGCGCGCCGTGTGCCAGCGCTTGAGCCAGCTTTCCCAGGGCGACATTTCCTTCGGGGATCAGCACCGCACAGATAAGCCCGGCGCGCGCGGCATAGGCAGCGGCCGAGGCACTGGTATTGCCGGTGGAGGCGCACACCACGGCCTTGGAGCCTTCTTCGAGAGCCTTCGAGATCGCCAGCGTCATGCCGCGGTCCTTGAACGAGCCGGTGGGGTTCAGACCTTCGTACTTTAGCCAAACCCCGGCCCCCACCTCCTGGGAGAGCCGCTCTGAGAAGATAAGTGGCGTATCCCCCTCGTCAAGGGTGACTATGGGTGTCTTCTCGGTCACGGGAAGATGCTCGAAGTAACGGCGGATGACACCTCTGCGGCCGGCGACCGCAAGAGCGCCCGAGTTTGGGCTCATCCTTCGGCCGTACCGATCACTCGCATCTTGGAGGTAACCGCTTTGACCGACGGAAGTGCCTCCAGCTCACAGAAGATCTCAGCATGTCGGCCCTCGCTTCCTGAATGCGTAATCAAGAGGAGCGTGGCTTCGTCCCCGAAACCCTCCTGACGCACGCTCGATATGGAGATGGTGTGTCTGGCAAAGACGCCGGCAACTGCGGCCAGCACTCCCGGCTGATCCAACACCGACAAGACCACGTAATAACGCATCCGCACCTCCCCAGGCGGGCGGATGCTTGCATCCGAGTGGTAGCAGGTACAGCCGACGCTGCGCGCACCGGTGAGCATGTTTCTGGCGACTTCAACGATGTCGCCGACGACCGCCGACGCCGTCGGATCCCCACCCGCGCCGCGTCCCAGGAACATGAGCTCTCCCGCATGCTCACCCTCGACGAATACGGCATTGAAGACATCTCGCACGGACGCCAGGGGATGGGTCTTTGGGACCATTGCGGGATGGACGCGCGCGCTGATGCGGCCTCCTTCCTGTTCCGCCACCGCGAGCAGCTTTATCTCATAGCCAAGTTCGTGAGCCGCTTGCATATCGGTTACTGAGATTTGGGTGATCCCTTCCCTCTGTACGTCTCCCGCAACGACGCGCGCGTTGAACGCAATGGAGGCGAGAATGGCAAGCTTCGAGGCGGCATCGTAGCCTTCGACGTCCGCGCTTGGATCAAGCTCGGTGTAGCCGAGGGCTCCGGCCTCGCCCAGAGCTTCGGCGAACGTCTCCCCGGTTTCCGACATCCTGGTCAAGATGTAGTTGGTGGTCCCGTTGACGATCCCCAGCACGCGCTGAACCCGGTCGCCGGCGAGCGATTCCTTCATGGGCCGGATGATGGGTATGCCTCCCGCAACCGATGCCTCGAACAGGAGGTCGACGCCCGCGGTCTCGGCGGCGCCCAGCACCTCCTTGCCCAGCGTCGCCAGCAGCTCCTTGTTGGCCGTCACGATGTGCTTCTTGTTCCGAGCCGCCGCGATAAGAAGGGCACGTGCGGGCTCGATGCCACCAATGACCTCTACGACGATGTCGATAGCAGGATCGGTTACGAGCGCATGAGCGTCCGTGGTAAGCGTTCCGGCTGGAAGGGCCACCGCACGAGGCTTGGTGACGTCGCGGACGGCGACGCGGGTCAGCTCGATGGGAGACCCGGCGCGACGGGCAAGCTCATCAGCGTGCTCGAGCAGGATCCGGGCCGTGGCCGCTCCCACGATCCCGCATCCGAGCAATCCGACGCGGATGGGCGTTGTCACGGGGCGATTCTGCCACCTCGGTCGATTCCGCGAGGCGACTCGAACAGGTCCACGGGCGCATCGCAGACCGATCTTCTCCACCTCAGCAGCGCTCAGCGCTCCTTAACACGGACAAAGTCGCCGACGCTAGCAACTCACCGTTACGCCCACGAGGAGATGTCCCTCAGGATCCGAGCGGTGGCGGGAAGATGCCTGAAATCATTCGGGCGTGCGCGAGGGGGGAAGCTTCACAAGTTCGCCTTCGAGCACCAGGTCGCAACGGCCCCCGACCATCACCGAAGCCTTTTTTGCTTGCACCCAGAGCCGGGACGGGCGCCCGATCTCGCGCCCTTGGGAGATCTCGAAATCGATATCCCCGATGCGGGCTGCGAGATAGATCCCAAGCTCGGCCGCGGCCGAGCCCGTCGCAGGGTCTTCTGAAATACCGACGCCTGGGAAAAACCCACGCGCTCGAATCCGCCCGGCGCCCGCGGCCGTGAAGCAGTACGCACCGACACTCGACACCGGTGCTAAGAGATCGGCCCTGACCGAGCACGCCGCGAGCGAGCGCAGGTCGCGAACCGGAATCATCAGGTGACCCATACCCACATCGGCTACCGCGGGCCCGAGGCGGCCCGACCGACCCAGCTCGCGAGCTTCCAGCCCGATCTCGGCCGGATCGAGGGAGAGAGCCTCAGCGAGAGTGCCGCCGGCTTTCTCGTCCGAGCTCTCGAGATCATCGTGAGAGCGGCCCGGGCGTTCGAACCACCACCTATCGTTTCTGTGCGTCACTTTGGTCTGGCCCACCGAAGTGCGCTGAGTCAAGTGCTCGCCGGTCACTCGTCCGAGGTGTGCCAGGCAGAAGGCCGTCCCGATGGTGGGGTGACCCGCAAACGACAGTTCCTCCGCAGGAGTAAAAATTCGCATGTCATACGAGTCCACGCTCGCGCGAGTCACGAAGGTGGTCTCCGATAGATTCATCTCCGAAGCGATCATCTGCATCTGAGCAGCGTCAAGGTGGTCCGCCCCCGGGAACACCGCTAGTGGATTCCCCGAATAGGGCCCGGAGCCAAAGACGTCGAGTTGATAAAATTTCACGTCACATGCTCTCGGGTGCCGACACGAGAAGGAGTCCCAACCCGTCTGCGATGACTCTCTTGGTGGCCAGGCACAGAGTGAGCCGCGCCTGCGACAACGCGCGCTCTTCGGAGATGACTCTGCAGTCCCGGTAGTAGGCGCTAAAGCTTGACGCCAGCTCCTCCAGATAACGGGTCAACCTCTGCGGAGCACGAGCCTGAGCCGCTAGCAGCACCGTTTCCTCGTACGATGACAGCTTACGCATTAGCTGTTCTTCACTCGGATGTCCCACGGGATCGAGCGGCGATGTCCCAGTCAAGAAACCCTGCTCGGCCGCCTTCTTGAGGATCGAGCAGATTCGAGCATGCGCATACTGCACGTAATAGACGGGATTGTCGGGCCCCTCCTGCTTCGCTAGCTCTATGTCGAACTCAAGCGGCGCGTCCATCGAGCGAGTCAGAAACGTGTAGCGAGCGGCATCCGAGCCGACCTCGTCCACTAGCTCGTCCAGCGCTACTACCTCCCCTGCTCTTTTCGACGCCTTGACCGTTACCCCTTCGCGCAACAGCGAGACATTCTGTATCAGACGGATCTCCACCTGCTCCTTGATCAGTCCCAGAGCCTGAGTGGCCGCCATCATCCGGGGAACGGTCCCGTGGTGGTCTGCCCCCCACAAGTAGATGAGGTGGTCGTAACCCCGCCCCGCCTTATCGATCAGGTATGCGATGTCGGCAGTCAGATAGGTGGTGGCACCATTTGAGCGCACGACGACCCTGTCCTTGTCGTCGCCGAATTGAGACGACCGGAACCATAGAGCCTTGTCTCTCTCCTCTATGAATCCACCATCACGCAATCTCTCAATCACCGCGGACACCGCACCCGAGTCGTGCATCTTTCTCTCGGAGAACCACACATCGAAGCGCGATCCGAAACGCTCGAGAGATGCCTTCATCGAATCGAGCATCCGCTGCAGGGCGAGATCGCCCAGCGTTTTTTCTCGTTCTGCAGACGGTGACTGGACGAGGCCATCTCCGATCTCGTTGGCGATCTGCTCGGCAACCTCAATCAGATAGTCGCCCTGATAGCCGTCCTCCGGTAGCTCCGCCATGACTCGGAAGTGCTGCAAGTAGCGAGCCGCCACAGACTGTGCGAACAGATCGAGTTGGCGTCCCGCGTCGTTGATGAGGAACTCGCGCGTGACTTTGTGGCCGGTCGCCTCCAACAATCCTGCGAGAGCATCTCCCACCGCCGCGTGACGCCCACTTACCACGTTCATGGGGCCGGTCGGGTTGGCCGACACGTACTCCAGATTGACGTGGCGCCCGCTTCCCTCGCTCGAGCGGCCGAAGCCGGAGGCAGGATCGGCCGCTCGCTGCACAACGTCATGGAGCCACTTCGAGGAGAGATGGAAGTTGAGGAATCCGGGCCCGGCCACTTCGACTCTCTCGACAAGATCTGACGGCGGAAGCCGCTCGACGAGCGCCGCGGCCACGGCCCTGGGATTGGCGCCGCCTCGAGCGACAACCAGGGCGATGCTCGTGGCCCAGTCGCCGTGCTCTGCTCTTTTGGGCCGCTCGAAGTGGGGGCCGGGAAAAGACTCCGACGATAGGGCCCCATCCGCCACGGCGGCCTTGAGGGCGACCTCGACCAGGCCCGCTAGAGCGTCGGTGACCATAGAGGGAGCCTAAGGGTCAGCGAACGAGCTGCTCGATGACCTCGAGTAGCTCGGTGGGATCGAACGGTTTGGTGATATAGCTGGCGACCCCCTGCTCGCGGCCCCTCTCTATATCCGAGGCCTGCGCCTTGGCGGAGAGGAAGAGAACCGGGGTATCGCCGGTGGTTTCTCCCACCTTGAGCTTCTCCATCGTCTGATAGCCGTCCAGCCTCGGCATCATGATGTCGAGAATGATGAGGTCGGGATGCTCGGCATTGGCGACCTCGATCGCCTCCTCGCCGTGATGGGCGAGCAGAACATCATAACCCTCTAGTTCAAGGTTAACCTGAAGAAGGCGAAGGATGACGGGGTCATCGTCGCAAATGAGCACTCTCTTTTTGTCGGACATGTCCCGACCTTACTAGTACAGGCCTTGTCTTGTCGGTCACCTCAGCGTGATGCAATACAGTTTTCTTGCCCGAGCCCCCGTAGCTCAGGGGATAGAGCACACGCCTCCGGAGCGTGGGGCGCAGGTTCGAATCCTGCCGGGGGCACAGACGAAAAAGGGTGCTGCTCCCGGTCCTGGTCCACGTCCAGGAGCGGCAGAGCGCCGACGAGGGCTTCGGCCTGCTCCGGGGGACTGGGAGTTGCGCCATCTCCTTCTGGGCGGCCTCCAGGGCCCGCTGTTCCTTCGTCACAGCTCCCCAGCTTGTCGACACCCCCTGCCGCAATCCCTCATCTCCGCCGACCAGCCTCGAGAATGCCTCTAACCGGCGTCCCCCTCGAGGAGGTCGCCGAGCGGCTGGAGGCCGCCGCGGAGCTCTCGACCTACATCGGACATCCCCGATGGCTCGCCTACATCACCTCGAGCCCCGCGCCGGTGGGCGTGCTCGCCGGCCTCGGGGTTTCAGCCGTGAACCCGAACCTCGGCCTGTGGCGCGGGGGTCCGGCCGGGACGGCGATCGAACTCCAGTCGATCGACTGGCTGAAGGAATTGCTCGGCTACCCGCCTGAGGCGGAGGGCGTCTAC